>NZ_BCUX01000008.1 GCF_001591445.1 Neobacillus drentensis NBRC 102427 | reverse complement strand
ATTTAAGAAGTGACCGAAGGCTTTTTTTTATATGTTAGAAAATTATAAATTTCGACTTTGGAAGTTGTCCGGCTTCAGCTTTTCTGTTCTATAAATGCCTAAAAAATCATAAAAGTGATATAAAGGCTATTTCACCAAGAACAGGGGGCAACGTAATGATTTATCGCTTGCTTGCTTTAAATATTGATGGCACGCTTCTTCAAACAAATGGAAAAATCCATAAATCAACAAAAGAGGCAATTGAATATGTTCAGCAAAAAGGTATCTATGTCACCCTTGTAACTTCAAGGAGTTTCCCATCCACAAGAAAAGTAGCTAAGGCGTTAAAAATAAAATCCCCACTTATCACCCATCAAGGCGCATTTATTGCCAGCTCTGAGGACAAACCAATATATGTTCAGAGAATAAATGAGGATATAACCTACGATGCTGTTAGTTTTCTAGAGGCACTTCCATGTCAAATTCGTCTAGTCCATGAACAATTTTCTTTAGCCAATAAATTAAAACTAAGTAATAATTTATTGACTAAAACTGTTTTTACCTCAGGGGACCCAGTTTTCTATTCACAGCAATTTGTTTCGTCCCTTTCTGAATATTTACATGATCAGCCAGTCAGCCCGCCGAAGATTGAAGTTTATTTCGAAGATGAGAGTGACCTTCAAGATGCGAAAAATGCATTAAGGAAAATGTTTACCGAAATTGACATGATTGAGCTCGACTCGTTACGGTTAGATATTGTACCGGCGGGTGTTTCAAAGTTATCAGGGTTATCTTATCTGGGGAGCCAACTGGGAATCCAAATAAAAGAAATGGTTTATATCGGCGATGGTCTAGATGATATTCCATTGCTTGAGGCCGTGGGCCTTGGAGTATCGATGTGGAATGCCAATTTCGAAGTGAAGAGAGCATCAGATTGGGTTACTAGGTCAGAGAATGAGCATGGTGTTGCATATATGGTCAAAGAACACTTTAGGAAACAGCAGCCAATCGAGTTTTTAAGAAGGATGAATATTATCAAAAAATAAAGCGAGAAGATATCAAAGGTGACTTCCTTTGATATCTTTTTTATTATTCTGTTTCTTATAAAGGAATAAGGTATCATATTGACGAATAATTTATAGAGTTGACCACATTTGATGCTGCATACGGAAAATTCTTTCATAATCGGAGGGAAATGTAAATGATGCAAACTGCATTAACAATGACTCAAATGATTGAAAGGGCAGAAAAGTTTTTTCCGAAGAAACAAGTTGTATCGAGAACGGCAAGTGGCATCCATAAATTTACTTACAAACAAATTACTGAAAGAATGAGGAGGCTTGCAAGCAGCCTGGAGAAGTTGGGTATTTCAAAAGGCGAACGGATCGGGACACTGGCATGGAATCATCACCGTCACTTAGAAGCTTATTTTGCCATTCCATGTATGGGGGCTGTTCTACATACGATAAACATTCGCCTTTCTCCCCAGCATATTTCATTTATTATCAATCATGCAGAAGACCAGATTCTCCTCGTTGATTCAGACATCGTACCATTACTCGAAAAATGTGCCTCAGAATTGAAAACTGTCAAAGCCTATATTATTATGACGGATGAAAAGGAACTTCCTAAAACAACACTCTCCCCAGTCTATCATTATGAAAATCTACTATCTGAAGCTGATCCTACATTCCAATATCCTAACGATATTGCTGAAAATGATCCGGCTGGAATGTGTTATACATCGGCCACCACAGGTAATCCAAAAGGAGTGGTCTATTCGCACCGAGGCATTTTACTACATAGCATGGCACTCGGACTAGCCGATAGTGCAGCCTTAAGTGAAAAGGACATTGCCATGCCGGTTGTCCCCATGTTTCATGCAAATGCATGGGGGATGCCATTTGCAGCGGTTTGGTTTGGAACCTCATTAGTTTTGCCTGGTCCATATTTCACACCTAAATTGATTGCAGAACTCATTGAACAGGAACAAGTGACTATCACCGCGGGGGTTCCAACTATTTGGCTTGGATTATTAAAAGAACTCGATGAAGGTTCTTATGATATGAGCAGTTTAAGAGGAGTATTATGTGGTGGATCAGCAGCCCCAAAAGGATTGATTAAATCCTATGAACAAAGGCATAACATCCCATTCATACATGCTTATGGGATGACAGAAACAAGTCCCCTGGTTGTTATCTCTAATTTAAAAAGTTACCAGGAAGGGCTAGATGCAGAGGAAAGGCTAGAAATAAGAGCCAAACAGGGAATTCTTGTCCCAGGACTTGATATAAAAGTAGTTGGTCGAAATGGTGAAGTCCAATGGGACGGAAAGGAAATGGGAGAATTATGCATTAAGGGTCCATGGATTGCATCTGAATACTATCATGATGAACGAACTAAGGATGCATTCCGTGATGGCTGGCTTCATACTGGTGATGTTGTCACAATCGATGAAGAAGGTTTTGTTAAAATTGTCGACCGCACAAAGGACTTAATAAAGAGCGGTGGTGAATGGATATCCTCAGTTGATCTAGAAAATGGATTAATGGCACATGAGGCTGTTTTTGAAGCTGCAGTAGTGGCTGTTCCACATGAACAGTGGCAAGAACGTCCAATAGGCTGTGTAGTTTTAAAAGAGGCATATAAGGGGAAAACATCAAAAGAAGAACTGCTTGACTTTTTAAAGCCCCAGTTTGCGAAATGGTGGATTCCTGATGATATTTTATTCCTAGATGATATTCCCAAGAATTCTGTGGGTAAATTCCTAAAGATGTCCTTAAGGGATCAAGTGCAAAAAGATGTGCTTAGAAAAAGATAGCTATGGAGGACAAGGGATTATTCCTTTGTCCTATTGTCTGTAAAAAAAGTTCAGGTGTAGAAAATTCACTATATTTAAAAAACTTTTATGTATTTAACTCATCAATTCCATATATAATGGAATTGATGGAAGAGGATGGGGGGGCTTGGAATGTCGATCAATTTTATCACTGATAAGGTAAATGTAAAGGTTACAGGTCGTGTTGCAATGCTTGAAATGAACAGACCCGATGCGTTAAATGCTATGGACTCAGATATGATTAAGGGGCTTGTCTGTAAGCTTAAAGAAATTAGTGAGTCAGATGAAATTGATATTGTTGTAATAACAGGAAAAGGAAGAGCATTTTCAGCAGGCGGCGATATTAAAACAATGCTGTCAAACATGAATGAAATTGAATTTTTTCCAGTCATGGATAGCATTAGTGAGCTTATTATTACCCTATACAGCATGCCTAAATTAACGATTAGCGCTGTATCTGGTGCCGCAGCAGGCTTGGGATTTAGTTTAGCCCTAGCTACAGACCATATCATCGCAGAAAAGACTAGTAAGCTTGCAATGAATTTTATAGGAATCGGTTTGATCCCTGATGGCGGGGCCCATTTCTTTCTAGAGAAGAAATTAGGAGAGACAAAGGCGAAACAGGTAATCTGGGATGGTAAAATGATGGATGCTGATGAGGCATTGGAGTTGGGGTTAATTGAAGAAGTGGCGACTGTAAATCTGCAGGAGACATTAGATGCTAGAATCGCAGATTGGTTAACGAGACCTGTTCAAGCAATGATTAAAACGAAAAAAATCTTAGCTGACATGAATCGTCCATACCTGCTAAAAATTTTAGAATTAGAAAAACACTCTCAACAAAAAATGCGTGAAACAATTGATCATCAAGAAGGAATTAAAGCATTTATTGAAAAAAGACCACCTAGATTTATTGGGAAATAAAACAAAGAAGCCATCGCTTCTTTGTTTTTTTGAAGTATTAGGAATGAAACAGTAATAGCTTTCCGCTTGGTGAGGTGAAGCGATGTGTTGATTCTAATAAGTTTCTTTCCGCTAACAGCTTTTCTGCTAATTCTTTTGCAGTCTCATCATGTTCAGCCTGGATGGATTCGTCTAAAATCTTTTCTCCATTGTTTTCAAATGCAGTTAATTTATACGTTTTCATTATTCAGCCCCCTTCCTATATTTTGTTGTTATATTTTATATTTTCACATAATTTCAAAAGAAGTTCAAAAAGAATCTGAAACTATTTAATTGTTTATTCGTACTAAAATGGAGAGGAGTGTGTAAAATGGTTCTTAAACTTGAACATGTCACGAAAAAGTTTGGGGATTTTACTGCAGTGGACGATTTATCATTAGAGATACCCGACAAAGAAATGTTTGGCTTTTTAGGGGCAAATGGTGCAGGGAAGACAACGACATTTCGGATGATTTTAGGGTTGCTTGATGCTAGCGGTGGGAAGATTACCTGGGACGGCAAACCGATTGATTATTCCACCAGTCACTTGGTTGGTTATCTTCCAGAGGAGCGGGGCCTGTATCCCAAACTAAAGGTCCGTGACCAAATCGTCTATTTAGCCAGATTAAGAGGTATGCAAAAGGCTAAGGCACTTACAGAATTAAAACTTTGGCTTGATCGATTTAAGATCCCGGAGTATGAGAATAAAAAAGTCGAAGAGCTTTCGAAGGGAAACCAACAGAAAATACAATTCATTGCAGCTGTCGTTCACAAACCAAAATTACTAATTCTGGATGAGCCATTTAGCGGGCTTGACCCGGTAAATGTCGAAATGCTGAAAGAAGCAGTCTTATCTTTAAAAGAAAATGGGGCAACCATTGTATTTTCGAGTCATCGGATGGAGCATGTAGAAGAAATGTGTGAGCATCTATGCATTTTGCAAAAAGGTAGTCCGGTGGTTCATGGATCTTTAAAAGAAATAAAACGATCATTTGGTAAGAAGAACTTGGTTATCCATGCTGATTTTTCGTTGGATTCCTTAAAAAGTTATCCAGGTGTTGTTAAGTCCAAAACTACGATGGAAGGAATTCATCTGCAAATTGAAGGAGAATACATAGCCGAAAAAATCCTTAAAGAGATAGTAAATCAGGGGTTTATTCGGAAATTTTCTCTAGAAGAGCCTTCTTTAAATGATATTTTTATTGAGAAAGTAGGTGACTCTTATGAATAGTTTTTGGATTATCTTATTCCATACCTATATAAACAAGTTAAAAACAAAATCCTTTATCATTACCACTCTTTTAACAGTCTTAATTGTCTTAGCTTTAACGAACTTAAATAATATCATTGATATTTTTGATAAAGATGGCGGGAAAGAGAATATTGCAGTCCTTGATGAAACAGGTCAACTTTACGAACCTTTCAAAAAACAAGTTAAGTTAATCAATAAAGATATAAAACTATCTCCCTTCGAAGGGAGTGTTGATAATGCGGAAAAAGCCGTGGAAGAGGGGCGTTATCAAGGCATTGTTCTGCTAGCGATGAATGAGGAAAACCTGCCATTAGCTACATATAAGGCAATGAGTATTGCGGACTCTTCCATGTTTACTGATCTCAATACAAGTCTCCAGCAAGTAAAAACAATGCTTGCAGCTTCCCAAATTCAATTGACGGCAGCCCAGCTCGAAAAGCTTTATGAACCGGTTTCTTTTGAGAAAATTGCGCTCGAGAAGAATGCAAAAACAGAAGAAGAATTAAACCAAGCACGTGGTCTTGTCTACGTCCTGCTGTTTATTATCTATTTTTCAGTCATCATGTATGCAAATATGATTGCGATGGAAGTGGCGACAGAAAAGTCATCAAGAGTAATGGAAATCTTAATATCCAGTGTCTCACCAATTAAGCAGATGTTTGCGAAAATAGTCGGAATCGGTTTGTTAAGTCTGACACAGCTCGCAGTATTTCTGTCTGTTGGCTATTTCTCGTTTAAACAGAATATGGAATCATTAAAAGAAGGCTTTATGGGAGTTTATGGTTTTGGTGACATCCCTTTTGAGACGATACTCTACGCTGTCATTTTCTTCATTCTAGGTTATTTCCTTTATGCAACTTTAGCGGCATTTCTTGGTTCCCTTGTCAGCAGAATAGAAGATGTTCAGCAAATGATTACGCCTATGACGTTGTTAGTGGTTGCCGGGTTTATGATTGCAATGTTTGGCTTAGGTAAACCGGATGCATCGTTTATTACAGTAACATCCTTTATACCATTCTTTACACCGATGATTATGTTTTTGCGTGTTGGAATGCTAACAATTCCGATTTGGGAAGCACTAATAGGCATTGGAATCCTTGTTGCAACAATTACAATATTAGCCATATTTGGTGCCCGCGTATACCGTGGCGGCGTCTTAATGTATGGACAGTCAAACTCCTTTAAAGATATTAAAAAAGCATTACAGTTAACTAAGAAAGAATAAGGAAAACGAAGAGCTATTACCTGCTGGTAATGGTTCTTTATTTTTTTCGTTAGCTTATTACTAGAACGTGCATTCGTATTTAAGAGGTGCTACAATGGAGAAAAGATGTGGAAAGGAATTATTTATGAAAAAAGTAAGCTTTATTCATGCAGCAGACCTGCATTTGGACAGTCCGATGGTCGGATTAAAGCATTTACCAACAAATATTTTTATGCGTGTAAAAGAAAGTACCTTTACTGCATTAAAACAGATTACTTCGACCGCAATTTATCAGCAGGTTGACTTCGTTATTTTAGCAGGCGATTTATTCGATGGCGAGGACCGCAGCCTGCGTGCACAATCCCGCTTTCGTTCAGAGATGCTTAAGCTTGCAGAAAAGGGAATTCCTGTGTATATCATCCATGGGAATCATGATCATTTAAACGGGTCCTGGGTTCACCTTGACATGCCCTCTAATGTTCATATTTTTAAGAGTGAGGTAGAAACCAAAGTTTTACATACTAAAAGTGGTGAAATCATCCATTTATATGGCTTCAGTTATCCGACCAGACATGTCTTTGATAGAAAAATCAATGATTACATAAAGAAAGAAGGAGCGGATTTTCATATCGGAATTCTTCATGGAAATGAGAGTGCCGGGGTGGAGCATGACAACTACGCTCCCTTTACGGTTAATGATTTACTTCGAAAGGATTTTGATTATTGGGCCTTGGGACATATCCATAAAAGGGCTATTCTTTCTAATAATCCGCCAATTATTTATCCAGGTAATATCCAAGGCAGGAATAAAAAAGAATCTGGTTCAAAAGGGATCTATCATGTAACGTTATCCGAACATGATACGAAAATGAACTTTTTAGAAACGGCAGATATTATTTGGGAGGAAGTAGTTGTTGATGCTTCTTCAGCAAGAAGTTTCCACGAGTTATTGCTACTATGCCAGACTACAATCAAAAGTGTACGAAAGGATCTGAAAGCAACACTATTATCTCTGGTTTTGAAAAATATTCAATTAGATGATGCCCGTGAAAAAAGAAGTGTTGATTCCGAACTTTTAGAGCTTCTTCAAGAGGATGAAAAAGATGAGGATTCCTTTGTCTGGGTGGTGGACCTAACCATTGTAGTGAGCCAGCAAATAGACAAAGAACAAATGAAAAGGGATGCTAATTTTTATGCGGAGTTATTTGAAACTATTGACCATTTTGACAATGTGGAGCAAAGCTTGGCCCCCTTGTACGGTCACCAATTAGGGAGAAAATATTTAGTGCATTTAACGTTGGAAGAACAGAAAGAGTTAGTCGGAAAAGCAGAGAAATTGCTGATTCAATTGCTTTATCAGTCTTAAGGAAGGTGTGAAGAAGATTGAAAATTCTCGAACTACATATATATGGGTTTGGCCAATTAGAGAATGTCAAAATTACCGACCTTCATAATTTTCAAGTGTTCTATGGAGAAAATGAAGCAGGTAAGTCCACGATTATGGCCTTTATCCATTGCATCTTATTCGGTTTTCCTACAAAACAGCAATCAGCAGAACTCCGTTATGAGCCAAAACATAGTACAAAATATGGCGGGAAAATTAGGATTGTTCATGAAAGTCACGGTGGGGCAGTGATAGAACGTGTGAGAGGAAAAGCGACTGGTGATGTGAAGGTCGTTATGGACAATGGCAGGATGGGCGGCGAGGAACTTCTTAATGAATTAACAGGGAACTTTGATAAAAGTTTATTCCAAGCTATTTTTTCTTTTAATTTGCATGGCTTGCAAAATATTCATCAAATGAAAAATGATGAGATAGGCAAGTTCCTATTCTCCGCTGGAACATTAGGAACGGAAAGGCTGGCAAAAACAGAAGATTTCCTACAGAAAGAGCTAGAAATGCGCTTTAAACCTACAGGAAAGAAACCATTATTAAATGAAAAGATACAAGCACTTCATAGAATCAATGAAGAATTGAAAATAGCAGAAGCAAAGAATAAAAATTATTCAAATCTAGTAGAGAAGAAAGAAATACTCCACCAAGAAATGATGGAAATAAACGAATCATTACAGGCTTTAGGGGAAAAGATTGAAAAACTAAATGAATGGAAAAGAATCGAAACCACCGTCAAAGACGAAAAGTGGACCATGAAGGAGCTTAAAGAATTAGGGGAAATTGGGTTTCCAGTACGTGGAATTGAAAGAATTGAAAAAATAACTCAGTTCATCCATCCCTATAAAGCGGAGATTAACAGCATAACCGAAAGAATTGAAAATTTAAAAAAAGAATTAACAGTGATTCAACCAGACCAAGCTTTCCTTAAAAACGAGCCTGCTATCTTATCCTTGCTTGATCAAGTTCCACTTTTCGAGCAATTGAAGCAGGAAAAACTGAAATGTGAAACAAAACTTTTAGCTATTGAAGAAGAGCTTTCTATTACGAAAGAGAAGCTTCATTTAAACTTAAATGAAGAAGATATCTTTTCCATTAATACAAATATTTATATGAAAAATCAAGTGGAAGCAGTTTCTCGGAAAACTCAAAAGCTAGAAGAAGTGAAGGAAGAATTAGAGACTCATTATCAAGAAGAAAAGGGTATATTAGAGGAAGTAGAAAAAGAAGTCCGATTTGTAGAACGGCTTGTTTTATCTAACCAGGAACGGTTGCTGCTTGAAGAAAAGGTAAATTCGGCAAATGATAAAAAGGGATTGGAAGGAGAATTAAGGTCCTTACAAGATAAAATAGACTTCTATCAACAGATAAATGAACGAGATAAAGCAGCTTCAGCTAAACAAGTAAAGCAGAGAACACTTCAGTTTTATCTTTTTGAGTTTATCCTGGCTGTAGTAACACTGTATGGTGTGCTATCAAAGCAATGGTTTCTAGTTACGATTGGTTTACTAGGATGCATTTTTATAGCCCTTGTTATGACCAAAAGTAAGAAACAATCGCAGGATGCGGATCTTAATCAAACATTGACCAGTTTACGAGACAAGGAAAAGCAGTTAAAGCAAAAACTCCAATCAGCTGAATATCTGGAAATTACAAAACTTGAGGAGCAGTTAATGCTTGATAAACAGCGGAGAGAAGAACTTCAAGTTGTAAAGATTAAGTTAAAACAGCAGCAAGCTCAATACGAAAAGGTGATTGCAAAATTCGAACAATGGGAATTGGAGTCCGCTCAAAATAAAGAGAAGCTGCTGTCAATTAGCCGTGAATTAAAAGTACCGGAATATATTGCTAATTCCTTTTTACTTGAAGCATTTGAACTTATTGAACAATATAAAATGAATTGCAGAGAGAAAAAACTTTTGCAGACAAGGCTTGAGCAAATAAATCAGCAGCAGGAGAAAGTAATAAAGAGTCTTAATTATTACGAGCATCTTTATTTAAATGAGAAAGGTTTAGATTTATATAATGCAGCCTATGTATTGCGAAACAAGTTGAAAGAAGAACATGGCAAGCAAATAACGAGTCAAGAGAGACTCGCAAAGCTTAATGATCTTGAAGCTGATTTAAGACAGAAATCGCAGGAGCTGGCTCATCTGCGATTAGAATATAACCAACTAATCTCTTCTGCAAAGGTGGAGACAGAGTTGCAATTTTACGAACTTGGAGCTAAAGCAGAGAAGAAAGAAAAGTTAATCGAAAGGTTAGAATCACTGCAAAGCCAACTACAATATTCAATTCTCTCGGAACAGGATCGGGAAAACTTCCTCCAAATCCATCCTAGTGATGAAGTAATTACTGAATATAATCAGGAAGTCCATTTATTGCAAACAGCCTTAAAAAAACGTTTGGAAGAACAAGCTTCGATTAAGTACGAAATTCAAGCTCTAGAAGAGGGCGGCGTTTATTCGGATATTCTCCATCAATACAAACAGAAAAGATATGAATTAGAAGAGGCTGCAAAGGAGTGGTCCGTCTATTGTATCGCACAGGAGATTCTCGTAAATACGATTGAAAAGTATAAAAACATCCATTTACCAAGGATGCTCTCCAAAGCGGAAGAATATTTGTCGTTCCTCACAGATGACAACTATCATAGGATTCACTTACGAGACTCCGGTTCGGGTTTTTTAGTTGAGCGTAAGGATCATACTATTTTTGAAGCAAATGAACTTAGCCAAGCAACAACGGAACAGTTATACGTAGCTATACGACTTGCCTTTGCAGTAACGTTATATGAGAAACATCACCTCCCGATTATTATTGATGATAGTTTTGTAAACTTTGATGCAAAAAGAACGGAAAAAGTGATAGAGCTACTAAAAGGGATGAAGCGGAATCAACTATTATTTTTCACTTGTCATAAACATTTACTGCCTTTTTTCCAAAGGGAAAATGTTCTTTTTTTAGAAAAAGGTGCTGTACAGATAATTTCATAGAGTACTAATTGGATATGTTATACTCTTATTAATGGAAAGGACGTGAATTTATGGGGAAAGGTATATTAAAGCATGAAGTAGGTGAACAGGTAGAACTTTTTTTACTAATTAAAAGTTCTACAAAGGGGATTGCAAGTAATGGCAAACCTTTTTTAACACTTATTCTCCAGGACAAAAGCGGGGAGATAGAAGCAAAGCTCTGGGATGTTAATGATGAGGATGGAAAGAGTTATGCCCCACAAAGTATTGTGAAAATACTAGGGGATGTACAAAATTATCGTGGGAAAAGCCAGCTTAAAATCCGCCAAATACGCCGGACCGGGCCGTCAGATGGTGTAAAATTGGATGACTTCCTGGAGACAGCACCATTAAGCCAGGAGGAAATGTCAAGCAGACTCACTCAGTATATTTTTGAAATGAAAAATCCCAATATCCAAAGAATTACACGACACTTAATCAAAAAGCATCAGAAGGCTTTTTTAGAGTTTCCTGCAGCCACTAAAAATCATCATGAGTTTGTATCCGGGCTTGCCTATCATGTTGTGAGTATGCTTGATTTGGCTAAATCGATTGCCATGCTTTATCCAAGCCTCGACAAGGATTTACTATATGCAGGGGTTATCTTACATGATATGGGGAAAGTATTGGAATTATCGGGTCCAATTTCGACGGTCTACACGATTGAAGGAAACCTGCTTGGGCATATTACAATTATGATTAATGAAATAGGCAAAGCGGCTGAAGAACTTGGTATTTCTGGGGAAGAAGTCCTTATTCTTCAACATCTTGTTCTGAGCCATCATGGAAAAGCAGAATGGGGCAGTCCTAAACCGCCAATGATTAAAGAAGCCGAAATTCTACATTATATCGATAATCTTGATGCGAAAATGAATATGCTTGACCGGGCACTAGATCGAGTAAAGCCAGGTGAATTTACTGAGCGAATATTTGCTCTTGATAATCGTTCCTTTTATAAACCAGCGTTCCATAAATAAGATAACCCTCTTTTGGGTTATTTTTTTTGCATTTAAAGGCTAATATGAATATTTCCATTTCTAAGGAATATCATGTAGTAAAGGGTGGACAACCACTAAGGAAAGGAGCAAGAAATATGACTATTCCTATTTGGGTATATGCTGTTGTGGTTGGTATTGTAGTAAGTGCACTAATGGCACTGAAAACAGGAAGAGAAGAGCGATTGATGGAAATGGAAAACATTGAGCAGGAAGGCGAAATCTATATGAAACGCCTGGAGAGAGAAAAGGAATTGAAGGAAGAACTAAGGGTTACCGGAGAATAGAAAAGCGGAAGCGCTCGTTTAGAGGCGTTTCCGCTTTTTTCATTTTTTTAATGAGCTGCAGTTGCTGCAGTTGTTTGTGGGTTAAGTGCATCTTTTAAGTCTTTATCACTAACTTTAACATCTGCAGCTTTTAGTTCACGCTGCATAGCTTTATTAATTTCTTCTGTCGTTAATTTAGAGGACTTTACTTGAGTTACGATTTCGTCCTTCATCTCTGCGTATGGTTTTTTCTCTTTTTTGTCTGTTAATTGGATAATATGATAACCAAATTGAGATTTTACTGGAGCACTGATTTCATTGACTTTTAAAGCATAGGCAGCTTTTTCAAAGTCTGGATCCATCTTACCTGTTCCAAACCAGCCTAAATCCCCACCGTTTGCTTTAGAGCCTTCATCAGTTGAATACTCTTTTGCAACATCTTCAAATTTTGCTCCACCATCAAGCTTTTTCTTCACTTCTTTTGCAGTCTTTTCATCAGCAACAAGGATATGACGCGCCTTAATTTCCGGCTTATAATTATCGTAGTAATCCTTTAATTCTTTATCGGTTACTTTAACGCCTTTCATTGCAGCTTTTTCCTGCATCATGCCTAGCTTCATTGTTTTCTTCAAGTCAGCTTCGCTTTTATAACCATATTGTGCAAGGGTCGTTTCAAAATTTGCACCAAGATCGGTTTTTAATTGATCAATTTTTGCATTTAACTCCTTATCTGTAACCTTGTATTTCTTAGCTAGAACTTTTTCATATACAAGTTGCTGAAGGGCTTGATCTCCGTATTTATCCTTCATTGTATTGTAAAGTTCTTCTTGAGTTACGTTACCAACTTTGCTCTCTGCCACTGTATCAGAACCGCTTTGATTACATGCAGTTAATGCAAGTACTCCGCCAGCTAATGTAAGGGCTAATAACCATTTTTTCATGATGAAATCTCTCCTAAACAGTAATTTCTTGTCCACAAACTCTACTATAACATAAATGGTAACTCCTGCAAAAATAATACAATGATTATTTTTTGAAATTTTTCACAAAAGTGAACTTAAAACATTTCAAAAAAAAATGGGAAGTGCCTAAACGAATTGAATTTGGTTTGAATAGTATATCGTAGTAAATGGAAAAGGAGGTATTACGATGAGCCATGAACATGGAGCGGGCTTTGCTCTAATTGTAGTACTTTTCATACTATTAATTATTGTGGGAGCTTCTTGGATTTATTAAGACCGAATAGTACTTTATGAATGGAGGGGAATATATGTCTGGTGGAGCAGGTTACGGTGGAGGCTTTGCGTTAGTGGTTGTCCTATTTATTTTATTAATAATCATCGGAGCTTCTTGGGTTTATTAATAAAAATCGCAAACTAAAAGCGATGAGAAAATCTCATCGCTTCTATTTTTTTATTAATACAAATGCCTTCGTTTGCATAGTGTTCCCCTTGGGTCATGTATATAAAATTTCCAAATATGAAGATATTAGAAGAATCGTAATTAGGATATTTATAGTACGAAATACCTTATGTTGGTTTTCTTCAGGAATTTCTTTTTGGATACAAAGTGAATTGGTCATTTTATTTACATAAAACAAGATGAAAATTGCTAAGACAATAAAAATGGAGATCATCAATGATTCCCTCCCTGATGTTCGTGTTATGTTTAATACATTATCAAATATTATAAAAAAAAGATAGTCAAAAAGAATGGAAGAATGTTAGGCTCATAAGTGAACCGCATGAACCATTTAAAATCTGAAGGAAAAAAACATAAAAAAATTCCCCTTATAGGGATTAAAATAGTTTACCCAATGTTTTAAAAGGTTAATAATATACATATACCATGTAAAATAATGAAAAGAGGGCTAATGGATGAATGAACAAGAATTACTGGAAAGAATTAAAATCCTTGAATATCACCAAAAGCTGTTGCTAAAGTTGCTCAATGATTCAACGCTCGATTTATATAAACTTATTATTGAAAATGGGATATCCGAACAGGAAGTAAAGCTGTTTTATTCTTTATGTAACAAAATGAGCATAAAATTAGAAGAACAAAAAGCGGAGGGATATGTATACTTCCAGCCGCTTTTTCATGAATTATCTGTCTCTTTACCTTTCAATCTTAATATGAGAGCAATAATAAACGCTTGTTTGAAGCAGAAGCTTTATATGCCTCTTTTTCAAGAGTTGGAAAAGTACTTATAGTTCAGTATTAAACGAGTTCTTGTTCAATATTTTTTGATTTTTTTAGTTTTCCATCTTCTTCAATGAATCTACTTTCAATATTATGAAAAGAACGTTCAAAGATTTCCATGAAATCTTCTCCATAAATATTACGGACAATTGCCATCATTTCAACAATCTCAGGAAACTTCCCGTATAATTCACGAAGCGGCAAGGCACCCGAAAATACAGCATTGTCATTCGGCTCATAGGTTTCCATTAATTGAAGTAATATCTCTTCGCCTGCATCAGTAAGTTGAATATAAGTATTGCGCTTGTCATTTTCCTTTTTTGAAAACTGAAGTAATCCTCGCTCTTCTAACTTTTTCGAAAAATTAAATGCGGTTGAAACATGCATGACGCCAAACTTCGCCACATCCGAGATGGAGGCACCGTTTAAATGGTAGGCAATCCATAGAATATGATGTTCATTAATATTTAAATCAAAAGGTTTTATCCATTGCTGCCAGTCTTTCTCAATTGCTTTCCACAAGGCTTTACTTAATTGTGCAACTCTCTGAGTAAAAATCATCGCTTCCTTCATAGTAAATTGTTTCTCGGTCATCCCCATTTTCACCTACTTTTTTATTTCTGTATTTTCATTATGCCAATAAAGTAAAAATTAATAAAGATATAAATTCACAAAATTTTTAAAAATTAGAATAATAATCTATTGAATTTTTGTTTTTTAGATCAAATACATCCATTGAATAATAGGAAATTTTAGAATATTTAACTTAAAAATTGTTAACTAATTAGTCAGTTAATTATCCCTATCATTAATCTGTCAGCCCTTGTTCATAGGAATGGACGGGTAAACATATAAATAGTTACAACAATTAGTCGCTTTTTTGAGACTAAATAGGGGGACAAGAAGAATGAAGATGGCAGCTCTCATTTTTTTTATCTTTAGTACAATCCTTTTATTGAGTGCAATTAAGGTTTTTTTGAAATTAGCAAGATCCGGTGTATATCCACCTAAACATATTTTAAAGAAAAGATTTGTTGCACTAGCTGGATGCGGTGGGTTTTTCATGTTAATTGCCATAATGATTAGTTATTTTTTATAGAATTATATTAAGAAAAGAACCCATCGGGGGTTCTTTTCTTAAAAAGGATCCCGTGCATTATTTTTGAATGACGGAAGGTGATGTTAATTTAGTTCGCTTAACAATTGATTGAGCAACTGGATACAAAATAACCATTATAATGGTATTGAGAGCAATAGCTGGGACAACACCTGCAGCAAATAGTGCGGTGAAGGACGCAGGTAAACTTACTAGAAAGAATGCTGCTGTTAGAAAGATAGTCCCTGATACAAGAGTTCCAATGGCAGTTAAAACACCAACACTAACAATCGAATTTCGGTATTTTTTTAAGGATAAAAATAAACCGAGGAAGACCAAAGCTGTGATAGGCTTATCAATGATATTTGGAATTTGTCCGCCTGGAAAGCCTGTAGTTAATGCAGACAATACTCCTGTCACAATTGCCAAGAGCAATACACTCTTGATCTCAGGAATAAGAATTATTCCTAAAAACATCATAGCCAGCATCATGTCAGGTTTTATTCCAAGAAAACTTGGCATTACCGTATGCAAGACCACCCCAATCCCCGCTAATAGTGCTAAAATTACAATGTTCTTCGTATTCATTTCTCATCTCTCCTCTGCTATACTAATCTATTTGTTCCTCCTGCAGTGCGCTAGTTGCCTGCAGCGAAAAACCTGTATTCATTATACCATATTAATATAATAATAATAAAGATATAATTTTCTGATAATTATAAAAATATTTTTCTATACTTGTTTATTAATATTTGCAGCCATTGCCTCTAACATGTCAAAAGTATACTCATGTTGATTACTTTTCCATACAGCTCCGAATCCGTCGCCTTTTCCGTAACGAGGAATTAAATGCATGTGATAATGAAAAACAGATTGGCCTGCATGTTCACCATTATTATTAATGGCATTTAAGCCAATTGGATTAAATTCTTGTTTTAAGGCGTTCGCAATGGCGGGGACTACTTCAAAAAGGTTTCTGGCCATTTCCGGCGTTAATTCATATAAGTTTTCTTTATGTACTTTTGGAATAACCAAAGTATGTCCCTTTGTCACCTGAGTAATATCTAAAAAGGCTAATACATGTTCATTCTCAAAAACTTTTGCGGATGGAATTTCTCCATTAACAATTTTACAAAAAATACAATCACTCATTCGATCCACGATCCCTTCTAAATAGTTTGTATTATTTTACCATGAAAACTAAAAAAGAAAAAGACAGGATCCGCATGGGATCCTGCCCTCTCGAAGGGGTTTGCTTCAATTGGTACGTTCATTAGGAGTGTTCTTTGATAAACACCTCATTTTTCATAGAGTGTTTTTATAAAGAGACATCGTTGTTCAAGCTGACCATCCCCTATGTTGTTTTTATATGTTTTCCCAACTTATAAAAACAGGTAGCGATCTGCGGTAAACACCTCATTTAATGTTTATTTTTTTAAGATAAACAGTGACTTGGTGTACTAGAACTCAAAATGGTTACTGTGCACGCTGTACAAAACAACCATCCCCTTATCTGAAACGAATTGGAAGCTCACTTGTTTGAAATGTAAATTGTCTTTGACAGACACCTCATCTCAAGTTTTGATGAATTTCTTCATCGAAGTAAGTTATTTCCCCTTCGAATATTATGATGTCCGATGTGAAAAGAAATATACAAAAAAAATGATAAAAATTTGAAAACTATTTTTATCAAGGACAATTTGTTAAAATAAAAAGATAATCCTGTTAAGGAAGGACGTTGCAAATGTCTTTATTAATGATTGAAAATCTTGTCGGGGGATATACAAGAAACCCTGTCTTAAAAGATGTCTCCTTTGAAGTAAAGGAACGAGAATTGGTCGGATTGATTGGTTTAAATGGCGCGGGGAAGAGTACAACCATAAAACATATTATTGGATTAATGGAACCGCACAAAGGTTCAGTAAAAATAAATGGTCATACTTTCACAGAAAATAAAGAGGCTTATCGTAAATTGTTTACCTTTATTCCTGAAACACCTGTTTTATATGAAGAATTGACTCTTGAGGAGCATTTGAAACTAACAGCCATGGCGTATGGGCTTGATGAGGCTACCTATAAAGAACGAATTACTTCATTACTGACAGAATTTCGAATGGAAAAGCGTTTAAAGTGGTTTCCAGCCCATTTTTCAAAAGGCATGAAACAAAAGGTAATGATTATGTGTGCGTTTTTAATTCAGCCGTCTCTGTATATTGTCGATGAACCTTTTGTTGGACTTGATCCGCTTGGAATCCAATCCCTGCTCGATTTAATGAAAAAAATGAAGGATAACGGTGCAGGCATTTTAATGTCCACACATATTTTAGCCACAGCCGAAAGATATTGCGATCGATTTGTGATTCTTCATGAAGGTAAAATTCGTGCAAAAGGGACCCTTGAAGAGTTGAGAGAGCAATTCTCAATGCCAGCTGCTTCTTTAGATGATTTGTATATTCAATTAACAAAGGAAGAAAATTATGTTTGATGAAAAAAAGCTTTGGAAGGACCGAGCAAGCGGTCGTATGAAGGATTTAGGCAGGTATTTACGTTATATTTTCAATGGGCATCTAGTCGTTGTTTTATTATTTTTAATTGGAACGGCTTCTTTTTATTATCAAAAGTGGATCGAAACCCTTCCTGATGGTTTTCCTGCAGAACTAATTATCGCTGTTCTACTAGGTTTCTTGTTAACCTACAGTCCAGTATCTAATTTATTGCTTGAAGCAGATCAGGTGTTTATACTCCCGCTTGAGAATAAATTGAGAGGGTATTTCCTTCGTTCAGGTGGAGCGAGCCTTGTTTTCCAAGGTTACCTGCTTCTTATGGTGCTGGCAGTATTAATGCCCATGTATGCCCGGATAAGCAGTAATGGCTTCCAATCATTTTTCCCTTTTCTAGTGATCCTGTTAGCCTTAAAAGCCTGGAATTTAACAACGAGTTGGCGGATCGATTTTTTTGTCCAAGCTTCTATCCATAGATGGGACATTGTCGTTCGATATTTAATTAATGCGATTTTTACTTATTTGCTATTTAAACAAGCCAATATTTTTATCCTGTTGTTCATTGTGGTCGTTTGCGCTTTGTATTACTATTATTTTTCTGCTCAAACTAAGAAAATGGGCCTTAAATGGGATTTATTAATTAGTCAAGAAGAGAAAAGAATGGCATCCTTTTATCGGTTGGCGAATATGTTTACTGATGTTCCTAAATTAAGGGATACAGTTAAAAGAAGAAAATGGTTAGATCTATTTATTAATCGAATTGCTTTTTCCAGAGATAAGACCTATTTATATTTGTTTTCGAGAGCGTTTCTGCGGTCATCGGATTATCTTGGACTTTTTATACGTTTAACAGTAATTGGCGTTCTTGCAATTTATTTTATCTCTTTTGGTGTAGGTCAAATTTTACTCGGGATTTTATTCTTATATTTAACAGGTTTTCAGCTTCTTCCACTGTGGAATCATCATCAAAACAAATTGTGGGTTGACATATATCCTGTTGAACAAAAATATAAAGAAATAGCATTTAACTCTTTATTAATGACCATTTTAGCGATCCAAACAGTCATCTTTTCTTTATTTATAGTAGTTAAGGGCGACTTGTTCAGCTCGTTGCTATCCATAATTGCAGGAATTGTGTTTAGCTATGTTTTTGTTTATTTTTACGCTAAAAATCGATTAAAAGTATAATCCAGATCCCCTTGAAAATTTAAGGGGATTCTTTTGAAACTATTGGGCGGAGAACTTCGTATGGATGCATAATATTATAGTGGAGGGGTGACCAATGAACGAGTATGAATTAAAAGTTTATGAAGAAGTCGAAGAGTGGAAACGGAAAATAACGAGACGTTCAGGAATGATGAACCGATTATCGAAAAAAGCCCAAGGAAAAATAAATGAATTTATCCCTGAAAAGGTTCACGAAGTAATGACAGAAAGTATCAAAGCAATGGTTAAAGCAACGCTGTTCGGTTCGCAGATGACAACCAATAAGGATCAGGCACTCGGGTTAACTCTTGCTGAAAGAGATGAATTGGCAGTTAAAAAAATGGCTGCCTTTCAAAAGACGGCGATGATCGAAGGGGCGGGGACTGGAGCTGGTGGAATTTTACTTGGGCTGGCTGATTTTCCATTACTGCTTTCCATAAAGATGAAATTTCTATTTGAAGCAGCTTCCATCTATGGGTTTAATACAAAGGAATATGCAGAAAGATTGTTTATTCTTCATGTATTTCAGCTGGCATTTTCAAGTGAGGAGATTCGAAAAAGTACATTAGCTGAAATTGAAAACTGGGAGACTCGAAAGACTGTCCTAGTGGAAATGGATTGGCGCAAGTTTCAGCAGGAGTATCGAGATTATATTGACCTGGCTAAAATGCTCCAGCTAGTGCCGGGCATTGGAGCTTTTGTTGGTGCCTATGCCAATAACAATCTCCTTAAGCATTTAGGTGACACAGCCATGAATGCCTATCGACTAAGACTGCTGCAAAAATCCCCTGACCCAATTTGAGTCAAGGGGATTTTTCTTAATGATTACCATGAATATTAATTGCTGCCACTCCTAATGTTTTTGCTGCAATTAACATTGCTTTTTCATCGATATCAAATCTAGGGTGATGATGGGGGTATCCCGTGTCGTTACCAAGTGGCTTTGCCCCTGTGAAGAAGAAGGTACCTGGGACGTTTTGTAAGTAGTAGGCAAAATCTTCACCGCCCATTTGGGGTTCGGTTTCTTCAATGGTGGTCACTTCTGCGACTTTCTGTGCACAGGAAGTCAAAAATACAGTTTCTTTCTCAGAATTGACCACCGCTGGATAGCCCCGTACAAATCTAAAGTCATAAGTACTGCCGGACATGGAGCATGTGCCCGCAATTATTCTTTCCATCTCTACTTCGATCAATTGTTGGACGGTCTCACTAAATGTACGAACGGTGCCAATGAGTTTTGCTTTGTCTGCAATAACGTTAAATGCATTTTGTGCAGTGAAAGAACCGATGGTGACCACCGCCGCATCAACGGGATTTACTCTCCGACTGACAATCTGCTGTAGATTTAAGACAATCTGGGATGCAGTAACAATCGCGTCTAGCGTTTTATGCGGCTGGGCCCCATGGCCGCCCTTGCCTTGAATATCAATTTCAAAACGGTCAGCCGCCGCCATTATTGGACCGGTTCGATATTGAATCGTCCCCGTCGGTTCGCTTGCCCATAAATGAGTACCGAAAATAACATCAACATTTTCCAAACAGCCATCCTCAATCATGGAAATGGCGCCACCTGGTGCATACTCTTCCGCATGTTGATGGATAAATACATAGGTGCCTTCTAATTCCTCTTTTAGTTCATTCAAAGTTTTAGCAAGGACGAGGAGAGTGGCAGTATGGCCATCATGTCCACAGGCATGCATCACCCCGGGCACTAAAGATTTGTACGGCACGTCCTTTTCATCTTGGATGGGCAGTGCATCAAAGTCAGCCCGTAGTGCTACTGTTTTACCTGGTTTTTTTCCGTAAACCTTTGCAACCACACCATTCCCGCCAACATTCCCTTTTACTTCAATTTGGAGCTTCTCATAAAAAGCCTGAATGAATTTGGCGGTATTATATTCCTGAAAGGATAATTCCGGATGTTGGTGCATAAAGCGGCGGATATCAACCATCTCTTCATAAGCCCCTTCTAAGGCTGCAAACAACTTGTTTATCAAATCTATTCCTCCAAACATATCGGTGATAAAGTATCTATTTTCAAACTATTTTAACATTTATATCCTCTAAAGTAGATTTTAAGAGTCATTTTCTTTATACTTTTTACTAGAATTTCATTTAGATGTGAGCAGGAAAGGGTTTGGGGGATGGAACGAAAGAACTACAGGAATTTTTCTTATCTATTTATTATTTTTGCACTTTTTTGCGCATTGTTTACATCCATTAAGGTTGCAATGAGCAGCGATTTTTGGATCGATGACAAGGTGGCAGGGCTATTTGCACATGTTCCTAAGTCAGTTATTCCATTTTTTATTCAAGTAACAGAAATGGGTGATAAAAAGGGGATTGGGGTTGTTGCCTTACTAGCCTTAGCGTGGTTATTACTTAAACAGAGGAACTACGTTGGTGCGGGTACTCTTGCCTTATCAGTAGCAATAGGAAATGAAGTTAGTAAGCTTTTAAAGAATTTTTTTGTGCGCCCTAGGCCAGACCTTGAACATCTTGTCGATGTTAAAAGCTACAGCTTTCCGAGTGGACATGCGATGGTGGGGATGATTGTTTATTTGATGATTGCGTATCTTCTAATGGAGGAAGCAAAATCAAAGGCAGCAAAGAGCACAATCGCTGTTATCACAGCTTTCTTACTCTTATTAATAGGTGCAAGCCGAATTGTTTTACAGGTTCATTATCCATCAGATGTCCTTGGGGGCTATGCGTTAGGTTATTTATGGGTAGTTATTTGGATTCTATTATATAACTATTTTAAAAAGAGGGAAAAATAAACAAAGAGGCTGGTCACAAGATCAGCCTCTTTGTTTCGGTTAAATAAGGAACATTGCAGCTATTGTGGTCACAACGAGTCCAATCACCACGGGGAGAAGGTTTCGCCTTGCTAGTTCAAATGGATCGACATTACAGATAGCTGCAGCCGGGATTAACGCCCATGGTACCAGGGTTCCGCCCCCTACCCATATGGCTGCAATTTGCCCGAGTGCCGTCAATGTGGCAGCACCTTTACCGATGGCAACGGCAAATAGGCTGGCAACAGAGCCGGCAAGTGAAATTCCGGAAAAGCCTGAACCATCGAGACCAGTGATTGCCCCAACGGTAGTCAGGGTGATCGCCCCAACCTCTTTACTTAATGGGACGATATTAGCGAGAGAAACCCCTAAATCATTGACAATTCCTTGAGAAGCCTTCGGTAAAAAGTCACCAATGATTTTCCCAAATCCGGCATCACCCAAATAAAAGAAAGCAGCAATCGGGATTACCGGACCAAAAACTTTAAAACCAAATTGGAATCCTTCAATTAGATATTGTGTTGTTTTTTCTAAGCCTTTACTTTTGTGGCTTGTTAAGGCAATTAATAAAAGTATAAGAATCGAAGTGCCGCCAATTAATGCTGTGGCATCGCCGCCTGCTAAATCAAGAATAGACATAGCTGCAACGTCTGCAGCAAATAATAAAGGTACTAAAAGGGCAAAAAGGCGTTTTTGGGTAAGTGATAGAAGCGCAGGCTGGTCAGTGCCACTAGCAGGCGAATCCGCGCTTTCGGAAGTTGTCGTTGTTAGAATTCCCCGCTTCATATCCCTTTTTAAGAAGTAGAATGCGGTTACAGTTGTAACAAGACCCATAATAAACACTAATGGAATACTGGCATTAATCACGTCTTGAATGGGAATACCTGCTGCATCTGAGGTTAGTTTTGGAGCAGCTTGAATGACAAAGTCACCCGATAAAGCGATACCATGACCAAACAGGTTCATTGCCATGGCAACGCCTAGAGCTGGCAGTCCAGCGCGAATCGCAACTGGAAGAAGGACGGCACCTAAAAGTGCAACAGCAGGGGATGGCCAAAAGAACCAGGAAATAATCATCATAAGAATTCCTATTGTCCAATAGGCGAGCGTGGGGTTGCGGATTAGTTTTCGAAATGGTGAAATCATCACATCATTAATTCCAGTTACCGTTAAAGTATTGCTCATGGCAACAATTATTGAAATAACAAGAATAGTAGATAATAATTCAGTAATCGCATAACTGAAACTGTTGAAAATACTGCTTATTGAATGGCTTAACGACCCAGTTGCTGTGATAGCAATTAGGAATATCCCGACGATACATACAATGGATGTGTCCCTCCTCATTACCATAAATCCAATGATAAGAACAATAAAGGTCACATAGATCCAATGAAGAGCAGTAAGCTCGACAATCATGTATTTCCCTCCTTTCTTACATCCAGGGAGGGCTATAGCCCTGTTGGATGTAATACAGAATATGAAAATTGCATCAAGTGGTGAGTAGAATTAGTGAAAAAATTATTGGGGAAATGCCTGAAGATTTAACAAATTTAAAAACGTAAAAACGACTTTTTTTTGACAGTTAATATCGTTAGCTATACACAAATAGGATAAATAGATATAGTAAATACAGTCTAATAAGAATGAGTAAGTTTTAAATTCATGCTATATATATTAAAATTGACAACAGACATGTTTTTGAAAGGTGGACAATACTAATGACAAGACCAATTAATGAAACATTATTAAAAGCAGCCCGAGGCGAAAAGACCGATCATGTACCTTTATGGTACATGCGTCAAGCTGGCCGTTCGCAGCCAGAATACAGAGCGATTAAAGAAAAGTATTCCTTATTTGAAATTACACATCAGCCTGAGCTTTGTGCTTATGTAACGCGCTTGCCTGTTGAACAATATAACGTCGATGCTGCGATTTTGTATAAAGATATTATGACGCCGCTCCCAGCAATTGGGATGGAGGTAGAAATAAAGGGAGGGATTGGACCTGTTATTGACAATCCAATTCGTTCTTTAGCAGATGTTGAAAAATTAGGTGAAATTAATCCTGAAGAGGATGTCCCTTATGTATTGGACACTATTAAATTATTAACACAAGAGCAGTTATCCGTACCATTAATCGGTTTTTCTGGTGCTCCATTTACCCTTGCCAGCTATATGATTGAAGGCGGTCCTTCCAAAAATTATAATAAGACAAAAGCGTTTATGTACACCGAGCCGAAGGCGTGGTTTGCGCTTATGGATAAGCTCGGTGACATGATCATTACATATGTGAAGTCGCAAATTAAAGCTGGTGCAAAGGCTATTCAGATTTTTGATTCATGGGTGGGAGCTTTAAATGTAGAGGATTATCGTTATTTTATTAAGCCAATTATGAACCGTATTTTTGTTTCATTAAAAGAGGAAAATGTTCCATTAATTATGTTCGGCGTTGGTGCTAGCCATCTTGCTTTAGAATGGAATGAGCTGCCACTTGATGTTGTAGGGTTGGATTGGCGTCTGCCAATTAACCAGGCAAGAGAAATGGGCGTTAACAAAGCTATACAGGGGAATCTTGACCCGGCTATTTTGTTAGCACCATGGGAAGTCATTGAGGAAAGAGCGAAAGCTATTTTAGACCAAGGAATGGAAAAGGATGGCTACATCTTTAATTTAGGGCACGGTGTATTCCCTTCAGTTAACCCTGAAACGTTGAAAAAATTAGCTTCATTTGTCCATGAGTATTCAGCATCAAAATTAAGTCGTTAATTTCCCATCTTAAGTTTTAAAATTGGTAAGCAGTCCAATTTTTTGGCACAATAATATCGGCTGCTTTATAATGGGTCATTGAGGGCAATACAGCTTTTAATGGCCCGGACCCAAACGATTTTTTTAAAATGGGAAAAAGCGAATAGATTTGAAAATGAGGTGCGAACATGACAAAAAAGAAAATGGGCCTGTTAGTAATGGCTTACGGGACTCCATATACTTTAGATGATTTAGAAGGATATTATACCCATATTCGACACGGCCGAAAGCCAACACCAGAAATGATCGAAGAACTTCGTGGCAGGTATGAAGCGATTGGTGGTATTTCTCCGTTAGCTAAGATTACTCTTGAGCAAGCAGAAAAACTCGAAAAACATCTAAATAATATTCAACAAGATATAGAATTTAAAATGTATCTTGGTTTAAAACACATCACTCCTTTTATTGAAGATGCAGTGAAACAAATGGATGCTGACGGCATCGAAGAAGCTATCAGTATCGTTCTTGCTCCGCATTTTTCAACTTTCAGCATAAAGTCCTACAATGGAAGAGCCATAGAAGAAGCAGAAAAATTGGGTGGAAAGTTAAAAATCAGAACAATTGATAGCTGGTATCAAGAACCAAAGTTTATTGGATATTGGGTTGATAAAGTAAAAAAGGTCTTTTTAGGGATGCCGCAAGAGGAAAGGGACGAGGCCGTTCTAATTGTTTCCGCACATAGTCTGCCTGAGAAAATTCTCCAGTTTGGCGACCCATATCCGAACCAATTGCAAGAAACAGCGGACTTAATTGCTGAACAGGCGGGAATACAAAATTATGTGGTCGGCTGGCAAAGTGCCGGACAAACTCCAGAACCATGGCTTGGCCCGGATGTTCAGGATTTAACTCGGGATTTATATAATGAGCATCATTATAAAGCATTTGTTTATGCACCTGTAGGGTTTGTATGTGAACACCTTGAAGTGCTTTATGATAATGATTATGAATGTAGAAAAGTGACGGAAGAAGTAGGTGCAAGTTACTACCGCCCGGAAATGCCAAATGCAAAGGATGAATTTATTGATGCATTGGCGACCGTCGTTCTTAATATGGCTACTGAGTAAGATTCAGATTAGTGGAAGAAGGTGAGTACCTTGGCAGAAGAAAAACAGAAGATTATCATCATTGGGGGAGGAATTGCTGGGCTCACATCAGCTTTTTATCTTCAAAAAGCAATTCAGGAATATAATCTCCCCATTGAGATCCAACTAATCGAAGCTTCACACCGTCTCGGAGGCAAGATGCAAACTGTTATCAGGGATGGTTATACAATTGAGAGAGGGCCGGATTCATTTTTAGCCCGAAAGACAAGTATTACTAGGTTAGCTAGGGAAGTGGGGATGGAGGATCAATTAGTCCATAATTCCACGGGAAAATCATTCGTGTTAGTTAACGAGAAACTTCATTCAATGCCCGGTGGTTCGATCATGGGAATTCCAACCGAAGTAGGACCTTTTCTCACCACAGGTCTTTTTTCTATTCCCGGCAAACTAAGAGCTGCGGCAGATTTCATTTTACCTCGGTCCGAAAGCGGAAAAGACCAATCATTGGGAGAGTTCTTCAGAAGAAGGCTAGGCGATGAAGTGGTCGAGAATTTAATTGAACCATTATTATCAGGGATTTATGCGGGGGATATTGATCAATTAAGTCTCATGTCCACTTTTCCGCAATTCTATGAGGTAGAACAGAAATACAGAAGCCTGATCATTGGGATGAAAAAATCCGCCCCTTCACAACCCAAAAAACCTGAAAATAAGGAAAAAGCTAAAGGTGCCTTCTTAACATTTAAAACTGGACTTCAATCATTTGCTGAAGCTATAGAAGCAAAAATAGATAAAAGGTCAATTTTAAAAGGGCACCGTGTAGACAAAATCACTAAAGTTGGGAATAAGTATGAAGTTTATCTCAATAATAGGGAAACATTGGTTGCTGATAGCATCATTGCGGCGACGCCACATAAAATAACGCAAGCGATGTTTGCAGAATATAGTTTTTTTGATCCGTTAAAATCGGTCCCATCTACATCAGTAGCAACAGTAGCTTTAGCATTTCCTAAAGAAGCAGTGAAAAATGATATTGATGGAACAGGCTTCGTTGTTTCTAGAAATAGTGACTATTCAATTACAGCATGTACTTGGACCCATAAAAAGTGGGCTCATTCTACTCCAGAAGGGAAAGTACTGCTCCGCTGTTATGTTGGGAGGTCTGGAGATGAAACAATCGTCGACCTTTCAGATGATAGAATTATAAAAATTGTCTTAGATGATTTGAAGAAAACCATGGATATCACAATGAATCCGGATTTTGCAATTATTTCACGATGGAAAAATTCCATGCCACAATATACTGTGGGACATAAGCAACGGTTAACAGACATTGATAAGCAATTGAAAACGGAATTACCAGGTATATTTTTAGCAGGGTCTTCCTATGGCGGTGTTGGACTTCCAGATTGCATTGACCAGGGTGAGGAAGCAGTTAAAAACGTCCTTGATTATTTAAAAAGAAAAGATACCTCAACAGGAGCTGTTCATGGATAACAGCTTCTTTTTTCTGCTTGCAAACAGGTATGAATCGATGTATACTCTAAAAGTATTAACTGACCAAATTACTCAATCAGTCATTTTTATTGATTTTGATTAGTAGACATTATTGGAGTATCAATGAGATATTCCATATTTTTTGAAAGATAATGACTAAATGAACAAAATGGTCATAATTATAAAAGGAGGTATCATAAGTGAAAAACATACTGTTTAAGGAAGAGCTCCTTGCTATTCTAAGAAATAAAAAATTGTTAATCCCGATTATTGCTGTCATGTTTGTTCCAGTATTATATGCGGGAATGTTTTTGTGGGCATTCTGGGACCCCTACGACAAACTGGATGATCTTCCCGTTGCCATTGTGAATGAAGATGCAGGGGCAACACTGGATGGGAATCACCTGAAGCTTGGCGATGATTTAGTTTCAAAGCTTAAGAAAAATAAGCAATTTGGTTTTGAATTTGTAGATAAAGAAGAGGGCTATGAAAACTTAAAAGATCAAAAGTATTATATGGTCATTGAAATACCGAAAAACTTTTCTAAAAACGCAACCACATTATTGGATGAGCAACCGGAAAAGCTGGAATTAATCTATACCCCTAACGAAGGGTATAACTTCCTGTCCGCTCAAATTGGCGGCACAGCTATAGAAAAAATTAAAACAGCGGTGGCTGAAAAAGTTACGGAAACGTATGCTGAAACTATATTTGATAAAATCAGTGAGCTAGCCGATGGTGTTGTAAAGGCAAGTGATGGTGCAGGTCAATTAAGTGCGGGTTCAGCTAACCTTGATTTAGGGTCTAAGCAATTAAATAAAGGACTTGCAACACTTGCTGAGAAATCAATTGAGTTTAACGATGGAATGAAATCAGCGGATGCAGGTTCTAACAAGCTTGCGGTTGGTTCGAAGGAACTATATAACGGACTTGCAACTTTAGCAGATAAGTCAATTGAATTCGACAGTGGTGTGAAAGAAGCAGCTACAGGTTCTAAACGAGTAGCAACAGGTTCCACGGAACTGAAAAAAGGGCTAGCAAAAGCGGATGCCAATCTACCGTTGCTTATTGCAGGAACGAAAGAAGCATCAGCAGGTGCCGAACAATTAAAACGGGACCTTCCCGCCGGGATTGCTGCCGGGATTGAAAAAGAATTGACAGGAAGTGTTGGAGAGCTCAATGCGGGTATCGATCAATTTCAATCACAGTTAATGACCACATTAGCATCCCAAATAGCTGATCAAACGATTACTCAACAAACGGGGAAAATGCAGAAATTAGCCCAAACCTTAATTGAAAATAAGGTAGACCCTGCACTCGTGCAAGGAATAATGGCTAATGAGCAAAAAAGTGCACCAACGAAAGAACAGTTAGAGAAGCAAATTTTATCTGAACTAAAGCCTCAAATGGATACAGGCTTTGACCAATTCAAAACAGGGGTAGATGGAAAATTAGCAGGATCATCAAAGGGATTGGAAGATAAAATTAAAGCACAAACAACCCCTTATTTTGATCAATTGATCACTGGCATTGGTAAAATTAATGGCGGTCAGCAAGAACTACAAAAAGGGATTCATGATTTATATGTTGGTTCATCAAAATTAGCTGATGGCACTAATAATCTTTCTGCCGGGATGAGTCAGCTGGCAGCTGGTGCTGATAAAATTACAACTGGAACTGGCCAATTAGCCACAGGTTCCGGTGTGTTGAAAGCGGGTGCCTCTGACCTTACAGATGGGATGAATCAATTAACAGGCGGTGCTTCTGCTCTAACATCCGGCGCCGGTCAATTGGCTAAAGGTTCTGATCAGTTAAAAGAAGGTACATCCAAACTTTCTAATGGGGCTAAAGAATTAGCTTATAAGTTATCAGATGGAAGCAAAGAAGTTGCCAAAGTCCACTCCGATGAAAAGACCTATAATATGATGGCCGACCCAGTAAAGCTGGATAATGAAAAAATTAATCATGTCCCAAACTATGGAACCGGTTTTGCACCATACTTTCTTTCGTTAGGTTTGTTTGTTGGTGCACTGCTTCTATCCATTGTCTTCCCACTTCGTGATACTGCGGTTGCTCCCGCCAATGGATTTAACTGGTTTTCTAGTAAGTTTTCTATCATGGCTGGGATTGGAGTATTTCAAGCGTTACTGGCAGATGTGATTCTTCTTGGTGGGTTAGGTCTCGATGTACAAAGCGTCCCAAAATTTATTCTTTTTTCGATAATGACGAGCTTAGTGTTTATTGCCTTAGTTCAGCTCCTTGTATCGGTATTCGCTGATGCAGGACGCTTTATTGCGATTATTATCTTAATTTTACAATTGACCACTAGTGCGGGAACCTTCCCACTTGAATTAATCCCGAACTTCCTACAGCACTTTAATGCTATTCTGCCAATGACATATTCTGTACAAGGCTTTAAAGCAGTGATATCAAGTGGGGACTTCAGTTTCATGTGGCAAAATTTCATGATTTTATTAGGTTATTTGATTGCATTCTCTTTAGGAACAATCGCATATTTTACCATTAGATATAATCATAAATTTAGACACCAAATGACTGAATAAGAATAAACAAAAACCAGCCGTATAGTTCGGCTGGTTTTTGTTCATTCATAAAAAGATAGAGTATATTAGGTATATAAACTTTGAATGGGAGGAATTTAATTGAAACTCACTGTGATTGGTTTTTGGGGGGGCTATCCGAAACAGAATGCAGCTAGTTCCGGTTATTTACTTGAGCATGAGGGATTTCAGCTCTTAATTGATTGTGGGAGCGGAGTCCTTAGTAAGCTCCAAAACATTATTCAACCCGAAGAACTTGATGCTGTTTTACTTTCGCATTATCACCCCGATCACATTGCGGATATTGGTGTTTTACAGCATGCGAGATTAATCCAAGGGTTATTAGGAAAGAAGACTCCAAACCTGCCCCTATATGGTCATGAGCTCGATCCATATGAATTTAGTAAATTAACCTACAAAGAAATTACAATAGGTGTTGCTTATCATCCTAATGAGATACTCACAGTTGGTCCATTTCAAGTTTCATTTTTAAAAACAGATCACCCGGTCCCATGCTATGCAATGAGAATTGAAGCGGCTGGAAAAGCGATTGTCTACACTGCTGACAGTTCCTTTAAAGATGAATTCATCGAGTTCGGTCAAAATGCTGATCTATTATTGTGTGAATGCAACTTTTATGGACACCAGAACGGAAAGTCGGCAGGACATATGAACAGTATCGATGCTGGGAAATTTGCGCAAAAAGCAGGTGTTAAAAAATTAATTCTTACACATTTACCCCATTATGGGTCTGTATCTGAGTTAATAACCGAGGCATCTAGTGAATTTACTGGTATAATTATGCTTGCAGAAGAATTTCAAACTATTTCACTATAAGAAGGGGTGGTAAATGATGTTATTTATCGATAATAAAGGTATTACCGATCCGCAAATAAATTTAGCAATTGAAGAGTACGCGCTGAAAAATCTTGATATCAATGAAACGTATTTATTATTTTACATAAATGAACCATCGATTATTATTGGCAAAAATCAAAATACAATTGAAGAAATTAATACGGAATATGTAGAGAGTAATGGAGTTAAAGTTGTCCGCAGGTTGTCTGGCGGTGGAGCCGTTTATCATGATCTAGGCAATTTAAACTTTAGTTTTATTACCAAGGATGACGGGGAGAGTTTTCATAATTTCCGTAAATTTACAGAGCCGGTCGTCACCGCATTAAAGAAATTAGGCGTAAATGCAGAATTAAGCGGCAGAAATGACATTGAGGTTGGCGGACGAAAAATCTCTGGTAATGCCCAATTTTCAACGAAGGGCAGAATGTTTAGCCATGGTACGCTAATGCTTAATTCAGAAATAGAAAACGTAGTCTCCGCGTTGAAAGTCAAAAAAGATAAAATTGAATCAAAAGGAATTAAATCAGTCCGGAGCCGAGTTGCCAATATTTCTGAGTTTCTCACTGAAAAGTTGGATATTAGTGAATTCCGGTCGCTACTTTTAAAGAATATTTTTGAAGGACAAGAAGGAATTCCCGAATATGTTTTGAGGGAAGAGGATTGGGAAAAGATCCATCAGTTATCGAAAGAACGCTATCAAAACTGGGAATGGAACTATGGAAGGTCACCTAAGTTTAATTTGCAGCATTCTCATCGTTTTCCTGTAGGCTCAATTGATGTCCGTCTTGAAGTAAATAAAGGGGTCATCGAAAATTGTAAAATCTACGGCGACTTTTTTGGTGTGGGTGAGGTATGTGAGATTGAAGATAAATTAATAGGCGCACGTTACGACAAAAATGAAATCGAGAAGGCGCTTGCCGATATTGACACGACCCACTATTTTGGAAATGTAGCGAAAGATGAGTTTTTAAATCTTTTATATTAAGAAGAGAAACACAGCATTTTTACGCTGTGTTTTCTTTTTTGTCTAAATTTTCTAGTATTATACTTGAATAGATTCATTACTTTTAATATAATATATTTAGAAAATTGTTACTATTTTGTGAATGAGTATTCATTCATCTCAGGGGGAGAACAATGAATCTTTTAACACAGTTTAAAGAATCTGCCAAGAACTATGCCGCCAAACCAGCCTATTATTTTATGGATCAATCTTGTACTTATGCTGAATTAGATGGTGCGATTACGAAATTTGCATCGGGTCTCCAAAAATTAGGGGTAAAACAAGGGGATCATATTGCATTGTTGTTGGGTAACTCACCACACTTTGTGATCAGCTTGTACGGGGCGTTACGGTTAGGGGTAACTGTAATTCCCGTGAATCCGATTTATACTGCAGATGAAATCGGCTACATCTTGAATAACGGTGACGTCAAGGCAGTGATCGCGCTTGACATGGCCATCCCATTAGCAGAAAAAATGCATACGTCCCTTCCAAAAATAGAACACTATATTTTTTGTGAAACAGTCCCCAATAGCAGGGTTGAATCGAAATTTGAGAGCTTATCAGGCTCTTCAAAAATGAAATCGTTTACAGGAGTGGTCGCTTCCGGTGAATTAACCTTTATGGGACCGGAGCCCAAAGATGATGATACAGCCATTATTCTTTATACCTCAGGGACAACAGGCAAACCAAAAGGTGCGATGTTAACTCATAAAAATTTGTATAGTAATGCTAAAGATGTGAGCGAATATTTGAAAATGAATTCCGATGATAAAGTAGTAACGGTTCTTCCAATGTTCCATGTCTTCTGCTTAACAGTTGCTCTAAATGCACCCTTATTAAGCGGTGCAACACTACTAATTGCACCCAAATTTAGTCCAAAGGAAATTTTTGAGTTAATCAATGAATATCAGGCCACAGTTTTTGCAGGTGTGCCGACCATGTATAATTTTCTATTTCAAAACCCTGATGGAAAAACTGAAGATCTAAAATCCTTACGCTTATGCATTTCAGGAGGTGCATCGTTACCTGTTGCTCTCTTGAAGAACTTTGAACAAAAATTTAATGTTGTTGTATCTGAAGGTTATGGTCTATCAGAAGCTTCTCCGGTAACTTGCTTTAATCCGCTTGATCGACCGCGCAAACCTGGTTCAATCGGAACTTCCATTCTGCGTGTTGAAAATAAAATTTTTAATGAGTTGGGTGAAGAAGCACCCGTTGGCGAGGTCGGGGAACTTGTCGTTCGCGGTCCTAATGTAATGAAGGGATATTATCAAATGCCTGAAGAAACGGCTGCCGCAATTCGTAATGGCTGGCTTCATACCGGTGACCTTGCCAGAATGGATGAAGATGGATACTTTTATATTGTCGATCGAAAAAAGGATCTCATCTTAGTTGGAGGATACAATGTCTATCCACGTGAAGTGGAGGAGGTTATTTATAATCATTCAGATGTGGTAGAGGTGGCCGTACTCGGCGTTCCTGACCCAAATCTCGGTGAAGCTGTTAAAGCCTACGTGGTCAGCAAGAATCCAGAGCTAACCGCAGAGCAATTAATAAAATATTGTAGTCAGCACTTGGCTAAATATAAAATTCCCTCATCGATTGAATTTATTGAGGAACTGCCAAAGAATACAACTGGGAAAATCCTAAGAAGGGCTCTAAAGGTTCAGGTTTCTCAAAATGTAAGTAAGTAATTTTTATATAAAAATCGAAACATGGTGTATAGCGCCATGTTTTTTATTTAGTTTTTACTGAATATTTGTTATTATTTATTTTTATATGAGTGAGAGCAATAAGGGGGAAGAGAGTTGTCGGATCTAGCAATTAGTAGAGAATCGTCGGAATATAAAAAAGGTATTCAAGCAGGGATAAGCATTGGAATTGGTTATTTTCCGATTGCGTTGACCTTTGGTCTTCTTGCTAAAACTTCAGGACTATCCATATATGAAACAGTTTTAATGAGTCTGATTGTGTTTGCAGGCGCCTCCCAATATATTTCTCTAAGCCTTATCGCCTACGGGACAGGAATATTTGAAATTATCTTAACAACCTTCATTGTAAATATTCGGCATTTTCTAATGAGTACCTCATTGAATGAAAAAGTGGAGGAGGACCATCTCCTTAATAAGTTGATTTATTCATTTGGCATTACAGATGAAACATTTTCAGTTGTTGCCACTAAAGAGGGAACGGCGGCAACAGGCTATTTATTCGGTGTTATTTCGGTTTCCTATTCCAGTTGGGTAGTTTTTTCTGGACTGGGTCATTTGATTGGGGCAAGTCTGCCCAAAACACTACAGGAAAGCATGGGGGTCGCGCTATATGCGATGTTTATTGGACTCCTGGTTCCCTCGATGAAAAAAAGTGTAAAAGTAGTTTTTTTGGCGATACTTGGTGCCATCTTTAATTCTATTTTTACAATGGGTCATTTTATGGCTCAAGGCTGGGCAATTGTTACAGCTACACTTTTATCAGCCATAATCATCGAAACAGCTGAAGTAATAAAAATGAGGAATCGGAGTGTACATCATGAAGACTGAAATAGTTTGGATGATTCTTGGTATGGGATTAGTTACATATATTCCACGGATGATACCTTTCGTTTTATTTAAAGGGAAAGAGCTCCCTCCTTTTATTCAAGGGGTATTAAAAAATGTGCCTTATGCCACTTTGGGGGCATTAATTTTCCCTGCGATTCTCTTTATTCAAAAGGAAGATATTTGGTATGGGGTATTAGGTGCTGCGGCTGCCTTTATCGTTGCCTTTTTGGGAGCCAACGTCATAGTTGTTGTCCTCGGTTCAATCGCTGTCCTTTCCTTATATTCGTACTTAATGTAAGCTGCTTAAAACAGACTTTTGTTTTTGTTCTAATTTGTCCTTTTTTAACTAAACTAAGTATAGATAGTTTGTACACAAAGGGGGACAAAACATGGTGAGGAAAATGGGAGTCTATGCGGTTTTGGGCTACATTCTATATGGCTTATTTTTTTATTGGTATTTATTCTATTTCGCAAATACAAACCTGCCGTTTGAATATGAGGGGTCTAAAGCTGACCCGTCGACATTTCTAAATGGAAGGGAACTTATGCTGAGTGAGGAGTATTCCAAAATAAGAAACTTACTGTTTTTCTTATCTACTCCGTTTGAATGGCTATTTTATTTCTTAATTTTATTATTCGGATTTTCAAAGGCATTCAAGAACTGGGCAGAAAACTCTTCAAAGTATAAGTTGCTTCAAACAGCTATTTATCTTATATGGTTATCATTTTTCGCTTATTTGGCGACATTCCCTTTAAGTTATATTAGTTTTTCTTTATCAAAAACGTATAATATTTCAACCCAAAGTTTCGCTTCCTGGATGAAGGATGAGTTGATCGACTTTTGGCTTAATTATGGGACTTGGCTGATTATTGTGCCGGTACTATACTGGCTTATGAAGAAAAGTCAAAAGAGATGGTGGCTTTATGGTTGGCTTCTATCCATTCCGTTTACATTGTTTATGATGTTTCTCCAGCCAGTCGTAATTGATCCGTTATACCATGACTTTTATCCATTAAAAAATAAAGAATTAGAAATAAAAATTTTGACTCTGGCTGATAAGGCTGAAATTCCAGCACAGCATGTATTTGAAGTAAATATGTCAGATGAAACGAATGCTTTAAATGCCTATGTAACGGGGATTGGCTCTAATGCTCGAATTGTTCTGTGGGATACAACATTAAATAAATTAACTGATAGTCAAATTTTATTTATAATGGCTCATGAAATGTGCCATTATGTCGAGAAGCATATTTATTTTGGAATCGCCGGCTATTTGCTGATTTCACTGCTGGGATTGTATTTGACCTATAGGATTATGAATTGGGTAGCAAAACGCTGGGGAAATGAGTTGAAAATCTCAGACACAAGAGATATCCGCTCTCTGCCATTATTTTTTATGGTCCTATCGATGCTCTTGTTTGCTGCAAGTCCAATAACCAATTTTACTTCTCGTTATCAAGAAACACGGGCCGATAAATATGCGATTGAGATGACCAAAAATCCAGAAGCAGCCATCACTTCTTTCCAGGAGTTAACCCGATCTGGTTTAAGTCAAGTGAACCCGCCGCTATTGGTGAAAGTTTTCAGGTACACTCATCCTTCCATGCTCGACAGGATATCGATGCTTGAAGATTATGAGATCAAACATAGAAAAAAATAAAACAATCCATTAAAAGAGCTGCCGACGTTTATGTTAAAGGGTTCCGATTTCGGATGCTTTCTTAGTAAAAGACACAAGAATTGACGTATGACTCGCATACGTCTTTTTTTTATTTATCAAGGCTTCTACGAAATTTCATTAACTTTGACATAGCAATTGAGGATCGGAGGATCCGCACCTATCGGTTGGGGGGGGGGCACAGGTTAATCACCCGAGCTAATAAATAGACGGAAAAATTCCGCTTAATTCGTAATTATTATTAAAAAAGGCTTAAATAGACGGAGAGATTCCGCCTATTGACCCGAAAAGTCCAAAAAGGGAAGCTTTTTCTTTGCATAACCGGAAAAATTCCGCTTATATACCCCGAAACGAGCTCCATTTTGCATTTAACCGGAAAATCTCCGCTTATTTTACTATGTCAACAGCTCTTTTTTTGCCATTGTTCGTACCAAAAAAAAAGCCGTCAAACTTTGACGGCTAAAAAAATATTAAGTCCCGAATCGTTTGTTAATTTCTTTGAGCTGTCCGGAGAGATGGAGAAATGACTTTTTGTCTCGACCATCAATAGCCAAATCAATTTTCTGTAATAATTTTTCTTTTTCTACTGTCAGTTGAATTTCGGACAACAGCATTTCGATGTACAAATCTTGGACGAAGTTCTCTTTCAGACGATTTCGTTTCATGGCACCAAGTTTCATTAATTCCGTGTATGATTTTTCATTCATGAAAATCACCTCTGATACTTTTTAAAATTATATGGTTTTTTTTGAAGAATATCATTAGTTTTTATAATTTTCTGATAAATATTTCTTTTCCGTAAATTTTGTGAATAAATTAAGAACAATTCAGAAAAGTGGAGGAATTAAAAACCAGTAGTGGTAAGATATGGTGGGTATAATAAAAAGGAGTTGAATGTGTTGAAGCATCCACAGATTGAAGAATATGAAATAAATACAGGTACGATGTTTGTAGAACCAGTTGTATATGGTGGTAAAGTTTATTCACGTGCTGTAGAAGTAGAAGATGAATTTTTATCTCCCTTTAAACCACTGGATATTATCAAAAAAGGCTGTAGTTATTTTGGTGTCGATTACGAAAGCAGGAAAAGGGGAACAAGACAATTAATTGGCTATGATCGAAAAATCCCAATTGTTATTGAAGCAACTAACCACATCTATTTTTTTCCAACTGCATCGCCGCTAGTTCCGGAGTGTATATGGATTTCGCTTGGGCATATTGAGAGTTATCGCCGAGTATCCTCAAAAAAAACAATGGTTTTATTCCGCAATAAACAATCCCATGTTTTTCCAGTTTCTTTCTGTACAATTGAGGGGCAAATGCTAAGGACCTCATTACTAAAAACAAAACTTTTGCAAAGAATAGAAAGTAATGGAAAAAAGACAATTTATACGCCAAACGAGCCCCGGATGTTTAATGCTTTGGAAAGATCCAATGATTATGGTGATGATTTTCATCCGAACGACCCGAAATAAGAGGTACGAATTTCAAAACTATTAGCGGGACAGATGTTTTTTTAATAAATAGGCCTCCATTAATTCTTGGACCTTGTTGCGGATTCTTGGATTAAAGTAATTATGGTTTTCTTCATAGCCTTTATAAATAAACCTGTACAGTGTAAAAGCATCGTCCCGTTTTGTTTCAATCACCTGAAGTTTATTCTTTTTCATATATAGTTTAACCTCAGCCAATTCCCTCTGGATTTCCTTCATCGTTTCTTCAATCAAATCCAAATATGGTTGTTTTAATTTAAACGGACTATTTTCTATGACGGTTATATCCCGGTTTAAGATAATTAGAACCATTGGTAAATACATAGCCTTTTCCATTATATCTCGATCATCTTCGGGGATTCTGGTCATTTTTTCATTCACACCTTTCATTACTGACGAACAAATGTTCCTCTTTATTTTACAAAAAAGAACCTTCAAAAGCAATAGTGCATTACATTTACGAAAACTCGTCATTTGGCGAGTTTTATTTATTGAAATGTTCCGTTGATATATGAGAAAGTTTTTATTAATAGAAGGATATCTGATAGGGGAAAATGAATTAAATGAAGAAACCACTAAAAAGATACATCGGTCATATATACAGGAGAATAAAAAACATGAATGAATAGGTGATTAACAATGAGATCTGATAAACATCAAGTAAAGAAAAAAAGAAGATGGCCATCCGTTTTATTAGTATTCCTACTGCTAATCGGGGCAGTGGCAGGTTATGCATATTTTCAATACCAGCAGGGTGTAAACCAATCGTTAGGAAAAATGGATAAAAAAGCTTCAAATGTTGTCTATACCTTCAAAGGACAAAAGGATCAGTACGGAGGTACGAATATCCTCTTGCTTGGAAGTGATGCAAGGGGGAAGGAAACGTCTCGTGCAGATACGATAATGATTGTTCATTATAATGAAGACAAAGGGACCTTTAAGTTAACTTCAATTATGAGGGATAGTTACCTCGAAATTCCCGGGCATGGTAAGCATAAAGTTAACTCCGCATTTGCACGTGGCGGACCAGAATTAATGAGACAAACGATTAAGCAAAATTTTGATATTGACCTTCAATACTATGTCATTGTGGATTTTCAAGGCTTTGTACAACTTATAGATGAAGCATTCCCGAATGGGGTAGAGATAGATGTTGAGAAAAAAATGTCTAAAAATATTGATGTAACTTTAGAGCCAGGTCTGCAAAAATTAAATGGAAAGGAAATGCTTGGATATGTTCGCTATCGCCATGATGCCATTGGAGATTTTGGAAGGGTAGAACGCCAACAAAAGGCAGTAAAGGCGATTGGAGATCAAATGATGGGTTTACAAACGATTCCAAAACTTCCTAAGCTAATTGGAGTCGTCAAGCCTTATGTGAATACAAATATGAACACTTCAGACATAACCTTTATGGCGAAGGATTTCTTTTCGAAGAATCGAGGAACTATCGATACGTTACGGATTCCTGTCGAAAATAGCTATTCAGATGCTCGAATTGCTGGGGAGGGAGCAGTATTAGATATTAATGTCGAAAAAAATAAAGAAGCCCTCCATCAATTTATTACAAAATAATAACTGATGAAGCTAATTAGTAGAAAAATGAGGAGAAACCGGATGGATATGGAATCACTAAAAGCGTGGTTTACGCTTGAACATATTATGAGTCTTATTCAAGAATATCGAGCCCTAGGCCCCATTCCAGGGATATTGCTTATTATCATTGAAGCGTTCCTGCCATTTCTCCCATTGTTTTTATTTGTAATGGCTAATGCCAGTGCCTTTGGACTTTGGTTAGGATTTTTGTATTCATGGCTTGGAGCCTGTATCGGAGCATTGCTCGTATTTACGCTAATTAGAAGGTACGGGCAAAAAAGGTTATTATCCTTTTTGCCAAGGCACCCTCAGGTCCGTAAATTAATGGACTGGGTAGACCGTCATGGATTTGGACCGCTCTTTTTACTGCTTTGTTTTCCATTTACACCCTCGGCTGTTGTAAACATTGTCGCTGGTCTTTCCAAAATTCGATTTTCCCAATACATGCTTGCCGTGTGTATTGGGAAAATGGTGATGATTTTCACGATTAGTTTCGTTGGCTATGATATTCAATCCTTGCTGACGAAGCCTCTTCGGACTGTTGTAGTATTGCTTATTATTTTCATTCTTTGGTTTGTAGGCAAAAGAATTGAAAACAGAATGAATAAGGGCACGGAAACTGACCATAATGGTGAAATAGATAGAAACAATAAGCAGGAGAAACGGAGGAGCTTTAATGAAGATTGAATGGAAAAAGGAAGGCATCGAATGGGCTAAGGCTTTTGCAATTGGAATCATTATTTTTGCTTTTATTCGCACATTCTTCTTTTCAAATTATGTAGTCGAAGGCGAATCAATGATGCCGACGCTGCAGGATGGGAACAAGCTAGTAGTTAATAAGCTTGGTTATCAAGTTGGTGAATTGAACAGATTTGATGTGATTGTGTTTCATGCCAATGAAAAAGAGGATTTTGTCAAACGGATTATTGGGCTGCCGGGGGATAAGATCGAATATCGTGATGATCTATTGTATATCAATGGGCACAAGTATGAAGAGCCATTTTTAAATGTTTATAAACAAAAATCACCGGGAATCAGGATTACTGGAGATTTCAGTTTAAAGGAAATTACTGGTGAAAATATAGTTCCCGATGGGAAATTATTTGTCCTTGGCGATAATCGATTAGGTAGTTGGGACAGCCGTCAATTCGGTTTCATTTCGGCAAGTCAAGTTGTCGGTAAAGTTGATTTACGCTACTGGCCATTAAACGAAATGGACGTACATTTTTAAATAAATAGATGTAGTAAGGAGCACGATTATTCAATCGTGTTTTTTTGATTTTATATGTTAGAATTACCATTTATGGCTCAAATCTGTTTGTAGTAATCCAAACGTTTGTGCTTGTTTTATGGTAGAATGAAAGATACAAAGTTTATGAGTGGTTGTGGAAAGCGAGGTTTTAATATGTCATTAAAAATGGTAATCGGGCGGTCTGGAAGCGGCAAAACAGCTATGTTTCTGGATGAAATAAAGAAGCGGCTTGAGGAAAATCCAGAGGGCGCACCGATTATTTATATTGTTCCGGAACAGATGACGTTTTTATCTGAATATCGCTTGGCAACTGACCCGGCAATTGGTGGAATGATTCGTGCTCAAGTCTATAGTTTTTCTCGCTTGGCGTGGCGTATCTTGCAAGAAACAGGCGGAATTAGCCGAACTCATTTAAGCAGTGTCGGGATGAGTATGTTAATTCGTAAAATTATCGAAGAGCAAAAGGATCAACTAAAGCTTTTTCAACGAGCAGCAGATAAGAATGGTTTTATCAAGCAGCTTGAACAAATGATAACCGAATTTAAACGCTACTGCATCAGTCCGGATGAACTAATTCAAGGTTTTTCCAAAGCAGATGGAGAAGCAACGGAGTCTAATGCTCTCAATGATAAACTTAAGGATCTAGAAATTATCTATAAAAAGTTTGAAGACGAAGTCTTTGGTAAATATATTGATTCGGAGGATTACTTTCAACTCCTGTCGGAGAAAGTGTCCTTCTCAACCTATTTAAAAAATGCAGAAATATATATTGATGGTTTTTATAGTTTTTCACCGCAGGAATATCGAGTAATGCTGGAATTGATGAAGCATTGTAAAAACGTTTCAATCGCACTGACGACTGATCAGGACTCCGTTGATTCCCCGCCGGACGAACTCGATTTGTTCCGCTTATCTGGTGAGACTAGCTATTCTCTCTATGATTTAGCTAAAGCGAATGGGATTGAAATGAAGCCGATAGTCGTTCTAAAAGAACAAAAAAAATGGACTGAGCCGTCGTTGGGTCATTTTGAGGGGAATTTTGATGCACGGCCTATCAAATCTTATTTTGGTGAGACAAAAATTACAATTTGCCAAGCTGTAAACCGTCGAGCTGAGATTGAAGGGATTGCCAGAGAGATTCGCCAATTGGTCAGGACAAAAGGATACCGTTACAGGGATATTGCATTATTAATCCGGAATGGCGGGGATTATCATGAAATTGTTGAACCGGTTTTCGACGATTATCAGATTCCCTATTTTATTGATCAAAAAAGAACGATGATGAACCATCCGCTGATTGAGTTAATTCGATCAAGCCTTGAAGTCATTAATTCCTTCTGGCGCTATGAGCCGGTGTTTAGAGCAATAAAGACAGAACTGCTATACCCTCTTCAGGAAAATCCTGCGAAAATGCGAGAGAAAATGGACAAACTAGAAAATTATTGTTTAGCATACGGAATTAACGGAAGTAAATGGACAAAAAAGGATCGCTGGAGTTATCGGCGGATTAGAGGGCTGGAATTAGAAGTAAACTCTCAAACTGATGTGGAAAGAGAAATGGAGCAAGAGTTAAATGAATTAAAACTTATCGTAAGTGCACCGTTATTACGGCTATCAAGACGCTTGAAAAAGGCTGATTCCGGACGAAAACTCTGCGAAGCCATCTATTTATTACTAGAGGAATTGGATGTCCCGGCCAGGCTTGAAAAATGGAAAGCAGCTGCCGATGAACAAGGAAATCTTGTGAAAATGCGTGAGCATGAACAAGTATGGAATGCAGTAATCGATCTTCTGGACCAATATGTAGAAATACTCGGAGAAGAGCCAATCACACTAAAGGCATTTGCAGCTGTTCTAGAGTCAGGATTTGAATCCTTACATTTTTCACTTATTCCGCCGGCACTTGATCAGGTGTTGATTGGGGATTTAGAAAAATCAAGGCTGAATGATATGAAGGTCGTTTTTGTAGTCGGAGTCAGTGAGGGAATTTTGCCTGCGAAAATATCGGATGAAGGAATCCTCTCCGATGAAGACAGGGAAATGCTTCTTGCAACAGGTGTCAAAATTGCGCCAAGCAGCAGGACTCGTTTACTCGATGAAAATTTTCTGGCATATAAAGCTTTTACAGCACCATCAAAATTTCTTTATGTTAGTTATCCATTGGCGAATGATGAAGGAAAAGCGTTAATTCCTTCTTCGTATATTAAGAGAATAAAAGATATGTTTCCTGATGCGAAGGAGTTATTCTATGTGACAGACCCGTCACAAGTGTCGGAGCCCAGTCAACTAAGCTTTATTTCAAATTTTACGACCTCCTTATCCTACCTTAATGCACAGCTTCAATGGAAAAAGAGAGGGTATCCAATTTCAGATTTATGGTGGGATGTATATAACTATTACCTTAGGAGCTCAGGAAGGGATAAAGCACTAAAAGTGTTTTCGAGTCTTTTTTATTCAAACACAGCTGTCCAACTCTCTAAAGGTACAGCAGATGAATTATATGGGGAGACCATTCAAGCCAGTGTTTCGAGGATGGAGCTATATAACTCCTGTGCTTTTTCTCATTTCGCTCAGCACGGTCTTAAGCTTCGAGATCGGCAAGTTTTTCGCTTAGAGGCTCCGGATATTGGGGAACTATTTCATGCAGCATTAAAGCAGATAGCTGATATTGTCAATGAACAAAATCTTTCTTGGGCCGAGCTTTCGAGGAAGCAATGTGAAGACCTATCGAAGGAAGCCGTCAAATCGATAGCACCTAAGCTGCAAAACGAAATATTGTTAAGCTCGGAGCGCCATCATTATATTAAACGAAAATTGGAGCAAATTATTACCCGGGCATCTGTCGTGTTGAGTGAGCACGCAAAAGTAAGTGGTTTCTCACCGATAGGTTTGGAATTAGGATTTGGACCAAATGGAAAACTACCGCCATTATCATTTTCATTAAAAAACGGAAAGAGAATGGAATTGGCCGGAAGAATAGACAGAGTTGATCAGGCAAAAGGGGAAGACGATAGCGTCTTTTTACGGGTTATCGATTATAAATCGAGTGAAAAGGATATCAATTTTAATGAAGTATATTATGGACTTGCCCTGCAAATGTTAACTTACCTAGATATTGTCATGACCCATTCAAATCAATTGGTAGAAATGAAAGCCAGCCCTGCAGGCGTTCTCTATTTCCATGTTCATAATCCATTCATTAATACTTCTAAAATGCTGACGATAGATGAGATCGAAATGGAAATGATGAAAAAGTTTAAAATGAATGGATTAATGTTAAGCGACCAAAATGTAATTCGGCTTATGGACAAGACACTTGAATCAGGGGATTCGCAAATTATTGCAGCTGGTATCAAAAAAGACGGGAATTTATCAAAAAGATCCAAGGTGGCCAGTTTATCAGAATTTGACGACCTGAAAACTTATGTTCGAAAATTATACGAGAAAACAGGTAATGCCATTATTGATGGGCAAATAGACATCGCACCCTATCAATTAAAGGATAAAACGCCTTGTACGTTCTGCTCCTTTAAATCGGTCTGTCAATTCGATGAAACGATTGAAACGAATCAATTTCGGGTTCTCACACCCCACTCAAAGGATGATGTATTGGATTTAATAAGGAAGGAGGTGCGTGAATCATGAGTAATTTCGGAATACCACCAAAGCCTGAAGATGTGACATGGACTGATGATCAGTGGAAAGCAATTATGGCTAGGGATAGAGATATCTTAGTTGCTGCAGCAGCAGGTTCGGGGAAAACGGCTGTCTTAGTGGAAAGAATTATCCAAAAAATCCTTTCAAAAGAAGCCCCGATTGATGTGGATGAATTATTGGTGGTAACCTTTACGAATGCATCTGCAGCTGAAATGCGCCATCGGATTGGAGAAGCGTTAGAAAAAGCGATAGATGAGGATCCATGGTCGCGGCATCTAAGAAAGCAACTCAGTTTATTGAATAAAGCCTCCATCTCAACACTTCATTCCTTTTGTATGGAGGTCATTCGTAAATATTATTACTTAATCGATATTGATCCCGGGTTTAGAATTGCCGATGATACAGAGGCACAATTAATCCGAGATGAAGTGATGGATGAATTATTTGAAGAGGAATATGGAAAAAAAGAAAATGAGTCATTCTTCAACTTGGTCGATTCATTTACTAGTGATCGAAGTGATGCTGCATTAATGGATATTGTTCGGTCTATTTATGACTTTGCTCGGTCAAATCCATTGCCGGACCAGTATTTGCAGTCAATCATTTCTATGTATGATGTTTCATCGATTCATAGTATAGCGGACCTAAACTTTATAGAGGCACTTCTCTTTGATATTGAACTTCAATTAGGAGCTGCTAAGGAAATGATTAACCGGGGAATGGAAGTTACAAAGCTCCCAGGCGGGCCGGCACCGAGAGCCGAAAATTTTCTAGATGACTTAACAATGATTGATACTCTTCTGCTTGCCAAGGAGGACTCTTGGGAAACACTTTATCAAGCAATGCAGAACTGGTCCTTTTCACGGGCAAAACAGGTCAAGGGTGATCACTATGATAAAGAACTTACTGAGAAAGCCCAAAAACTTCGCGATAAAGCAAAGAAAAAGATACAGGATTTAAAAGAGGAGTTATTTTCTCGAAGACCTGAAAGCTTTTTACGAGATATGGCAGAAATGCGACCGTTAGTAGAAACTTTGGTTCATCTTGTGAAAGAATTTTCACAGCGCTTTGAAAAGGTAAAAAGAGAAAAAGGGCTCGTTGATTATGCTGATTTAGAGCATTACTGCCTCGAAATTTTGACAAAGGAAATCTCAACAGAAGGAGAATTTCTTCCATCGGAGGCAGCACTCGCTTACCAAAGGCATTTTAAAGAAGTCTATTGCGATGAATATCAAGATACAAATATGGTCCAGGAAACTATCTTGAAACTTGTAACAAAGGAAGATGAGCACAATGGTAATATGTTTATGGTTGGGGATGTTAAGCAATCCATTTACCGTTTTCGGTTAGCTGAGCCGAACCTTTTCTTAGGCAAGTATAACCGCTTTAAAGTAGACGGTGATTCTACAGGACTTCGGATTGATCTCGCACGAAATTTTCGAAGCCGAAAAGAAGTGCTCGATGCAACTAATTATTTATTTAAACAAATTATGGGAATCAAAGTGGGCGAAATTGAATATGATGAGGCGGCTGAATTGCGTGCCGGTGCACCGTATCCAGAAGAGCCCTATCCTGTAGAACTGCTGCTTATTAATCAAAATGTTAAAGATAATGGTTCAGCTGATACAGCTGAGGCAGAGCCAGAGGCACAAGTTCCAGAGGAATTTGATGTTGCAGGTTTAGAACAATCCCAACTAGAGGCCAGAGTAATTGCTTCGAAAATTAAGGAATTAGTCGCAAGTGGAACACCAGTATATAATACAAAAACGAAGTCCAATCGGCCACTTATGTACCGAGATACGGTAATCCTGCTTCGTTCAATGACTTGGGCACCACAAATCATTGAAGAGTTCAAGCAGCAAGGGATACCGATTTATGCTAACCTATCGACGGGTTATTTTAATGCTACTGAAGTGGCAATCATGGTTTCATTACTAAGAGTTATTGATAATCCATTCCAAGATATCCCGCTAGCAGCTGTCTTACGATCACCCATCGTTGGTTTGAACGAAGAAGAACTGTCAAAAATCCGTATTCATCAGAAGCGTGGTTCTTTTTGGGAGGCTGTTAGCGCATTTTGTAGGAGTAAAGAGGCTCAAAATACGGCCGAATTTTACGAAAAACTTCGCCGCTTTTATGACTTTCTGACAGAGTGGCGGTCAATGGCAAGACAAGGTTCGTTGGCCGAGTTAATTTGGCAGCTTTACCGCGATACTCAATTTTATGATTTTGTTGGCGGTTTACCAGGGGGGAAGCAACGGCAAGCTAATTTACGAGCACTCTACGACCGGGCAAGACAATACGAGCAAACATCTTTTCGTGGATTGTTCAGGTTTCTTCGCTTTATCGAAAGAATGATAGAAAGAGGAGACGATCTAGGGGCAGCAAGGGCACTCGGTGAACAAGAAGACGTGGTTCGGATTATGACTATCCATAGTAGTAAAGGGCTGGAATTTCCTGTTGTATTCATGGCGGGAATGGCACGAACTTTTAATATGGCCGATGTTCGCAAACCATACATGCTCGATAAAGAATACGGATTTGCATCTAAGTATGTAAATGCGGAAAAAAGAATTTCATACCCTTCCTTACCACAAATTGCTTTTAAACGAAAAAAGAAAATGGAGATGCTCGCGGAAGAAATGCGCGTGCTATATGTGGGAATGACAAGGGCGAAGGAAAAACTTTATTTAACCGCAACTCTAAAGGATTCGCAAAAAAAATTAGATCAATGGAATGACGTTGTTTCTAACACAGAATGGTTATTAAAGGATTATGAACGGGCAGCGGTTACAAGCTATATTGATTGGATCGGGCCAGCGCTTGTCCGCCATCACGATGCCAATGAATTAAGGATTGGCAGTACGGGAAATGTCCTTGTTCCAGAGGAAATTGGAAATCACCCTTCTTTATGGAAGGTTTCACAAATAAGTGCAGATGAAATAAAGAAGAAGGAAATAGATGCAGGAATGAAGGAAGACCAATTTCTTGAACTGGTCCAAAAAGGGGAGCATATCCCGACCACTTCCCCATTTCTGGACGAAATCAAGTCGCGCTTAGACTGGGAATATTCCTTCCCAAATGCCGCTGTCCATCGCTCGAAACAATCTGTTTCTGAAATGAAACGCCAAAGAGAAATGGCAGATGAACAAAGTGGGACGGATCTTGTGAAACACTTTAAAAAATCGATCGTTAAACGTCCGAAATTTATGCAGGAAAAACAACTCAGTCCTGCTGAACGTGGTTCGGCCATGCATATGGTCATGCAGCATGTAGATTTAACTAAATCGGTTAGTCAAGACTCTCTTCAGGAACAGGTAACATGGATGCTTAATAATGAATTATTAACCCCTGAACAAGCCGAGATTATTGACACTCATTTAATTGTGCAATTCTTTCAATCAGAGTTAGGAAATCGATATTTTAAGGCCAGGTCAATCAACCGAGAGGTGCCCTTTACACTTTCCATGGCTGCTCGGGAGGTGTACCCTGCTTGGAAAAATGAGGAAGAATCTGTGTTTGTTCAAGGAATCATTGACTGCGTTTTTGAGGATGAAAAAGGTCTTGTTTTGGTTGATTATAAATCAGATCGAATTTCTGACCGTTATAAAGGCGGATTTGAACAAGCAAAAACCATCCTTGAGAACCAATACAAGATGCAAATTAATTTATATACAAGAGCAATTGAACAAATTTGGAAAAAAAAGGTCTCAGAACGGTATTTATTTTTCTTTGATGGGGCCCATATTTTAAAGGTTAATAAAGATTAATCTAATAAAAAAATGACATAGACCATAGGGATGGTTTATGTCATTTTTTAATTATTCCCTGCAATTGGCTGGTCGATTACATTTGTATCAAGTACATTGGTACCACTTAAACCAGAATTCGATATGATAAATCCACCGGTATTAAATGCACCTGAACCCGCATTCGTCTTTGAGGCACTCTTTGGAGAGATATACACGGTATCTCCAAATTGCACAATACCACCAGCTACGTTAATGATTTGAACTGGACCGATAATCGCCGGCATGACAAACATCCTTTTTTTTTGTAAACTATTTTTTCCTTTAATAGAGAATATGAGTTTATTTTTGTCCCTGTTCTTCTGCACCTTCATTATTTCTAGGAGTTGGCTGTAACTGTCGAATATGCTTAATTCTAGCCTCCATGGAAACATTCCGGCTGTTCCCAACGTGTAAAAGGGATGAAGAAGATATCCCGATAATATCAATCTTATTAACTTTAATGAGCGGGTTTGGATTTTGACGCGAGTATGTGAAAGGTTCCGTAATTGGCAGAAAAGGAATAGGTTCAGAAAAAATTCGGTAAGAGGATAAATTGCCCTCATTTCCATAAAATACTTCGATTTCCCTTTGGACAGCAAGTGCGGTAGAAAGTCCATTTATGATACACGAATCCCCTAACTGTACCGTAGACGCAAACGAGACAATTTTAATATTTATATTATCAACACAAGAGGTTCTCTGCAGCACAATGGTCACTCCGCTGATAAAGGAACAAACGGGCCGATGATTAATGATTCCGCAGGGGTATCAAAAGTTGATGCCAATTGGATCGTTTCCGTATCGCCCACCAATACTAACGATGAACTGGCCACTCCGGTGATTTTGATGGTCTCGACAAACAACTCGCGGTTATAAACATGGAAGTTCATTCTTAGTTCATTCCTTTCAGATTTTCAGGTAAATTGCTGAAAAAAACCATTACTCCATTTTGAATTTCTTTCTTAAGTGCTTCAATAATTAATTCGTCCGAAGGTGTATTTTCAGATGAACGGCTTCCAGCGGAATTGGCGGCTAAATGATGTTCAATCCTGCTAGGAAGCTGTTTAATGATGTCTTGTTTTACAAAAGATAAATATTCATCATTTGGTTGAACGTTTAATTCCTTCTGGACAGCTTCAACTACCAGTGGTAAATCCGTTTCTAAATATCTGTAAATAGCTTCCTCGATTTTCATTGATCTTTGCATTTGGTTTTTCGGTGAAAGTGGGCTAGATAAGGATTGATTTTGAACGGCAAAATCCTCAATTCCGGCTAATTCGGAAGGGTTTAGACCAATATTTAATGTTCCTTCAAGTGTCTCAACCTTCAATTGATCAAATTTATATTCAATTTTGTCGATATGGACCGCCTGTTTTTCATTTACTAGTTTGATATCTTCTTTCATTTTTTGGAGAGCATTCTCTAATGTAAGAATTCTTTGCTCCTGTGCTTGAATACATCTCTGCAGCCATTGAAGATATTGGGAATAATCCTGATACATTTAATCACCTCACAATTATTTCGCCAATAGGGTACCATTTTTTTATTTGATGGGGCTTGCTTACATATCCTATTTCCGAACGGCAGCCTGTAATGGTACCGCTGGTGTCCCTAATAAGGAGCCAGAAGCAGTATTCGTTATTTTCGGTGCCGGTTGTGTAAACCCTCCGGTATTATATAAATGAGCTGTAGGTTTGATAATACCGGCACTGCCAATTTGTAAGACTGAGGAATTGGTAATCCCGCCAATTTTAATGAAATTTATTTGAATGGACTGCTGAATATAGAAATTCATTTTAAAATCACCCATTCATTACGCATTAAGTGCAATCCCTTGATCATAAACATCTGAGTCATGGGTATTTGTAGAACTAACATTATTCTGGAGCTGTAAGCTATCCCCTGTGTTAAAGGAACCAGCACCGGAAAAGGTTTTTGCAGAGGAAAATGGCATAATTTTATAAACATCGCCAATATGGAAAACCGAACTGCTGCCAAGTGTAATGACCTGTGCAACTCCAACAATCGCTGGCATTTTCAACACCCTTTTTTTCAAAGTATCTCCTACATCCTATGTATGGGCGATGGTTATGTGATTCAATCGCCCAAATAAATTGAATACTGACGCGAGCATACATTTTCATGCTTGTTACTAAGTTTGCCTCACTTTTCTTCGTGTTAATTAGTGGATTATGGTATGATAAATTTGAATAAAATGAAATATCATACATAAGGAGGAACTATCTTGATTCACGGACATATTACAGCTTGGCTTTTAGCACTAATTTTATTTGTAGTTGCACTTTTTTTACATAAAGGTGGGAAAGAAAAAGGTGCTAAAATCGTCAAAATGATTTTACGAGTATTATATTTGCTTATCATTGCAACTGGTGTAGGCCTTCTTTTTTCGGTTTACAAAATTGATGTTTGGTATATTTTAAAAGCAGTTGTAGGATTGTGGATAATTGGCTTATTTGAAATGATCCTTAGTCGTGTGGCAAATAACAGAAGAACATCTGTATTTTGGATTCAGTTCGTCATCGCTTGGGTGCTTGTTTTATATCTAGGTGGAAGATTGCCAATGTCGTTTTTAAACCCTTAATACTTAACTAGTAAAGGTTGCCATAGTACCTCGGCAGCCTTTTTGTTTTGTTGAGAAATGATAAACAACGTGACAACTGGTACTTAAGGTTTTAATATTGAATTAGGTAGAGAGGAGAGGATACATATGCTCGTAAAAGTGTTTGCTAATCTCCGTCAAATATGTGGTGGAGTAACGGTTGATGTTCAGCCTGATGGTGAACGAGTAATCGATGTGCTTGATAAAATGGTTGAAATGTTTCCTCCACTAAAAGATGAGATTTTCTCAACTGAAAAGGAACTGCTTCCATTTGTTCATGTCTATGTAAATGGAAGAAATATCATTCACCTTGATGACCTGCAAACAAAAGTAGTTGAAAAGGACCAATTTGCGCTTTTTCCTCCAGTTGCAGGTGGTTGATATGATAAAAAAAGATTTAGAGTTCCGCGGTATTAGGATTGACCATCTGGGCTTGTATTTTGAAGAACTTGGTGCGAAACAAATAACAGGTAGATTCCCTTATGTTTATGAAGCGGAAAACTGGAGTGGCCAAATTTTATCAGAAGAGGAAATTTCATTTACCTCCAGTTTTAAAGTAAATACCGTCCAAGTACGTTTTTGTGCAAACGAGGAATCTATTTTGGATGAGTTAATAAGAAATTACCGTTATAAAACAACGAGAATTGGCGGGTAAAAAAAGCTTCTGCACATTTTTGCAGAAGCTTTTCTCGTATTCTCTTAAACAGTTTGTTTTACTTCTGGGTCAATAATCCCTAATTCTCGAAGTTTTTCATCTGTTACAAGTCCATCTTTCCAACCGCGTACCTGATAGTACTCTTCAAGCATAATATCCATACGGCTTACATGTCCTGCACTGTTTCCAGACGCTGGTTCTTCTGTAAATCGTTTTGGAAGGAAGTCATCCTCGCGTTTATTAAAGCCAGCAAGGTTATTGTAATAACGTTCAAGATTATAGATTCTTTCCCCAGCCTTCATAACATCCTCAGCTGTTAAATGAATTCCTGTCATCCCACTATATTGCTCAGCATAATGCTCAGCGTTTTCGGAGAAGGAGGAGAACTTACAAATATTCATAGAATCTGAAAATGCAAGCATATCTTGGAATACTTTTAATAATTCGCCTTTACCTTCTGGCTTTAAGCGGTCAGTAGGTTCAGGGATCCCGGCAATTTCACTGGCAACAGTGTATCCGCGAAGGTGACAAGCACCGCGGTTACTGGTAGCATAACCAAGTCCAATTCCTTGAATGCCGCGTGGGTCATAGGCTGGGATTGACTGACCTTTAACTGACATGGACAGTTCAGGTGCACCCCAAAGTGCAGTGGCACGTGCAGGTCCCTCAGCAAGTACGCCGCCAAAACCTTCACGGAAAGCGATTTTCTTGGTTAATTCAATCATGGAATCCGCATCGCCCCAGATTAGTTCCTCATTAATAATTCCTTTTTCGAAGGCCTCCATTGTTACAGAGAAGCAGTGACCAAGTTCAATTGTATCAAGACCATATTCATTACAACGGTCGATCATATAGGATATCGCTTCCGCGTCACTTAACAGACAGTTGGAACCTAGTGACCAAGCGGATTCGAATTCAATACTTTCTACACGTGTTTTGTATTTTCCATCCTTAACTTCTACTTCGATCTTACAGCCGACTGGGCAAGCATGGCAGGTGTTGTTAGCTACCCGTAAATTCGTGTTGTAATACTCGCCACTGTGTTTCTCTGCTTCATCCCAGTGTGTTAATTGGGAGTTTTTGGTTGGGAGCGCTCCCACTTCATTGATTAAGTTGGTTAAAACGTTTGTACCATAGACAGATAATCCGCCTTTATTAGGTGCTGTTAAGCCGCCATCAAGGATTGCTTTTACAGCTTTTTTATTGGCATCTTTGTATTCGGTATCTAATTTTGGCTGTGGCATATTGCCTTTTTGAGCAGCTTTGATTACGATTGCTTTTAATTTTTTATAGCCGGCAACAGCAGCAGTACCGCCACGGCCGGCAGCACGATCGTGTTCATTAATAAATGAGGCAAAGCGTACGGTATTCTCACCAGCTTGACCAATTGTCATGACACTTAGGTCTTCTTCACCATGTTCGTCTTTCATTGCTTTAATAAAAGCTCGTGTGCTCGTTCCCCAAAGGTTGGAAGCGTCATGAAGCTCCGCTTTCCCATCTTCAATAAATAGGTATACAGGCTTGTCACTTTTTCCAGAAAAAATAATATTATCCACGCCTGCCCACTTGAGACGAGCAGCCGTCCAGCCGCCGATGTGGGAATCCGTAACAGTGCCGGTTAGCGGTGATTTGGTAACAACACAAAGGCGTCCACTCATGGAAGAACGTGATCCCGTGACAGGACCTGTCATAATACATAGAATGTTTTCTGCAGATAATGGCTCGACTTCAGGGCCGTTATCTAATACATACTTAACGCCCAGTCCACGACCGCCTATGTACTTGACTGCATCTTCTTCATTGATTCCTCTGTAATCAACAACACCATTCGTTAAGTCGACTAATACTTCCTTGTTTTTAAACCCGCCTAAATTCAAAGTTTTTCCCCCTCTTTCCAAATGAAAAAAATATATACTAATCTCTTATAATATTAGCTATTGAGATAAGAGATTCCTCCCAAAATTATACTTAACCCCATTATTTATTATATTCTTTTTCAATTGTTTTTAAAATTAAATTATTTCTAAAAGACAATCGGAAATAATTTGGTAAGATAATAGTAATATAACTTTACCGTTTGAGGAGTAAGATTCAAGTTTTAACTTAGGAAAGTGGTGGATCATGAGTGATTTAGAACGTTATTCAAGACAGATTCTTTTTCAACATGTAGGGGAGTCTGGACAAATAAAATTGCAAAATAGTAAAGTAGTAATTGTCGGCGTCGGTGCACTTGGTACGGTAATTGCCAATCACCTGGTTCGTTCAGGGATTGGCTATATAAGGCTAATTGATAGGGATTTAGTTGAGCTATCAAATTTGCAGCGGCAGACACTTTTTGATGAAGAGGATGCAAGATTACAGTTTCCAAAGGTAATTGCAGCTCAAAAAAGATTAAATAAAATTAATTCGACTGTTACTGTTGATGCAGTAATTGCCGATTTAAATCTAGATAATGCGGAAGAATTATTAACAGAATTTGATTGTATCGTTGATGGCACCGATAATTTTAACACACGTTTTTTAATCAATGATGTGGCTGTAAAGTACGGAATTCCTTGGATTCACGGGGCTGCGGTAAGTTCAAGAGGCATTTTTGCCTCGATTATACCTGGAATCACCCCCTGTTACCGATGTCTCTTTCCGCATGTCCCGACTGCGACTGGGGAAACCTGCGATACAGTGGGCGTATTGTCCCCATTAACGGATATTATCGGTTCCTTTCAAGCAATGGAAACAATGAAAATATTAATGGGTGAGAAAACTACACCTAATTTAGAGCAAATTGATATTTGGGATTATAGCACCATGCAAATGGATATTTCTGAGGGGAGAAATCCTAATTGTCCGACATGTGTGAAACATCAATTTGATTTTTTAAATCGGTCGTCTGAACTCCAAGTAGTCTATACGACACTTTGTGGGCGTAATACAGTCCAAATCAATCCAAGAAATAAGCGTGACTTAGATGTAAAAAATTTAGCCGTGCGGCTCAAGAAAAGCGGTAAAGTTTCAGGTAATGACTTCTTACTCCGTTTTGCTCCTGACGAAGATATTTCAATTGTCGTGTTTAGAGATGCACGTGTATTGATTCATGGAACAAATGATCTGGTCAAAGCTAAAATGCTTTATTCGAAGTATATCGGGAACTAAATTTTCCTCAAAAAATGGGTGTCAGGCACCATGTGAAATTTTCACATGGTGCCTGACACCCTGTTTGCATTTTATGAAATCATTTTTTCAATTACTAGTCGTTTTCCTGTATTTAATGTAAATTCAAATCGGTCATTCACTTTTTCAAAGTAACAAAAGTGGTGCTGGACATTACAGATTTGCTCCTGATTATCGAAAACTAGAAAATTAACTCCATCCTTGCGGTTTTCATCAGATAAGAAGGATAAATGATTATAACAATAGATGCAATCGTAAATGGAAAAGTTTAATGAGTTTAAAGTTGTAACAAATTGAAAAAAGGCATCATCATTGATTCCATCTAAAAGCCTCTCAAGTGAATACACTAAATGCTTCCTAATCCTAACTAAATCATGATTGCGGAGCATAGTGGCATCGTTTCCAATTCGGACTTTTCCTGTTTCATACAATTTACCTTTCTTCCAACGATTCATTCTGAAGACTTCTATTTCTTGCTGAAGATAATCATCTAACATTTCCGCTTCTTCTGTTTCCTCATCAAAGAAAATCCATTGATCATTAATTTGCTCAACTGTTCCTTCCGTGTAGGCTCTTTCTTGAATATCGTAAAGTCTCATTCGTTGTTGTCGATTCATTTCTAACCTCCGTACCATATGCTGTCATATTCTTTTTAGACATCTTCATGAAATTTTATAACTGAAAGATAAAGTATTATCTTTTAAATCAAATAAACTGCTTGCTTGCCAGATGCCCATCCGCATTTCTTTTCGGACAATTAACCATTTCCCATGGGCTGAATACTATAAAAACATGAATTCATGTACAGTAGTTCTGTTAATGAGGAGTGAGATAGGAAATGTGTGGTATTACAGGCTGGATTAATTTTAATAAACCAATTATGAACGAAGCGGGTACACTTACAAAAATGACAAATACATTAGCAAAACGAGGCCCTGATGAAACCAACATCTGGTCTGAGACACATGTGGCTTTTGGACATAAGAGACTTATTGTTGTCGACCCTGAAGGGGGAAGGCAGCCAATGTCTAAACAAAAAGACGGGTTCCATTACACCATTTGTTACAATGGGGAATTATATAACACCGAAGATATCCGCAAAGTTCTCCATACTAAAGGATATTCATTTAAAGGTCATTCTGATACAGAAGTTCTATTAACTGCCTATATAGAATGGGCGGAAGAGTGTGTAAATTATTTGAATGGGATTTATGCCTTTGCCATATGGGATAGTAAGAAGGAACAACTTTTTATTGGACGTGACCGCTTAGGGGTAAAACCATTATTTTTTAGAGAACACGAAAAAGGCCTTTTATTTGCATCTGAAATCAAGGCTATTTTAGCCCATCCAGAGGTGAAAACGGAAATTAATCAAGAAGGTCTTGCAGAAATTTTTGGAATTGGTCCTTCTAGATCGCCTGGTTCCGGGGTATTTAAAGGAATTAATGAGTTAAGACCTGCACATGCTTTAACATTTTCAAAGAATGGTTTAAAAATTTGGCGCTATTGGAATGTGAAAAGTGAAGAACATAAGGATAACGTGGAGGAAACAGCTGAAAAGGTCCGTTACTTAGTCACAGACGCGGTAACAAGGCAGCTTGTTTCTGATGTGCCCCTAAGTACCTTTTTGTCTGGGGGGCTGGATTCGAGTATCATTACAGCGATTGCCGCCAAAGGATTCAAGGACCAAAATAAGGGGCAGTTACACACTTATTCTATCGATTATGTAGGCAATGACAAATACTTTTCATCAAATGAATTTCAACCGGATGCTGATGGAAAATTTATTCAAATGATAACCGATAAATTTAATACAAAGCACCATAACAAAATTATTACTCAAAAGCAATTGGTCAATGATTTGGTGGAGGCTACTCATGTAAGAGACCTTCCAGGAATGGCAGATGTGGATTCATCGTTACTATGGTTTTGTAAAGAAATCAAGCAGGACTTTGTTGTCAGTCTTTCCGGGGAATGTGCTGATGAAATTTTCGGGGGTTACCCATGGTTCCACCGCAAACAAGACTTAGAAAGGCCTGGGTTTCCGTGGATGCGCTCCATATCAGAACGACATAATTTGTTGAAATCACATTGGCAGGAAAAACTAAAATTAAATGATTACGTGATGGAAAGGTATTATCAAGCGATTGCTGAAACCCCTAAGTTAGAGGGTGAAAGTCAAGAAAAAGCAAAACGAAGAGAATTATTTTATATTAATATGATTAGCTTTATGACGACATTACTTGATCGAAAAGACCGAATGAGCATGGGCGCAAGTTTAGAAGTCAGAGTTCCCTTTGCTGATCATCGCCTTGTCGAATATGTATGGAATATCCCATGGGAAATGAAAATGTATCGCGGCAGGGAAAAAGGTATTCTTAGAAAAGCCTTTGAAGGTATTTTACCTGAGGAAGTCTTGTACCGGAAAAAAAGCCCTTATCCCAAAACACATAATCCTGCCTATACCATTGCAGTTCAAAAGCTGGTGGAGAATATATTAAAAGATAAATCCTCAGTCTTGCATGAATTTTTTAATAAAGAACAGCTTGAGAGTATCGTCAAATCGGGTGGAAATTCCTTTCAAGAACCTTGGTTTGGCCAATTGATGACAGGACCACAGTTATTGGCCTATCTTGTGCAACTGCACACATGGTTTGAGGATTACAATATTAACATAGTGAATTAAGCATAAATATTGTTACAACCAAGAATTTAAAATTTGGAATAAAAACTTGATTAGATTAAAATGGGTGTAGGGAAGGGGATATCCTCTTCTCTTTTTTAGAGGAGGATAAAACTATATGAAAAAAATTACACTCATTTTAATTCTGTTATTACTTAATTCATCGCTTCCTGCCAATGCAGCGGTAGAAAAGAAAGAACGCTTGTGGCAGGATGAAACCGTTTATTCTATCATGATTGATCGTTTCAACGATGGAGATCGAAAAAATGACATCGATGTAAACGCAAAAGACCCTTTAGCATATAACGGCGGGGATATTAAAGGTATTATTGATAAATTGGATTACATACATGAAATGGGATTCACTGCAATTCGCTTAACACCGATTTTTGACAATGCCAAGAATGGATACCATGGCTTTTGGGTGAATGATTTTTACAAAGTGGATGAGCATTTTGGAACTTTGAAGTCTTTTCAAACATTAGTAAAAGAAGCACATAACCGCAAGATAAAGGTAATGATTGATTTTGTTACGAATAATGTAGCGGCAGACCATCCGTGGATAAAGGATTCCAATAAACAGGACTGGTTTCATGAAAAAAAGGATATCCAAGATGGAATTGTAAATCAAAAGGAGCTTGAAAATGGATGGGTTGATGGTTTGCCTGACCTTAATCAGGACAACCCGGAAGTTAAAAAATATTTAATCGAGGCAGCAAAATGGTGGATTGATAAAACAAATATAGATGGGATGAGTCTACCAGAAGTAAATTATGTTCCCATAAGTTTTTGGAATGATTTTTCAGATGAAGTTAAGCAAGAGAAGAAGAACTTCTTCCTAATGGGAGTAATGTCAAAAAATACTTCAACTGATTTGAAAAAGTATGAAGGTGCCGGAATAGATAGCATAGTTAATTACTCATACAGTGAAAAGTTGAGAAAAACATTTGCAGGAACAGATCAGTCCTTCCGCGAACTTTATTCAGATGGTGATAATGGTCAGAACTCCTTTTTAAGAGCTAATTTTATGGATAACGAATATACGTCAAGATTTACAAGTGACATTGTCGCAAAGAAACAGTTCCCAGGCTCCCGCTGGAAAACAGCATTGGTATATTTATATACAACCCCGGGAATCCCTCTTTTTTATTATGGAACAGAGATTGCCTTAAATGGGGGAGAAATCCCGGATAACCGTGGGCAAATGAGCTTTCGGGCAGAGAAGGAACTAATTGATTATATAACCAAGGTGGGGGAATTAAGAAATACACTTCCTTCTTTAACAAGAGGGACGATGGAAATGCTTTATGATCAAAACGGGATGGCTGTTTATAAACGAGTATATAAAGGTGAAACGTCGATTATTGCAATCAATAATACGGGCAAATCCCAAAGTGTTACCTTAACAAGCAGTCAGATTGAAGGTGGGAAAGAGCTGCGAGGCTTGCTTGCCGGAGATAAAATTGTTAGTAAAGATAATAAATATTTGATTATTCTTGATCGGGATAATTCGGAAATATATGTGTTAGCTGAGAAAAGTGGCATCAAATTTTCATTAATCGCAAGCTTAGTCGTTGTATACCTGTTGTGTTTCTTATTTCTTTATAAAATAAGAAAACGAAAAAGATAAAAAGTCGGGGAGATTCCCCGACTTTTTTTATCCATTAACAATCTCCCCGCCATTAACATGAATCATTTGCCCGCTAACATAGGATGAGTCATCTGAAGCCAGGTAAACATAGCTCGCGGCCAGTTCATAGGGTTGGCCAGCTCTACCCATTGGGGTGCTTGACCCAAAAACAGCAACTTGATCAGCCGGGAAAGTCGATGGAATGAGCGGTGTCCAAATCGGACCCGGGGCTACACCGTTCACACGAATCCCTTGAGGTGCGAGCGACATTGCCAATGAGCGGGTAAAGGAAACCACCGCACCTTTTGTTGCAGAGTAATCCAATAATTGTTCATTCCCCTTATAAGCAGTAATCGAGGAAGTATTTATGATGGATGCACCCTGTTTTAAAAAAGGCAGGGCCATTTTCGTCATATAAAAAAAGGAGAATATATTGGTGCGGAATGTTTTTTCCAATTGTTGTGAAGTAATCGATAATAAGCTTTTTTGCGGATGCTGCTCCGCGGCGTTATTGACAAGGATATCTAACCTGCCAAATTCAGAATGAATCTTATTGACAGTCTCTTTACAAAAATCTTCATTGCCAATGTCGCCTGAATATAAAAGACATCTTCGACCTTCGGCTTCGATCAATTGCTTAGTTTCTTCTGCATCTTGATGCTCTTCTAAATAGACAATTGCTACGTCTGCCCCTTCTTTGGCAAAATAAATCGCAACAGATTTGCCGATCCCGCTGTCGCCTCCAGTAATAATCGCTGTTTTACCAGTTAATTTTCCCCCTGGTTTATAATTAGGGTCTACTGAGATCGGACGAGGATTCATTTCACTTTCTATTCCTGGCTGATGGTTCTGATGCTGAGGTGGAAAGGTTGGCTTTTGTTGCTTTTGATTGTTACTCATTTACTAAAACCTCCAAGTGTTTACTCTCTAATAGTTTTAGATAAATGGTTCAAATTATGAAAAATAAAGATAATAAAAAAGCGAAAGGATTAAAAATCCTTCCGCCAAGTCCTTTTACCGATAATTAATAAATTGGACATCAACCGTTAAGTCAGCTTCACGCACTAGTGAGATTATTTTTTGTAAATCATCGCGGTTCTTCCCTGTCACACGGACTTGGTCATCTTGGACCTGACTTTTTACTTTGACGCCGCTGTTTTTAATAATGGTATTGATTTTTTTTGCATTTTCTTTATCAATACCTTGAACCAATTTAGCTCTTTGACGAACCGTTCCACCCGATGCCTTTTCAACTTTCCCGTAGTCAAGATTTCTAACCGGAACGCTTCGTTTCATTAATTTGCTAAATAAAACGTCTTTCAGCTGATCCATTTTATATTCATCATCTGAAATAAGAACCAGCTCTTCTTTTTCTTTATCAAGTGAGACTTCACTTTTACTGCCCTTAAAGTCATAGCGCGTACCAATTTCCTTCATTGTTTGGGCAATCGCATTTGAAACTTCAGATAAATCGACCTGAGAAACAATATCAAATGAGCTATCTTTTGACATAAACAAACCTCCATTTTATAACTATATATTGAAACAAAACCTGCTAAAGTTTCCCTTTATGGGTACATTATAGTAAAATATAGCAGTTGTAACAACCGCTTAGGAAAATTCTCCGAAAAAGAAAGAAGGAGTTATATATGTCTTTAAATGAACTTATCGGTCAAACGACCACATTAACAGTAGCCCGCAAGGCTTCATTTGGCTATTTTTTAACGGACGGAAATGAAGATGTTCTGCTGCATACAAATCAAGCCAACCAAGAATTAGAAGTAGAAGATCAAGTTGAAGTGTTTCTTTATGTTGATTCAGAAGGTCGAATCTCTGCATCAACTACGACTCCAGAGGTAGCAATTGGACGCTATGCTTGGGTTAAAGCAACAGACGTAAATCCGAGAATTGGCGTTTTTATAAATATTGGCCTTCCAAAGGATATTCTGTTAGGAATCGATGATTTGCCTGTGCATAAGTCAGTATGGCCGAAGCCAGGAGATTTAGTCTATATTACTTTAAAGCTTAGCAGTACTTATCTTCTTTACGCGAAGCTGGCCAGTGACCAGGTGATTGAATCCATATCCGTGAAAGCAACAAGAGAAAACTTTAATAAAAATGTGCAGGGCCATATTTATCGTACAGCTAAAGTAGGCAGTTGGATTTATACAATAGAAGGCTTCAAAGGGTTTATTCATGAATCACAAAGACTGGAAGAGCCTCGTATAGGTCAAAAGGTTGAGGGACGGATTATTGACGTTAAGGAAGACGGAACGATTAACGTTTCTTTATTAGCAAGGAAAGAGGAATCGCAGGATCTAGATTCAGAACGGATATATGAATATCTAATGAGCAGAAATGGTGCCATGCCATATAACGATAAAAGCATGCCTGAAGATATAAAAGATCGTTTCGATTTGAGTAAAGGTGCCTTCAAACGTGCACTTGGAAAGCTTATGAAAGAGGGCAGGGTGTACCAAGAGGGCAACTGGACATATGTGAAGAAAGATTAAGGTATTTTACATACTCTTTTCAAATTGACAGAAACTAAAGTGAATCTATTTGAAAGGGGTAAGCTTATGCCACACACATCAGACAACGATAAAAAAGCAAAAGACAACAATGCCCTTCGCCATGAAAAGAATATGATGCGCGAAAAAAATCGTCAAGCTGGAAAAAATCAATATTCCAAGAAGACAGACCATAAATAGATGAATGAAAAATGAGTGCGGTGTTTAAACCTCACTCATTTTTTTAATTTGAAGATGGTATTTCATTTAAAAAGAAAATTGCGATAGTTCCTGCACCTGTGTGTGACCCAACGGTAGAACCAATTGAAGTAATGAATACTTCTTTAGGGTGGAATTCTTCTTCAATCATGGATTTCATTTCTAAGGTGGTTTCTTCACAATCGGCTTGGCTAATCCCAATCACTTGGTCTTCCATATTTGCCCCGCGTTCCTTCATGATTTCGATGATACGCCGCATTACTTTTTTCTTCCCGCGTATCTTTTCAATGGGGACAAGTTTCCCGTCTTCCACATTTAAGATGGGCTTAATATTCAATAATCCGCCTAAGAAAGCAGAGGCTTTCGAAACGCGGCCACCCTTTGCTAAATAATCTAAATCTTCAACAGTAAAAAGATGTTCCATGTGTTGGCTTCTAAACAGAACATCTTCTAAGATTTTTTCTTTACCAACACTTTTCAAAGCGAGAGCTGCTGCTTCTTTAACCACAAGACCAAATCCAAGAGATGCACATTTGGTATCGACAATTGTTAAATTAAAATCTGGATATTTTTCCTTCACTTGCTCAAGAATCATAACAGCGGTAGAATATGTACCAGATAACTCGGAAGAAAAAGCTATGTATATCCCGTCTTCATTTTTTTCTGCCATTTCAGTAAATATTTCCTCAAACAAATGTGGAGATACCTGAGAGGTTTTTGGAACAATCCCAGTTCGGATTGCTTCATAAACGGTGTGTGGAGCAATTGTTTTTACATCTTCATATTCTTTGCCGTTAATCTCAACTTTTAAAGGAAATAAAGTGACATGATTCTCGTCATAAAAACTTTTTGGTAAATCGCATGCGCTATCAGCCAGTATTCTTACCTGCATGAAGCTCACCTGCTTTCAAGCTAATTTATAGTTTCAGTTTATCGGTTTCAAGCTAAAAATACAATTATCATTCACTACAAAAGTATAAAACGTTTCCCAATTTCACATAAAGGAGAAATTAACATGATATGGCTCCAGATGAAAAAACTGGCGGTGGTGGCAGCTGGGTCATTGTTAGGTGCACTAGCGATGAACTTATTTTTAATTCCAGCAAATATTTATTCAAGTGGATTTACGGGAATAGCACAACTTCTTTCAAAGGTGTTAGGTGACTATACTCCCATCCAAGTTTCATTAGGTTTCTTATTATTTTTATTGAATATTCCTGTGGCTATACTGGGCTGGAAAAAAGTAGGGAAATCATTTACCGTCTATAGCTTTATAAGTGTTGCCTTGACCTCACTATTTTTGACACTCATTCCGATAAAACAAGTTTCAGGAGACATCCTTCTTAATGCTGTTTTTGGTGGTGTTATCCAAGCCGTTGGTGTCGGGATTACGTTAAAATGGGGAGCCTCAACAGGTGGTGTTGATATCATTGCCATGGTTTTATCGAGAATGAAAGACAAGCCAATTGGACCCTATATGTTGGTTATAAATGGGGTGATTATAATAACAGCAGGATTTTTGTATGGCTGGGAAAAAGCCCTTTATACGCTTGTAACATTATATACTTCAACAAGAGTGATTGATGCTATTCATACTAGACATGCAAAACTCACGGCCATGATTATTACCAAAAAGACGGACGAAATGAAAAAGGCTATCCAGGAGAGACTAGTGCGAGGGATAACGATCCTTCCTGCAAAAGGGGCTTTTTCAAACGAAGCAAGAGAAATGTTAATGGTGGTAATTACCCGCTATGAACTTTATGATTTAGAAAGAATCCTAAAAGAAGTCGATCCAAAGGCGTTTACAAATATCATTCAAACGACAAATATCTATGGATTTTTTCGAAAAGAGTAGAAAAGCGGAAGCGCCTTGGCGCCTCCGCTTTTCTGTTTTAAGTTATCTGTTCAAGCTCTTGTTGCATTTGTTGGAGCTGTGCTTGCTCTGCTACAGTCGAATTTGCATAAGCAGAACTTAATGCATTTTTAGCTTTCGCAACAGCAGAATCACTTTCAGCTGGGTTGGCAGACTTCGCCATTTCAACAAATCTTCGTGCTTCTTGGAACAATTGGTTTCCCATGTTATATTCCTCCAAGCGAGGATTCTTGCACATTGGCCATCTTCTGAGCTTCTGCTTCAGCGTAGGTCATGTGATAAGGAATACGTTCCGCGTGCTTGCTGACCGTATCTACTCCTTGCTGGACAAAGCGTTTTGATTTGTTTCGTTTACCCATTCGAATCCCTCCAATATGCTCATAGCTCAAATTGAAACAGCAACGCTGCCTCAAAAAATAGTATGTACCAAAAGAGGTAGGTTCATTTAGGTAAACAATGGTGAAAGACTGTTAATAATTTATCTTTAACAAATCTGCCAAATATTGAGCAACACCATCTTCTTCGTTGCTCAAAGTAACGTCATTAGCAATATTTTTCACCTTTTCAATTGCATTACCCATCGCAATACCATGCCCGGCATACTCAAGCATTTCTAGATCGTTGTCTTCATCTCCAAAGGCAACAACCCTATCCGAAGGAATACCATAAAAATCAGAAGCCTTTTTTAACCCAACGGCCTTATTTAAACCAACCTTAATAATTTCAATCACATGCCAAGGTGCGGCCCAACTGCGATGATCAATCACTTCTGCATGAACAGCCGATAAATGATCACGGATTGTTTTTAATTGATCCTCCTCCGTATGGATTAACAAACTAGTGGGCGAATCATTCAAATAATTTGCTAAATCACCTGTAGTGATTTTTGGATTTCCAAAGTTAAAAATATCTAAAAGCTTCTCATCATGGTAATGGAAATAAACATCATCAATTACTTCGGCAATAATGTTATGGAAGTGAAAACTTCTGCATGCTTCAACAATTTCTTTTGCTACCTTCACATCCAGGGGTTCATGATAAAATCCCCAATCAGGATTTCGAGGATGATGCATAAAGGCTCCGTTGAAATTGACAATAGGTGTGTCCAAATCCAATTCCCGATAATACATCTCACTGGAACGATAAGGTCTTCCTGTTGCAATCATTACGATATGACCTTGTTCTCTTGCTTTTTTTAAAATGCCCTTTGTTCTTAAAGAAATCGTTTTATCATCTTTTAATAATGTCCCATCTAAATCTAATGCAATTAAATGTCTATCTGTCATAAATACTCCTTCTAATCATAATTTTCAGCGTTAATAAAGATGATCGTCTTAGGAAAGAATTAATATATATGTTACACTGCGAATACAAATGAAAAATTATTATTTCTATATTCACTATGTTAACAATTTTATATCTAAACTGTAAAAAAATTCACACCAAAAGGTATAAAAAAACTATATACTTTTTTAAACGAAGTCTCAATCTAGAAAGAAAGACTTACATATTTGCTATAATAAATTGGGACAAAGAAATTTAAGGAGTGGATTGAATATGAATGAAGAATTAAAAGAAAATATTATGGGTGCTTTAGAGTTAGTTATTGACCCTGAACTAGGTGTAGATATTGTAAACTTAGGTTTAGTATATAATGCTGAAATGGATGATGAAGGGAATGTAACCATTACGATGACATTAACTTCTATGGGCTGCCCGCTGGCAGGTACGATTGTGGATCAAGTTAAGCGAGCATTGGCTGATATTCCGGAAGTTAAAGGCGTAGAAGTGAATATTGTTTTCAATCCTCCTTGGACTAAAGAAATGATGTCACGCTATGCAAAGATTGCCTTAGGAATTCGTTAAGCTAAAATTAAAGGTTATTCCAGTAATATATCGATTTATTTACCATTTTTAAAAACAGCAGAATTTCTGCTGTTTTTTATTTTTTTCTTCACGATTCAGACATATCTGGCTGACAGGATGTGAGATAGTTCACTTTTTTCGAACATAAACACCTTTATAATACAAATTAATAAGGCTGTTGAATTCTCAGATAGCCGTTATTAGGAGGCGTTTCATATGGCTATTAGCCGTGATTTTAATAAAGACCCTTTTATCGTAATTTGGGAACTCACTAGAGCTTGTCAATTAAAGTGCTTGCATTGCCGTGCGGATGCACAGTATAAAAGGGACCCACGTGAACTATCTTTTGAAGAAGGCAAAAATCTAATAGATCAAATATATGAAATGAACAATCCAATGCTTGTTTTTACAGGCGGGGATCCATTAATGAGAGAAGATGTTTTTGATATTGCGAAATATGCAGTTGAAAAAGGTGTACGGGTATCAATGACCCCAAGTGCGACACCAAATGTAACAAAAGAAGCCATTGAGAAGGCTAAAGAAGTAGGCCTCGCTCGGTGGGCATTTAGTATTGACGGTCCAACGGCTGAGATTCATGACCATTTTAGAGGCACAGCTGGATCATTTGATCTTACCATGGAAAAAATACAATATTTGCATGAAGTTGGATTACCGATTCAGATTAACACGGTTATTTCACGTTATAATATTGAATACCTTGATGAGATGGCAAAAATGGTTGAATCTTTAGGGTGTGTATTATGGAGTGTCTTCTTCCTTGTTCCAACAGGAAGAGGTCAAGAATCCGATATGATTTCTCCGGTCCAACATGAAAAAGTATTCAGATGGCTTTATGATTTAAGCAAGCGTGTATCCTTTGATATTAAAACAACTGAAGCAATGCACTACCGCCGGGTTGTGATTCAGCAAAAAATGCGTGAAGCGAAGGAAACATCAGAAGAAATCGAGTATCTAAGTGCATTAACAGAAAAAGGATTAACAGGATCTATTGATGGGCTAGGACGTGCACCAAAAGGCGTTAATGATGGTAATGGTTTTGTGTTCATTTCTCATATTGGGGATGTATATCCAAGCGGACTCTTACCAGTTAAAGCGGGTAATATCCGTGAAACGCCATTAGCAGAAATTTACCGTGAATCACCGATATTCCAAGCGCTTAGAAATCCTGACCTCTTTAAGGGGAAATGCGGTGTCTGTGAATTCCGGTACGTTTGTGGGGGATCCAGGTCTAGAGCATATGCAATGACAGGAGATTATCTGGAAAGCGAGCCTTTCTGCGTTTATATACCTAAATCATTAAGAGAAAAGCAAGCTCAGTAAAAAGCGATAAAACAAGGCTGCCTCCTGATTAGGAGACAGCCTTATGTTTAAAAAATAAAAGACCTTAAATAAAAGGATGGCTGCCCATCCTATTCAATGCTGCAATAGATTGCAGAACAATTTTCACAGTCGATTTCATTTTTTAAGTATTGTAAATCTAAAATTGAAATCTTACCTTTTTTAACTGAAATAATGTTATCTTTCTTTAACTCACTAAGAATACGGTTTGTACTCTCACGGGAAGTACCGCAGAAATTGGCAAGTTCTTGGTTGGTTAAAGGAAGATCAATTAAGATTTCATTACCTTTTTGAACACCATAACTATTCGACATTCGGATAAGAGTTGAAAAGAGGGCCCCCCGTTTTCCATTTAAGACGAGGTCACGAAATTTTGTTTGTGTTTTACGGAAATGGTCACTCATCCATTTCATAAATTCAAAGGCAAGCTTACTATTTTGGAATATTTCACTTTCAATGATATCTTTTTTTATGGCAACGATTTCCCCTTCCTCAAGAACCATTGCACTTAATAAATATCTTGGGTTATCCGTAAAAAGGGTTAATTCTCCGCAAATATCATTTTCCCCGCAGATTCTTAATGAAAGTTCACGTCCATCTGATGTAATTTTACTGATTTGAATTTTGCCGGAAATAATAATGTAAAGTTCATCTGCGAGCATTCCTTCTTGAAATAAAAAGGTTCCTCTTTCACTTTTAAATTTCCGGTCTGCAAATTTAAGCAATTCTTTTATTTCAATTGAATGAGTTGATTTCATTGTCATTGTAATCGGATTCACCTCTATAATTCATATTCTCAACTATCATATTATCATCGTGTTCATTTTAGTTTGTTAGTATTATTCTATCTTATAGGGAAGCCATAAAAAGAAGTAAACAATGACAATATAGTGAAAACTCATATGAAATAATAAACCTGGAGCATAAATCAGCAGGCTAGTTAAAATAATCAAAAAATAAATAACAGGAAGGATATTTCCAAAACAGTTATTTATTGAATGGGAAACATCTGCTAAGATAAGAATGGTATTAAAAAGTATTGTAATAGTGAATAAAGTAACAGTCTTTTTAACTAAAGACTGGTACACTTAATATAATTAGGTTCCTTAAAATAATGGAGTTGATATTAATGGAAAAAACCATTATTAAAGATAAATTAAATAGACCATTACATGACTTAAGAATTTCTGTGATTGATCGGTGTAATTTCCGTTGCCAATACTGTATGCCGGCAGATCAATTTGGTCCTGATTTTGAGTTTCTTCCCAAAGGTGCTTTGCTGACTTATGAAGAGATAGAGCGCCTCGCAAAAATATTTGTTAGTTTAGGTGTGGAAAAAATTCGCTTAACCGGAGGAGAGCCGCTTCTTCGTAGAGATATGCCTATTCTTGTTAAAAAGCTGTCAGCGATTGAAGGCTTACTTGATATCGGTTTAACGACGAATGGTGTGCTTCTGCCGAAATTTGCAAAAGATTTAAAGGAAGCTGGCCTCAAAAGGGTAAATGTCAGTCTTGATACATTAAATGATGAGTTGTTTGGGAAAATCAATGGACGTGGGGTTGGAACTGGACCTGTTTTAGAAGGCATTGAAGCTGCGAAACAGGCAGGTCTTGGGGTTAAAATTAATATGGTTGTCAAAAAAGGCCTCAATGACTCTGAAATAATTCCAATGGCAGAGTATTGCAAAGCGAACAGCCTAGAGCTTCGCTATATTGAATTCATGGATGTAGGTTCAACCAATGGCTGGAAAATGGATGATGTTATTACTAAAAAACAGATATATTATTTATTAAAGGAACAATTTGAACTTGAACCAGTGGACCCTGCCTATTACGGTGAAGTAGCAAAACTATACCGTTATAAAGATAAAGATGTGAATGTAGGATTTATTACATCTGTTTCTGAATCGTTTTGCTCAAGCTGCACACGGTCGCGGCTTTCGGCGAATGGTCAAATTTTTACTTGTTTATTTAATGGGAATGGACATGATATCCGCAACTTCATGAGAAACGGTGCTTCCGATGAAGAAATCCGTGAACGTGTGAGCGCAATATGGAATGGCCGAGATGACAGATATTCAGACGAAAGAACAGCTGAAACACACAAAAACCGTAAAAAAATCGAAATGTCGTATATTGGTGGTTAACCTTTCTTCCATGAAGAGAGGTTTTTTTTGTAGAAAGAAACAGCCCGCTTTAAGAAAAGCGGGCTGTTGATTTTATAAAAGATATCTAGGAAATAGGATGTTATTTTCAAGATGTACATGCATAAAGGTTAATCCCTCTAGTGCCTCTAAGCGAGCATATACTAAGCGGTACGTACCACAAGCATCAAGAGGAAGTGTATAGTCAGAAGTTACGGCACGAATCTCTCTTAATATTTCACCTGCGTGGTCATGCTCCTTTTCTAAATCAACAATCATCGCAATCGCTTCTTCACGATTTTCTACCGTTCCATCAGCAAGCTGTTTAATCAGCGGGAATACTACTGCTTCCTCTTTCGCCATATGCTCCATCAATTCTTTTTTGAATTCATAGAAAAGCTCATAAACCTTTAGTAACTCAGGATGGTTATCGCCATGGACACGTGAAACTTTTGTTACATAGGGACTTAACGTGGTAAGTTCCTCTTCAGACACACGATGGTAATTTGAAATAACATGATCAATAATGGTTGTAGAATCAGAGTTCGTCCAAACCTCAACATCTTTCTCAGTGTTTTCATATTTTTCAAAGACAACTTTTAATTCATCTAATAAAGTATCCAAGTTAAGATTATTTTGAGCAACCGCTTCTGTTAGTGGGATATTACCACCGCAGCAAAAATCGATCCGGTTCTTTTTGAAAACATCACTTGTTTTAGGTAATTCGTTAACGATATCTTTAACTAATGAATTTGCTGTAATTGTGAAAGTCATATTTATTTCCTCCCTAAGTGCAAGATTAAATCTAACCTAAGAATAAAGTATAATGGAAAAAACTTAGGTGACCTGCATCACACATTCGATATGATTTTCTTTTTATTGCAGAATTCTTTTATTTTGTGACATTTGATATGTCAGTTGGTTTTTAATAAGCTTATAATGTTGATAGTCGATGACAATTAGTACATAACACAATGGATAGATATTTGTTGAAGGCAGGAGTGATTATATTGTTCGAAAGAAGAAAACCAATACCCATTGGTGAAGCGGTTAAAAGAATAATGGAATATCAATTACTTGGTGTAACTGAACAAGTCCCAATAAATGAAAGCTACGGCCGTTTTTTATCCGAGGATTTGATCGCAACTAGCGATGTCCCGCATTTTGATCGTGCACCGTATGATGGCTTTGCTGTTAGGTCAATTGATACTCGTGAGGCTGCGCTAACTAATGCAGTTGAATTTGAAGTGGTTGATCACATTGGAGCAGGAATGGTATCCACCAAATTAATTGGAGAGCATCAAGCGGTTAGAATTATGACGGGTGCAATGATGCCGGAGGGTACAGATGCTGTTGTTATGTTTGAGGTGGCTAAGGCTTACGAAAAGAATGGTATTCCATATATGTCGATTAAACGCAGCTTTAAAAAGGGTGATAACGTTTCGTATAGTGGTGAAGATGCCAAACAAGGTGAAATTTTGGTGAAAAAAGGTACATTGATAAACCCTGGAATTCAAGCCATGCTTGCTACGTTTGGATATGAACGAGTCCCTGTTGCAAAAAAACCGCATGTTGGTTTATTTGCAACAGGGACTGAGCTTTTAGAAGTAAATGAAGCCCTTGTACCCGGAAAAATTCGAAACAGTAATTCACATATGATTGCTGCTCAAATCGAAAGAACGGGAGGAATTGTGCACTATTTCGGGAAGCTTCCAGATGATTTCGACACTTGCTTTGAAGCCGTCCAAAATGCACTCAACGAAGTAGACCTGTTAATTACCACTGGCGGGGTATCCGTGGGAGATTTTGATTATCTTCCGGCTATTTATGAAAAGCTTGGAGCAGAGGTATTCTTTAATAAAGTTGCGATGCGCCCTGGAAGTGTTACGACGGTTGCACAGTATAATGGGAAACTTCTCTTTGGATTATCGGGTAATCCATCTGCTTGTTATGTTGGCTTTGAATTGTTTGCGCGTCCAATTATCCGTAGGATGCTTTTCTCAGAAAAACCGCACCTTCGTAAAGAACAAGCTCTTCTGGAAGTTGATTTTCCTAAAGCAAATCCGTTTACAAGGTTTGTCCGAAGTTCAACGTTTATTGATGCAGGAAGACTAAAGGCGACACCAAGTGGACTCGACAAGTCTAACATAATTATGAGCCTCTCTGGAGCTAATTCGCTAATGATACTTCCAGGTGGAACTAGAGGTTTTACAGCCGGATGTGAAGTGGAGATCCTCTTGCTTGAAGACCAGGTCGGCAGTGAGTGGCCGTGGTAAAGCCTGTCATCTTTCAAGTGGTTGGTTATCAAAATAGTGGAAAAACCACAATCACATCCAAACTGATTAATGACCTAGTAAAAAAAGGGCTAAAGACAGTTACGATTAAGCATCACGGACATGGTGGCAAGCTTGCAGCACTTCCGCAGAAAGATACAGAAAAACATCTAAATGCGGGGGCGCTCGCCTCGATTGTTGAAGGAGAAGGAAGTTTAATTTTACAAGCTGATAATTTCTTTCCATCACTAGAGGAACAAATCGAGTTGATGAAATTCTTTCATCCAGATATTATATTAATCGAAGGCTATAAGCAAAAGCCCTATCCAAAATTACTGTTAGTAAGGGATGAAAGTGACCTCTCATTGCTAAATACTGTAAGTAATGTTTTGGGGATTTTGTATTGGAAGGAAGAAATGCAAAGGCAAATCGCCTCAAGAATCAATGTTCCCAGCTTTCAAATCGATGATGCAGGTGCATTAATCTGGACCGAGCACTTACTTCAGGAACTTGTTCATAAAATTGATTAAAAAAGTTAATAAAATTGTCAAATCTGTTACTTTTATCACAGCCTATACTATGGATATACTTTACAATACTAATTAGGGGATATATTGTTTGTTAAAATAGAATCATGGGTTTTTAATGTAACTACAGCAATCACTCATCAGTTAACCGACCTAGAGATGAACGAAGTTACCTTGTAGATGATCTGGAATTGTTGTATTTGCATTTAAACCTATACAAAATTGTCACAAAAAGAAGGCGATGCCCTTCTTTTTTGCTTTAATTTGTGATGTATTTCACTTATTTTTCCGCTTAGCTAGCTTATATTTAGGTTAGGCAAGGAAAAGGAGTGAACATGATGAAGTTATTTTTACCGAAACAACATGGTGCATGGGCAATGCTAATCATCCCGTTTTGGCTTGGTGTCATTGAAGGCGGGTTTATGTGGAAGCATATCCCATTTTTCATGGGTTGGCTCTTATTGTACTTAGCAACCTATCCGATGCTTCTTTTATTTAAAAGGAAAAAACTTCAGTACTATACAAAATGGACACTTGTATATATGATTCCAGCCCTATTACTTTTACTTATTCCACTTCTGGAAAGACCAACCATTATTTATTTCGGTCTACTAATGATTCCGTTTTTTATGATAAATGCTTACTTTACTTCCAAAAATCAAGATCGTGCTTTTATGAATGATATATCTGCTATTTTTGCTTTTTCGGTAGTTGGCCTCGCAAGCAGTTATTTAGGGCATGGTGTGATGAACATCGAGACTCTTGTATTCACTTTTTTAACTTCGATCCTGTTTTTTGTGGGCTGTACTTTTTATGTCAAGTCAATGATTAGGGAAAAGAAGAATATCCAATTTAAATGGATTTCATGGATTTACCATCTTCTGATAGTAGCAGTGTGGTTCGGGGTTGGCTATTGGATGGTTGCAATCGCATTAATCCCAAGTCTTTTGAGAGCTATTATTTTTTACGGAAGACCATTTTCGCCTAAACATATTGGCATTTACGAAATCATTAATTCAGCTATATTCTTTATAATTATGGCGATTCAAATACTCTTACTAAAATAAAAAATCGGTCAATATGACCGATTTTTTTGCATTATATTAAATTGTTTGCAAGCAGCCATCCTAGTCAACTTTACAGATTTCCGTTGGACAATCTTCACAATCAATTTCGCGTTTTAAATACGCTAAATCGTGAATTGTAATGGTCCCTTTATCAATAGATAGGATACCACTTTTTCGTAAATCGCTTAACAAACGATTTACTACTTCTCTGGATGTACCACAAAAATTGGCTAGTTCCTGATTGGTTAATGGTAATTCAATTAGTATTCCTTTATTAGTTTTAATTCCATAACTATTGGTAATTCGAATGAGTGTGGAATAAAGTGCCCCTTTTTTACCATGAAGAACCAAATCACGAAATTTGGTTTGGGTTTTTCGATATTGTTGACTCATCCACTTTATGAATTCAAAAGAAAGCGCAAGATTTTGTGAAAGTTTTTCTTCAAGCGTGTCTTTCATAATAACGGCTACTTCGCCACTCTCGACTACTCGGGCACTTAATAAATAGCGTGAAGAAGGGGAGAATAAGTTTAATTCACCGACAAAATCACCACTCGAGCACATTCTTAAAGTCAGTTCTCTTCCATCAGGAATGATCTTACTGATTTGAAGAATTCCACTTTGAATAATATACAATTCATCAGCCATAGATCCTTCTTGAAATAGAAAAGTACCTTTTTCAACTTTCCTTATATGATGAACTGTATCAAAAAGATGGGACAGTGTTACTGGCATTTCTTTTACTGACTGCATACTAATAACCACCTTTAAAGGTACGGATTCAAAACTAATTTAATTTAAAAAAATGACAGTCAAGGTTTTGATTTACTAGATAATACTATAATTATATTGTTAACGAAGAATAATTAGCAACAAATGAGCAATAAGTTCATACAATCGTCAAAAGTTCACACACATTACATTGTATTTCTTAGGAAATACTGTCGACTTATAGGTTATTTTGAAAGAAATTCCTATAATGACTATCCGTGAAAAGGTAATAATAAGGTATGTGAAGCAAAGGAGGGAAAAGAATGGGACAAAATCGTCAGTTTAAGTCCGGGAGTAAAGCCCCAAATAGTGGTATTTATATTGAGGTCGGAGATACAGGAAGCAATGTTAATAATCCCAAAAAAATTAGGCTTAAAGCAGGGGATGCATTTCCTGAAACATCAAATGATGAACGAGTTTGGACATATCAGCGGAAGCCATAAATTTAATAAGGATAAGGTCATCCATTGGGTGGCTTTTTCTTTTGTCTACCCCAGCCTTGCAATTAAAGTACTTCTGCATTTCTTCTTTGCAAAAATTTACTTTTTACAATCGAAGTTTTATAATAAAATAAAGGTCAAAAATGGTCAAAGAGGGTGCTGTTGAAATGGACATGAATCAAATGACAGAACGTTTACAAAAAGGACTGATGGATGCACAGTCATTAGCTGTTAAAAAAAATCATCAAGAGATTGATGAACCCCATTTGTTTTTATGTTTAATGGAACAAGAGGATAGCCTTATTTTATCCATATTAGAAAAGGCAGGAATTCCACCTGAAAAGATAAGAAACCACCTTACTGCTGCCCTTGCTAAAAAACCAACTGTTACCGGAAACGGTGTTGAACAAGGGAGACTATATATCACAGCTAAGCTGCAAAAACTTTTTGTAAGTGCCGAGGAGTTTGCTAAAAAGTATTCAGATGAGTATTTATCAGTTGAACATCTTCTGTTAGCAGCAGTCAACTCGAATGATTCAGAAATGCGGAGACTTTTACAAACTTTTGGAATTCAACCTGACAAAGTTTTGCACGCGATAAAAGAAATAAGGGGGAACCAAAGAGTGACATCACAAAATCCAGAAGCGGGATATGAAGCTCTAAAAAAATATGGACGGGATCTTGTTGCGGAGGTTAAAGAAGGAAAAATGGATCCAGTGATTGGCCGTGATTCCGAAATCCGTAATGTAATTCGGATATTATCGAGAAAAACAAAGAATAATCCTGTATTAATTGGTGAACCTGGAGTAGGGAAAACGGCCATTGTGGAGGGGTTGGCACAAAGGATTGTTAGGAAAGATGTACCAGAAGGACTTAAGGATAAAACGATATTCTCATTGGACATGAGCGCGTTAATTGCCGGAGCAAAATTTAGAGGTGAGTTTGAAGAAAGATTAAAAGCAGTCTTAAATGAAATTAAGAAAAGTGAAGGACAAATATTGTTATTTATAGATGAAATTCATACGATTGTCGGGGCAGGTAAGACTGAAGGTGCAATGGATGCAGGCAATATGTTAAAGCCGATGCTTGCTCGCGGTGAACTTCATTGTATTGGAGCAACCACACTTGATGAGCACCGGAAATATATCGAAAAGGATCCTGCACTTGAACGTAGATTTCAGCAGGTTCTGGTCCAAGAACCAAACGTTGAAGATACGATTTCCATTTTAAGAGGCTTGAAAGAACGATATGAGGTGCATCATGGCGTTAAAATTCATGACCATGCCTTGGTAGCGGCAGCAACACTTTCTGACCGTTATATCACTGATCGTTTTTTACCGGATAAGGCCATTGATCTAGTTGATGAAGCTTGTGCACTTATACGGACCGAAATAGATTCTATGCCTACCGAATTAGATGAAGTAACTCGCAGGGTCATGCAATTAGAAATTGAAGAAGCAGCATTAAGTAAAGAAGTCGATGAAGGGAGCAAGTTAAGGCTGGATTCTCTCCTTAAAGAACTAGCGGACTTAAAAGAATCAGCCCATGAAATGAAGGCAAAATGGCTCCAAGAGAAACAAAGTATACAAAAATTGCAGGAGAAACGAGAACAATTAGAAAAACTTCGCAGGGAGCTTCAACTAGCTGAAGATAAATATGATTTAAACCGAGCTGCAGAGCTTCGTCATGGTCAGATTCCGTTAGCAGAAAAAGAGTTGAAGGAACTCGAAACAGCAACTGCTAAGGACGAACGTTTACTTCGAGAAGAAGTTACCGGGGAAGAAATCTCTAATATTGTATCAAGGTGGACAGGTATACCACTTGCTAAACTAGTTGAAGGCGAGAGAGAAAAGCTCTTAAAATTAGAATCAATTCTACATGAAAGAGTCATCGGCCAGAATGAGGCGGTAAATTTAGTAGCCGATGCCGTGCTCAGAGCGCGAGCTGGAATTAAAGATCCTAATCGACCCATTGGATCATTTTTATTTTTAGGTCCAACAGGTGTTGGGAAAACTGAACTTGCAAAAGCGTTGGCCGAATCTTTATTTGATAGTGAAGAACAAATTATTCGGATTGATATGTCTGAATATATGGAGAAGCATGCTGTGTCCCGCTTGATTGGTGCTCCTCCAGGTTATGTTGGCTATGAGGAAGGCGGACAGTTGACAGAAGCGGTTAGGAGAAGACCTTATTCTGTTGTTTTAATGGATGAAATTGAAAAGGCTCATCCGGAGGTATTTAATATTCTCTTACAAGTGCTTGATGACGGAAGAATTACCGACTCAAAAGGGCGTGTAGTTGACTTTAAAAATACGGTTATCATTATGACCTCTAATATTGGCTCGCATTTTTTACTTGAACGAAATGAAACTGAGGTTGAAATCTCTGATTCAGTAAGGGAGAAAGTAATGAGTCAATTAAGGGGGCATTTCCGTCCTGAATTTTTAAATCGAATCGATGAGACCATCCTCTTTAAGCCCCTTTCATTAGATGAAATAAAGAATATCGTCGTCAAAATGATGAGAGAGCTTCAAAATCGGTTAAAACATCAACAAATTGATATTGATATTAGCGAGGATGCAAAAGAATTTATTGCCGTTAATGGATTTGATCCAATTTATGGGGCAAGGCCTTTAAAAAGATTTATCCAAAGAAATATTGAGACAAAGATTGCCCGTGAAATTATTGCCGGCAGGGTACATGATCAGTCGAAAGTTGAAATAAATATCAATAATGGAGAAGTTCAAGTATCTGTTTACTAAATATCGCTAAAGAAAAAAGGTCATCCGTTTGAAAGGATGACCTTTTTCTTAATGTTTTGCAGCAGGTTCGTTTGGAATCACAGAAGCTACAACGAAAATTAAGATCGTCACAACAACTGAAGCGATAACTGCAGGCATAAATTCATATTCAGCACCCGGGGTCATTGAACTTACTACATATGTAAGCATTTGCACCAATAGAAATGACCAGAAAAAGGTCCAAAAAAATCGCATATTTCTTCACCTCTAACCTATTTTACATCTTTATTAATATTATCATATGATTCTGAAATGATAAAGTGAAACTATAATATCTTATAAATAGGCAAACCCCCTTTCATCTCTAATGAGACAGCATACAATACCGTGAGGAAATATGTAAAAGGAGATTTATCTATGGAAAATCGTAACTTTCAGATGGATACCCAATGGAATATTCTTCACTACCCTGAAAAGCCTACAGGATTTGGGATTTTAATCATTGGAGATGAAAGACATTTTGTAGATGAAAGCAAATGTTTTTGGACACAAAATGAAGGAAGGCTAGCTATTGTTAACCAGCTTAAAGAAAAAGGGTACACCATTTTTTCCTCAAATCTATATGGGCGCAACTGGGGGAGCAATATTGCAGTTGAACTTGCCGAGAAATTATATCATCATGTAATAAGAAGTGAAATTCTTAATAATAAAATCCATATTTTGGCTGAAGGTATGGGGGCACTGGTTGCGATAAGACTAATGGAAAAAATGAAGGGGCGTATAAGATCGCTTATTCTGCTCAACCCAATCATTTCCTTAAAAGACCATCTTGAACAAGAAAAGGAACATAAATTCTTTTATAAAAAGTTAATGAGAGAATTAGTGGCAGCATATCAATTGGACCAAAAAGTGATTGAAAACAATGTTTTTAGCAGCCAAGATAAAGTTAATCTTCAATTTGGATGTCCGGTTAAAATAATTCATGTCTTGGCAGGAGGAAAATCATACAATCAATCGAAACTATATCACCAAATTATAAGTGATCCTGATATAAACCCTATATTTATTCTCCCTGAAAAAAAACCACAGCTTGGAAATATGATGATTAAGTTCTTCAGCAGCCATGAAACAGTCCTTTAGACTGCTCCTCCCCAAAAAGAAATATTTCCTTATCGATGTGCATAGGATTCAATAAGGTTAGGATGGGGAGGAAGATTTTATGGACAAGGCAATTATTTTTGGAATGTTCGATTTTGTTGGTTTTCATGTTGGTAAGCACCTACTGAATAAAGGAATCGAGGTCAAGGGTATTCATATTGAAAATCCTGATAATATACATTTTATTGATGAGAAAAGACTTGAAGTTGGTCGAAATGCAAACTTTTTAGAACAATCATTAATCGAGTGGAGTAAAAATGAGCAACATGAAATCAGTCGTTCAAGGCTAATATTTTCAATATATGACCTGTTTATGCTTAAAAAAGAACAAATTTTACAAATGGAGGAAGTTACTCGGCCGATCATTCAATTTGTAGAGGAGAACAAAAACAAAGCAAAGATTGTTTTTATTCTACCTATTCAAATGCTTACCCGAACGTATAGGGGGAAAGAAATAGAGAGGTTTTTAGGGAATGTAAAAGGATTAGTAACAAATATCCAATTATTGTACCTACCTGCTATTTATGGTCCATGGCAGCCATCAGCTTTTTTGTTTCAACAAGCCATTGCTTCAAAATACAAAAATGTAAATTTAATAACTGATGTACGGGAATGGACAAACGATTGTCTTTTTGTTGATGACGCCATCGAATCCATGTTAGAAATTATAGAGAGCGGAAGACCGGGCAGTTACTTGATTGAAAGCGGAAATGAAGATCATTGGGACAGGTGCGCAGAATATCTTAATATTGATGAAAATCAGGCATTGTTAAAAAGCAATGTATCAATAGAGGATAACGATCGACTTGAAAAAGTGGCTGTAAAAAAGGTTAGTCCAATAGCAGATTCTATCATGACACAAATAGAACATGTTCAACGTTTGTATGCCAACCGTTTGTAAGATAATGTAGATTGGCGGCTAGTGGAAAATTATCTTTTCATTTATTTGTTGAAGGGTTAGAATAAAACTGGAAAATAGAGTCATATACCTATGGTCATAGGTGAAGTAAATTATTAGTGCAAAGGAAACGTGTATAGAAATGGCAATAGGGCAGAGGAGATGCATAACATGATATACCGTTTCGGAATGATACTTATATGCCTTTTTTTACTTGGAGCCTGCGGAGAGACAAAACCTACAGGTAAAATAAAAAAGGTTGGATTGTTAGTACCCGAAACGGTCAATGACCAGGTATGGGGGACAAATGGCTTTAATGGCTTGTTGAAAATTCATAAGAATATTGATGTAGATGTATTTTATAATGAAGGTATGAATTCAGAAGCTTTTGCTCGGCGTGCAGTTGAGGATTTTGACCAAAAAGGGGTAAATTTAATCTTTGGTCATGGGTCTGAATATGCAGAGTATTTTAATGATATTTCATCTGACTATCCTAATATCCATTTTATAAGTTTTAATGGTGATGCTAAAAACAAGAATACAACAAGTCTGAATTTTAAAGGCCACGCGATGGGTTTTTTTGGTGGAATGGTCGCAGCACATATGTCAAAAACACAAAATGTAGGTGTTATAGCCGCATATGAATGGCAGCCGGAGATTGAAGGCTTCTATCAAGGAGCAATAGCTGAAAATAAAAACACAAAGGTTAGTATAGAATATGTTGGAAATTGGGATGATGAAATAAAGGCAGTTGAATTAGCAAATGACATGATGGATAAGGGGATTGATGTCATCTATCCTGCTGGTGATGGATATAATGTGCCAGTAATAGAAAGGGTAAAAGAACGTGGATTGTATGTTATAGGATACGTTTCTGACCAATCAGATTTAGGTGAATCTACGGTACTTACAAGTACAGTACAACAGGTCGATAAATTATATGAAAAAGTGGCTGAGCAATATAATAAAGGGGTACTTAAACCAGGAAATCTTTCCTACGATTTTCAAGACAACGTTATTTCACTTGGTAAATATAGTCCCAATGTAAATAATGAATTTATTCAAAAGATAAATAAGCAAATTGACATCTATAAAGAAACAGGAAAATTGCCAAAATGAGAATTTGAAGGAGCAGTACATATGAATAGTCAAGATAATACATTACAATTTATGCAGATTGCAATGAAATACTTACCAGAAGCAAAGGAACAATTGGATAGGGCTGGTGTGGATTTATCAATGGAATTAATCGAGCCCTTTATGAATCTTTTTACAAAGGTCATGCAAGAAGCCTATGAACTTGGTCTAGCTGAAGGGCGAAAAGAAATATAAAGAGGAAATAAGCTCTCAAAATCGGGAGCTTATTTCTTTTGTAAAAGATTGTCCTTTAGCAGAGGGGGAAATAATAAGAAACAGTTGCTTAAAATAGGTTTTATTTGATAAAATTAGTACCAAGTCATAATAATTGATATTAAACTTTGTGATATAGAGAATTGTGAAAAAAGGAGCTGGGTCTTATGAAAGCAGGTATTGTTGGTATCGGCAGATATTTACCAGAGAAAGTTGTCACCAATAAGGATTTGGAAAAAATAATGGATACCTCTGATGAATGGATTCGTACTATGACAGGGATCGAAGAAAGAAGAATTGCTGCTGATGATGAGAATACATCAGATATGGCATTTGAAGCAGCTAAAAAGGCCATTCAAGATGCTGGAATTACTGCAGAAGAGATTGACCTAATTTTAGTAGCTACGGTTACACCAGATACTCCTTTTCCATCTGTTGCCTGCAGAATTCAAGAAAGGCTTGGGGCAAAAAAAGCAGCAGCGATGGATGTCAGTGCAGCATGTGCGGGATTTATGTACGGAATTGTGACTGCTAAACAATTTATTGAGTCTGAGGTTTATAAATATATCTTAGTGGTTGGCGTAGAAAAGCTTTCTAAAGTTACTGACTGGAATGATCGCAATACAGCAGTCTTATTTGGAGACGGTGCTGGTGCTACCATTATTGGCCCTGTTTCAGAAAATCGGGGAATTCTTTCCTTTGAGCTTGGAGCAGATGGTACCGGGTCAAAACATCTTTACCAGGATGAATATATAATTATGAATGGTAGAGAAGTGTTCAAATTTGCTGTAAGGCAAATGGGGGAAAGCTGCATCAATGTTCTCGAAAAAGCAGGTCTAACAAAGGATGATGTCGATTTCTTAATTCCACATCAGGCTAATATTCGAATTATGGAAGCATCTAGGCAAAGATTAGATTTGCCAGTCGAAAAAATGTCCAAAACGATAAATAAATATGGTAATACGTCTGCAGCATCGATTCCAATTTCAATTGTGGAAGATTTGGAAGAGGGAAGAATTAAAGATGACGACCTCATTGTAATGGTTGGCTTCGGCGGTGGCTTAACATGGGGTGCCATTGCTATCAGGTGGGGAAAATAAAGGTCGCATAGAGCGGAAATAAACAAGCAGGTTTAAATAAGTTAAAAATATCAATCCGGAAAAAGATGAAGGAGATAGATAAAATGGAAAAGCGCAGAGTTGTAGTAACAGGCATAGGTGCAGTAACACCGCTTGGAAATGATGCCGAAACAACTTGGAAAAACATATTAGAAGGAAAATCCGGGATTGGCCCGATGACGAGAGTCAATGCTGATGAATATCCGGCAAAAGTTGCCGCAGAATCAACTGATTTTGATCCTGAAGTATTTATGGAAAGAAAAGATGCGCGTAAAATGGATCGCTTTACACAATTTGCAGTTGCATCGGCAATTATGGCAGCGAAAGATGCTAATTTAACAATTAACGAAGATAACTCCCATCGTGTCGGAGTATGGATTGGTTCGGGAATCGGCGGAATGGAAACCTTCGAACAGCAATTTGAGATATTCCAAAAGAGAGGCTACAAACGTGTAAGTCCATTCTTTGTACCGATGTTAATTCCAGATATGGCAGCTGGACAGGTTTCAATTACACTCGGTGCAAGAGGTTTTAATTCTTGTACGGTAACTGCCTGCGCAACAGGAACAAATTCAATCGGTGATGCCTTTAAAGTAATTCAACGCGGCGACGCAGATGCAATGATAGCAGGCGGAGCGGAAGCACCGATTACAAAAATGTCTGTTGCAGGTTTTTGTGCAAACACTGCCCTTTCCACAAATCCAGACCCAAAGACGGCGAGCAGACCATTCGATAAAAACCGTGATGGTTTTGTTATCGGTGAAGGTGCAGGGATTATTGTTCTGGAAGAACTTGAACATGCTTTAGCCCGTGGTGCAAAAATTTATGCTGAAATAGTCGGCTATGGGGCAACTGGTGATGCCTATCATATTACTGCACCAGCACCAGGTGGTGAGGGAGGTGCCCGTGCTATGAAAATGGCTATCAATGATGGCGGGTTAAAACCTGAGGAAATTGATTATGTAAATGCGCACGGCACAAGTACAGAATATAATGACAAGTTTGAAACCCTTGCCGTTAAAGAAGTATTCGGAGAGCATGCTTATAAATTAGCGTTAAGTTCAACTAAATCGATGACGGGGCATCTTCTTGGTGCGGCCGGCGGTGTAGAAGCAATCTTTACGGTATTAGCGATAAGAGACAGCATGCTACCGCCAACCATTAACTATGAAACACCGGATCCAGAATGTGACTTAGATTATGTACCGAATCAAGCACGTCCGAAGGAAATTAAAGCAGCCATGAGTAATTCACTAGGCTTCGGCGGACACAACGCAACGATTGTGTTCAAAAAATACGAATAAGTAAACCATTCGACCAGAGATGAAATCTGGTCGATTTTTTTTTTGATACTAATAACAAGAACCACTTCTTGTTATTAGTAATAAACTGATCGGAGGGTGAATTGAAGGAACATGGGGTGAAGTGATGGGAATTATTCGAACTGATCAATGGTTAGAAGAGGAAATTGATAGACCCTTAAAAATTTGCGAAAAATTAAAGCCTTATTTTAAGAGACAAACACCAAAGGATATTTACAATCAATTAGTGGATTTCGGGATGTACCGGCCGTCTAGGTCTGCCTTAGAAAATTTCGATCAGTTAATAGAACAAAAAGCTTGGGATAAAGTGGAACAACTATTTAATAAATATAAGCAAAAGTGGCATGGTCCGGATATTCCAGTCTTTCTTTTTCCAGTAGCCCAATCTGGTGGATTTTTTTTCAGAGAAGTAAAAAGTAAAGCTGGCGTTTCGTTCCCTGATAAAATGTTTCTCTTTCTCTCTAATTATGATGACCCAAAAGAGGTAGAGGCTTTGCTGGTTCATGAATACCACCACGTCTGCCGACTTAGAATGTTAGGTAAAAGGATCGAAGAATATAGCTTGCTTGATTCAATTATTATAGAAGGTTTGGCTGAATATGCAGTTTTAAAATATTGTGGACGGGAATATTTAGCAGCTTGGTGTCGTATGTATAAAGAAAAGGACCTATTAAATTTTTGGGAGAAATATTTGAAAGAACATCTAAACACAAAAAAACATGAAAGAAAGCACGATGAATTACTTTACGGGGTAGGAAGGCTGCCGAATCTACTAGGTTATGCTGTGGGATATAATATTGTTGAACGTTTTTACGAAAATAACAATTATTCTACAAAACTATCATTTACGAATCCTGCACTAAAGTATCTTGAAGATTTTTATAATCTCAACAAAAAAAGCCAGTAAAATTGGGCTTTTTTTAATATTAGTTAACATTATCAGGTAGTTGTACAAAAAAATCTTGCAAATGTTATAATTACGTAATAAAATTTATTTGAATATACTGAATAAATTGAATAATTTAAAAGTTAGAGGGTGTACTATGAGCACAAAAAAAGAGCTGCACAAAGAGGCCCCACTACTCGAAGTGAAAAATTTACAAACTGCTTTTGATATTGATGGAACTGATTATAATGCAGTAGATAATGTTTCGTTTAAAGTAAAGCCTGGGCAAATTGTCGGTATTGTTGGAGAGTCGGGTTGCGGTAAATCTGTTATGAGCCTCTCCATTATCAGGTTATTGCCAAAAGAAAGCGGTAAAATTAAATTAGGTGAAGTCATTTTTGATGGATTAAATCTGGAGAAAATGTCGGAATCGCAAATCAATAAAATTCGTGGGAAAGATGTCTCTATGATTTTCCAAGAACCAATGACCTCATTAAATCCAGTCTTTACAATTGGATATCAACTCCAGGAAGTCCTCTTTAACCACCTTAAGATTACGAAACAAGAAGCTCGGCTAAAATCAATCGCTTTATTAAAAAGTGTAGGAATCTCAAGGCCGGAAAAACTCATTGATGAGTATCCGCACCAATTATCAGGTGGGATGAGGCAGCGTGTCATGATCGCCATTGCTATTGCTTGTCAGCCCAAATTATTAATTGCTGACGAACCAACCACAGCCCTCGATGTTACCGTTCAAGCTCAAATTCTCGAACTATTAAAAGAGATTCAAGCAGCTAATGACATGTCTGTTATTTTAATTACACATGATCTGGGAGTTATTGCTGAAATGTGTGATGAAGTAATGGTCATGTACGCTGGCAGGATTATAGAACATACAGATGTGGATACACTTTTCCATAATCCTAAACATCCTTATACAAGTTTGCTCTTAGGGGCAATCCCGAAAATGGATGGACAAGCAGAAAGGTTAAGTTCAATTAAAGGCATCGTCCCTTCCCTTATAAATATGCCGGCAGAAGGCTGCCGTTTTGCGAATCGATGTCCAAAAGTAATGACTGAATGCACAACAATTACCCCCTTACTTCAAGACGTTGGACAAGGTCACGAAGTTGCCTGTTTACTCTTTGAAACAAGTAGGCCAAAAGAGGGGGTGAGAAAATGAGTATCGTTTCAGTACATAAGCAGGGAGACCATTCATCCTCACAGTCTGAAAACCTATTAGAGATTAAAAATCTTAAAACCTATTACCCTGTTAAAGGCGGATTTCTAAAACGAACAATTGGAAATGTAAAAGCAGTTGATAATATCTCCTTTGAGATAAAAAAAGGAGAAACACTAGGGCTTGTTGGTGAATCTGGCTGTGGTAAATCTACGGCGGGGAGAACTATTCTTCGGCTATTAAAACCAACCGAGGGACAAATACTTTTTGATGGTAAAGATATCACAAGAGTATCTGGTAAATCCCTTCGAGAGATTCGAAAAAATATGCAAATGGTGTTTCAGGACCCGTATGCTTCTTTGAATCCTATGCAAATGATTGGAGATATTATCGCTGAGCCTATATATAACTTTTCTAAAAAAAGTATGGCTGACTTAAAAATGGAAGTCATGGGTTTGTTAGAAAAAGTAGGCTTGCCGCCAGATGCCTATTACAAATATGCACATGAATTTTCCGGGGGGCAGCGCCAAAGAATCGGAATAGCGAGAGCCCTTGCATTAAAACCAAAATTAATAATTGCTGATGAACCTGTTTCAGCACTTGATGTGTCAGTCCAATCACAGGTTTTAAACCTGTTAAAAGATTTACAGGAAGAATTTGACCTTACTTTTCTTTTTATTGCGCATGACTTAAGTGTTGTTAAACATATGAGTGACCGAATTGGCGTTATGTATCTAGGGAATATGGTGGAGGTTTCGAATAAAGATAGCTTATATGCGAATCCTCTCCATCCATATACACAAGCATTAATTTCAGCTATTCCAACCCCGGATCCGAGGGTGAAGAAGGAGCGTATTATTTTAAAAGGGGATGTGCCAAGCCCTATCAATCCTCCCACCGGATGCACATTCCACCCGCGCTGCCCTATGGCAATGGAGGAATGTTCTAGAAGCAAGCCAGTATTGAAGGAGGTGAAGCCCTCACATCGAGTAGCTTGCCACCTTTACTAGAAAAGCGCAAGAGCTAGACAGTAACTAATTCAAAGTTTATAGGGGGGGAAACAAATGAAAAAGAGAAGTATGCTTATGTTAGCAGCATTAATGCTTGTTCTATCAGCATTTTTAGCAGCTTGCAGCAGCGGAGAAAAAACAGGTACAACCAAAAATGAAAACGAAGGTAAACCGAGCGAAGCAGCCGGGAAACCCCAGGATGGCGGAACACTAGTATATGCACTAGATTCTGCACCTGAGGGGAAATTTAACTATTCTTTTTATGGAAATGCAACTGATCAATATGTACTAGATTTCTTTGATGAAAATCTAATCGACTACGATGAGAACTTAAAGGCCCAGCCGCATATCGCCTCATGGAAAACAGCAGACAATAAAGTGTTTGACTTCGAAATCAAACAAGGTGTTAAGTGGCACAATGGCGAAGAATTATCTGTAAAGGACTGGGAATTCGCATTGAAAGTTATTGCTGATAAGGATTATGATGGTCCACGTTTTGATAACGTAAGAAATGTCGTGGGTGCACAGGATTATCATGATGGAAAAGCGAAAGAAATCGCTGGGATTAAGGTAGTAGATGATTACCATATCCAAATTACATTTGATAAAGCTCGTGTTAACAACTTGGATAATCTTTGGACATACCCTATGAATCGTACTGAATTTAAAGGTCTTGCAGTAAAAGATATGATAGGTTCTGCACAAGTTCGTACAAAACCTGTTGGTTTAGGGCCATTTAAAGTGACAAAAATTATTCCAGGTGAATCTGTAGAAATGGAACGCTTTGATGATTATTTTGGCGGTAAGCCGCATATTGAAAAAGTGGTTATTAAAGTAATTGATCCATCCCTTTCTGTTGGAGAACTTAAAAACGGAACGCTTGATATGACATCTTTCCATCCAAGTATTATTGATCAAGTAAAAGCCCTGGATAATGTAAATGCTGTAACTTATCCCGGTGTAAGCTATTACTATGTTGGTTTTAGACTAGGTACTTGGGATGGCAAAAAAAATGTCATGAATGAACCTAAATACCAAGAGAAGAAGCTTCGTGAAGCTATGTATTATGCAATCAACCGTGAAGAATGGGTTAAGGCGTTCTTTTTTGGTGTAGGAAAGCCAGTTAACCGTCCAATTCCAACAAATCATTGGATTGCTGCACCTAATGAAGAATTAGAGCAATACAAATATAATCCGGAAAAAGCAAAAGCTTTATTAGATGAAGCTGGATATAAAGATGTTGATGGTGATGGTTTCCGTGAAGATCCGAATGGTAAGAAATTCGTTGTAAACTTCAGCCACTATGCCACAGATAACCCAACTTTTGAAGCACGTGCTAAGGCAATGACTCAATATTGGGAAGAAGTTGGTTTGAAAACTAAATTAACGATGACTGATGTAAACCTTTATTATGAAATGCTTGATAAAGCTGATAAATCAATGGAAGTATTCTTTGGCGGCTGGTCAACGGGGGCAGATCCGGACCCAACTCCACTTTGGGGATCAAAAGCAATTTGGAACTATCCACGCTGGGTAAATACTGACAGTGATAAATTATTGGATCAAGCACTTGATATTAGTGTAGTAGGAACAGATAACGACAAGCGTAAAGATCTTTATGTCCAGTGGCAAAAACTATTCATGCAGGATCTTCCTGCATTACCAATTGCTGAACTAGAGGAAACGATGGCTGTCAGCAAGCGAGTTCAAGACGTAAAATTTGATGTATCCGGTATGAACCGTCCAAATGAATGGTGGATTAAACAATAGTAATAATTTCCTAAAGGTCAAAACAAGCTGTTTTTAGGATTAATACCAACAACTCAATTTTGAGTTTCAAATGGGAGATGGCTAAGCTTCTCCCATTTGAACAGATTGGGCGAGAAACACTGCTTGTGTCCTTACATAGCTTATAGACAAGGAGAATGCACATGTTGAAATATGCATTTCGAAGAATATTGGGAATGATTCCAATGTTACTCCTAACCTCCATTGTAGTATTTTCGCTGGCAAAATTAATGCCGGGTGACTCTCTAAGTGGAGAAATTGATCCAAGAAATACAAATCCTGAGTATATCGCTGATATGCGTGAAAAGTTGGGGTATAATTACCCATTGCCACAGCAATATTTCCGTTGGATTAGTGGTTTCGTGGAGGGGGATTTTGGGAAATCTACACGGTTCAAAATACAGGTATCTGAGGTTATTGGAGAACGGCTCCCTAATACTATACTTTTAGGTCTTTCAGCCATCTTAATTACTTATATCCTCGCTTTTTTTATGGGGTCGTATGCAGGTCGAAAACCATATACCTTGATGGACAACCTTATCGGAGGATTAAACTACATTGGTTTAGCTATTCCATCCTTCATCGCAGGGGTATTTGCCATCTTTTTCTTTTCATTTAAGTTAGGTTGGTTTCCATCCAATGGTTCGGTGGACATTGGAGTAACAGATGGAACGTTAGAATGGTGGCTAAGCCGTTTTCACCATGTATTTTTACCAGCAGTTGTGCTTGGATTATTAAGTACAGCCAGTTATACTCAATTTTTACGAAACGATATTATTGAAAATAGCCGCAAAGACTATGTTCGTACAGCTCGTTCAAAAGGGACCCCGGAAAGAAAAATCTACCATGTTCATATTTTAAGAAACTCAATTATTCCACTAATAACTTTTTTAGGTTTTGATATTGTCGCCATTATTAGCGGCGCAATTATTACCGAGACAATATTTACGTATCCTGGTCTTGGACAATTATTTCTTCAATCTGTTGGGACGAGAGATTATCCAGTTTTAATGACATTGACCATGTTATTTTCATTCTTAACATTGATTGGCAACTTAGTTGCAGATGTTCTATATGGTGTAGTAGATCCGCGAATTAGGCTGGATTAGGGGGAGGAAAAATGGAAATCGTTACACAAAATAATAATAATATGCTAGTAACACCCCCGAAAAAAAGTTTATCTCCCTTTGCAATTGCTCGGAAGAAATTTATAAAAAATAAACTTGCAATGATTAGCCTTATTTTTTTAATGATTGTTTCTATTGTTTCGATCCTTGCACCTTTTATTACCACTGCAGATATTACGAGAATTAACATTGGACAAATGTCGTTAGAGCCATCGGCTGAACATTGGCTTGGAACGGATAAAGCCGGCCGGGACGTGTTTACGAGATTACTTTATGGTGGCCGCATATCGTTATTAGTTGGCGTAAGTTGTACATTATTTGTCATTGCACTTGGAACTTTGGTTGGCTCTATATCAGGATATTTCGGTGGAACTGTTGATAGCATATTCATGAGGTTTACCGATTTTATCTTAAACTTTCCATTTTTAGTTTTCGTGATCGTCCTAAATGCAATTCTTTATGGAAAAGTAAATGGGCTTTGGGTATTAATTGGAACGATTAGCATGCTAAGTTGGGGTGGAATCGCGCGAATTGTCCGTAGTAAAATTCTTGCTGAAAAAGAGAATGAATATATAACGGCAGCTATTTCGATTGGTTGTTCACCCGCTAAAGTAATTATGAAACATCTCCTTCCAAACATTCTATCAACTATTATTGTTCAGGCGACAATCACCTTTGCTACGATGATTGTTGCTGAAACAGGTTTAAGTTTTCTAGGATTTGGTGTTCCACAGGAAATTCCAAGTTGGGGAAACATGTTGAATTCAGCAAACGAACCGGATGTTCTCCAATTTAAGCTTTGGATATGGGTACCACCGGCATTAATTATTACAATTACCATTTTATCCATTAACTTTATCGGGGAAGGGCTAAAGGATGCCTTCAATCCAAAATCCAAAAGATAAATCTGCCAAGATCTTGGTGGATTTTTTTGTGTCCTCATCTAATTGGAGCAAAATATATATAAAGGAATAATTTAACTAAGGACTGCCCATACTGATTTACAAACAGATTCTTGAAGTGAGGGGTTGTAGAATGTTGTATCTTCATGATGTATGGGTAAATTGGTTTGAAGGGGAAGAAAACGGTTATAATGTATGTCACTTTCATGAATGGCGTAAGGATGACGGGGTGGAATTGTTAGACCAGGTACCACTTTTGAAAGTTGAACCAGTATTGTTTAATTACATTGAAAATGATTTGTCAGAATTACCTCAGCAGCTTCTAGATGATATTTTTCAGAAAGCTTATTTAAGGAAAAACCATGAGAGAGTTCAACTCGACTATTGCTTCGTGGTAACTGATGGAGTTGGAATCTTGGCAATTGATACAATCGGCTATAATATTCCAATTCGAAAAAGTCGGATAATCCCTAGACAGGAGCAGTTGGTGTACGAAATGATCGCTCAACATGAGGCTAATAAATATCACTTTTATGAGCAGGAGAAAATGAAGGACTATCATATTCTCTCACCTGAGCCAGAATTAATGAGAGGACTAACAAGAAAAGAACGCCAATTAAAACAACTTTTATTTATGGCTCTAGATCAATTGCTATCATCTAGTAATGAAGCAGAGGTTAGATACTGGTATACCGAATGGTGTCCAGAGCATTATTCAACAATACAAGAATTAAATTTTGAAGCCGCATGGGAACAATTATTTGAAGAAACAAAGTATGGATGGTCTAAGCGTCACGAAACCTTTTGTGAAAACTTAATAAAAGGGCAGCCATTTTTTGAAAAGCTATGGGAAATGGAGCACGGCCCGAAAGTAAATTAAAAGCCTGACCCAAAAGATATGGATTCCATATCTATTGTGGGTCAGGCTTTTTTTCACTTCCTAGTTTTTCTACCAAGTCCCATGGCGTTTTCCATCTTCTTAAGAGTCTTATTAGCCACTAGATTTGCTTTTGCTGCACCTTCATCTAATATACGATCAAGTTCAGGAGATTCAAGTAACTCATAATATCTATCTTGAATTGGTTTAAAGAAATTAACTGCGACATCTGCTAAGTCACTTTTAAATTCACCATAGCCTTTTCCATCATACATTTCTTCAATTTCAGAAATAGATTTTCCACCCAAGATTGAATAAATTGATAATAAGTTTGATATTCCGGGTTTGTTTTCTTTATCGAATTTAACAATCCCTTCGGAATCTGTAACCGCACTTTTAATCTTTTTCACAATTTGCTTTGGATCATCTAAAGGTGTGATATTTGCTTTTTGATTTGGATCAGATTTGCTCATTTTTTTTGTTGGCTCTTGTAGAGACATAATTCTTGCTCCAACCTTTGGAATACTTATTTCGGGGATGGTCAATATGTCACTGTATTTTTTATTAAATCTTTCCGCAAGGTCCCGTGTTAATTCCATATGTTGCTTTTGATCTTCTCCGACAGGTACCAAATCCGTGTTATATAAGAGAATATCAGCTGCCATCAGTGGTGGATAAGTTAATAAACTCGCCTGTACAGCCTCTTTCCCAGTAGATTTATCCTTGAATTGGGTCATTCTTTCTAATTCTCCGATGTATGCTACGCACTGCATCATCCATCCTGCTTGTGCGTGAGCCGGGACCTCAGATTGAATAAATAGTGTAGCCTTTTCTGGATCAATTCCAACTGCAAGATACAACGCTGCTAAACTTCGAATATTTTTACGAAGTGTTATTGGATCTTGTGGAACCGTAACGGCATGCTGGTCAACGATACAAAAGAAGCAATTGTAATCATTTTGCATTTCGACAAACTGTTTTAATGCTCCGATATAGTTTCCAAGGGTAATTGTTCCACTTGGCTGAATACCAGAAAAAATCGTTTTCATGATAAATTTCCTCCCAAAAAAAATATAAAAAAAACCATTCATCCCAGGAAAACTAATAGGGACGAATGGTTTCGCGGTACCACCCTAAATTACTCAAAAATGAGTCACTCAATTCCACGATCATCCCATAACACGACAATCAGGAGTCCTTTTAACGCAAGGAAAACGTCTAATCCTACTTTTTAACCATTTTAAATGTTCAGACCGAAGCTCAAAAGTCCATTCCGTATTGATTCGTGTTTGTTTACACCAGCCACAAACTCTCTAAGACGAAGGGAAATACGTACTACTCTTTATCATAGCCTTTTAAGTACTATACAATTGCTTATTATTATATATGAACTGCATATTTAATTTCAAGTCTGCAAAAAATAATAAAAGAATAAAGCAATACCCATGAACAATCCAGTTCCTAAGCCGTAAAACACTAGTGGTCGCTGATTAACTGTAATAAGTTCTGAGAGGGGAGGTATTTCATCAAATCTTCGTTTGTTTTGCCCTCTTTGAAAAGCAAAACTGAAGGACCTTGATATGACATCAAAAAACCCTGAATGAATAGTAAATAGAAGTAAAGATGTTAAAAGGAGTGCAGAAGTGAAATAAAAAGATATATTTATATAGCTTAACAAAGCGATTTTGTGATCAAGAAAAAAGGAGACAATTAATATGGAAAGTTGTAATAAGGCCAAGATAAAAAGTCTTTTCTTAAGTTGATAATTCACTAAATAACCTCCAAAAGATTAATTTAATAGGGTTTTTACTTAAGTATTTTATACCAAAAATCAGTGTAAGTTCAAATTATACCATAAGAAATCGTAATGAAAATGTAAAGAATGTTGTTAATCTGTAAATTAATTTCAAAAAAATAATGTACAATTTGTAGAAAATATGTATAATAGAGAATGTAGTAATTTTTCAGAATAATAGAAAAGGGAGGTCTACTAGTGAAGAAATCAAAACTTTCACTACTTTTAGTACTATCACTAGTTCTAAGCATGTTTCTAGCAGCATGTTCAGGCGGAACTAAGAATGAAGGCAAGAAAACGGATGAAGGCAAGAAAAATGCTGGCACAGAGGAAACAACTTTAGCAGATGAACAAGTTCTAAATGTTCTTGAAACTGCAGAAATTCCATCCATGGACAGCGTAATGTCTCAAGACGTATTAAGCTTCACAATGTTAAATGCTACAAATGAAGGTTTATATCGTTTAGATCCCGACCAAAAAGTTATTCCTGGTGTTGCTGAGGGTGCACCTACATACAATGATGACAAAACTGTTATCACAATTAAATTAAAACAAGATACAAAATGGTCAAACGGTGACCCAGTTACTGCTCATGACTTTGTGTTTGCATGGCAACGTGCAATTGATCCAAAAGTTGCTGCTCCATATGGTGCATACTTCATGGAAGGCAAAATCAAAAATGCATCTGAAATTGTTGCTGGTAAAGCAAAACTTGATGATTTAGGTATTAAAGCATTAGATGATTATACTGTGGAAATTACTTTAGTTAGAGCTCTTCCATATATCGAATCTTACCTAACATTCCCATTGTTCTACCCACAAAACAAAAAGTTTGTTGAAGCAGAAGGCGCTAACTATGCGAAAGATGCTACTCACCTACTTTACAATGGTCCATTTAAAATGACTAAGTGGGACGGCCCAACTGGAACTGAATGGGTATTAGAAAAGAATGCTGATTATGTAAATGCTAAAGACGTTACACTAGAGAAAATCAACTTTAACGTTTCTAAAGATCCACAAGCTTCTGCAAATGCATATACAGCAGGCGAAGCTGATATCACAGGGAAGCTTGCACAAGCTGCGATTCTTTCTCAATTTGAAGGACAAAAAGATTTACTACGCTACCAAGAGCCATCTATCTGGTGGTTAAAAATGAACGAAAAGAACAAAGCATTGAAAAATGTTAACATCCGTAAAGCAATTGCTTTATCTGTTGACAAAAAGGCTTTAACAGAGGATGTATTAGCAAACGGATCAATCCCTGCTGATTTCCTTGTACCGAAAGGTTTCTCATTCTTAGATGGTAAAGATTTCCGTGATACTGCTGGAACTTACCTAAGCACTAACAAAGAAGAGGCTAAAAAGCTTTGGGAAAAAGGTCTTAAAGAAACAGGTCTTAAAGAAGTGAAATTTACTTATGTTGGTCAAGATACTGAAACTTCAAAATTAACTGATGCTTTTGTTAAAGACCAATTAGAGAAAAACTTACCAGGATTAAAAATTACTGTTGAAGCTGTACCTTTTAAAATTCGTATCGCTCGTGAAGACGCTCAAGACTACGATTTATTAATGGGTGGTTGGGGACCTGACTACGCTGACCCTATGACATATATGGATCTATGGGTTACTGGCGGCGGACAAAACCACATGGATTATGGTAATCCAGAATTTGATAAGTTAATTAAATCAGCTAGTGAAGAACTTGTAGCTAAGCCACAAGATCGTTGGAAAGCTCTTCAAGATGCAGAAAAAATCTTGTTAGAAGATGATGCAGCAATTGCACCACTTTACCAACGTTCAGTTAACCTTCTTATCAATCCAAAGGTTCAAGGCTTTGCACACCATGCATTTGGTCCGGACTATAGTTACCAGTGGATTAAAATCACAAAATAGTAGCTATACTAATCAAATAGAAAGAGAGTATATTGAAGAAATATACTCTCTTTTTACCTGTATGCAAATTGTCGAAAAACGTCGAATATTTAGAAAATTAGGAGGTGTAAGCATGGCAAAATATATCTTACAACGAACTGGCTATATGATCATTACACTTTTAATCGTAACATCACTTACATTTTTCCTCATGAAGCTAATTCCGGGTAGCCCTTTTAATAACTTCGAAAAGCTCTCTGACGTTCAGCGGGGAATTTTGCTGGATAAATATGGTTTGAATGAACCTCTGCCTGTTCAATATTTTAATTATATGAGGAATTTGGTAAAAGGTGACCTAGGAATCTCCTTTCAATTTGACAATACCCCTGTAACAGAACTGATTGCTAACCGCATCGGGCCATCTGCACAATTAGGTTTGCAGGCAATGATAGTTGGTGCAATAATTGGCATATTCTTGGGTGTAATTGCTGCCTTAAAGCAAAATACATGGATAGATTATGGGTCTACATTTATTGCTGTAGTTGGTAAATCAGTACCGTCATTTATTTTTGCCGGATTACTTCAGTATTATATTTCTGTTAAATTGCATTTGCTGCCTGTTATGTTATGGAAAGGACCGGAATATACGATTCTTCCTACCATTGCATTAGCTATGTTCCCAATTTCAATAGCCGCAAGGTTTATGCGGACTGAAATGATTGAGGTTTTAGGTTCGGATTATATTACCTTAGCACGAGCTAAGGGAGCAAGCCGCTGGCAAATTAGTCTAAAACATGCACTCCGGAATGCTTTAATACCAGTTGTGACTGTTCTTGGACCACTAGCAGTTAGTTTGATGACCGGTTCACTAGTAATTGAACAAATTTTTGGAATTCCAGGACTTGGTGAGCAATTCGTTAAATCTATTAATATGAATGATTACCCTGTCATTATGGGAACTAATATTTTATTTGCAGTATTATTTGTGGTAGTTATTTTGATTGTTGATATTCTATATGGAATCATCGACCCACGTATTCGTATATCGGGGGGGAAAACTAAATGAGCAACAAGAACATTACCATTTCAAAAGATCTGTTTACTCCTGCCCATATTGATCCGGCAAATAGTGAAAAAATTGCCAAGAAGAGCCTGAACTTTTGGCAGGATTCATGGCTAAGAGTTCGGAAGAACAAAGGTGCTGTTGTTAGTTTAGTGGTCTTAGCTATCATGCTTATTATGGCATTTGTTGGTCCGATGATTACTCCGTATGATTTCGATACACAAAACACAAAGCATAATAACCTGCCGCCGCGTATTCAAGGTTTAGAAGATGTAGAATGGCTCCCCTTTGATGGAACATTATCCAGGAGAGACGGCACAGTTTATAACGCATATGAAGTTCGGAAAATTGATGCCTATTATTGGTTTGGTACTGATAATTTAGGTCGTGATCAATTTGCTCGTATTTGGAAAGGTACACAAGTATCATTATTTATTGCCTTCATGGCAGCTTTAATTGATATGGCCATTGGAGTCGCATATGGAGCTGTTTCTGGTTATTTAGGCGGCAAAGTGGACGGTGTTATGCAACGTATTATAGAAGTTATTGTTGGTATCCCCAACTTGATTGTTGTTGTATTAATGATTTTGGTGTTAAAGCCAGGTATTATTCCAATCATAATCGCCTTAACGATAACCGGCTGGACTAGTATGGCCCGAGTTGTTCGAGCACAGGTGTTGAAATTTAAAGGTCAGGAATTTGTATTGGCTGCCAAAACACTAGGTGCTTCCAATTCTTCTATTATTTTTAAACATATGATTCCGAATATGTTTGGTGTCATTATAATAAATACGATGTTTTCCATCCCAAATGCTATTTTCTTTGAAGCATTTTTGAGCTTTATTGGGTTGGGATTACAAGAACCGAATGCATCTTTAGGAACATTAGTCAATTCAGGATTTAAATCTATGATTGCTTTTCCTTATCAAATGATAATTCCTTCCTTAATGATAGCTATTATTATGGTTTGTTTTAACTTAGTGGCGGATGGATTACGAGATGCGTTGGATCCAAAAATGCGTGATTAGAAGGCAGGTGTATGTAAATGGAGAAAGTTTTACAAGTAAAGGATTTAAAAATATCGTTTCATACATTTTCTGGAGAAGTGCAAGCGATTCGTGGTGTAAACTTTGATTTATATAATGGTGAAACATTAGCAATCGTTGGTGAATCAGGTTCTGGAAAATCAGTTACAACTAAATCAATCATGCGCTTACTTCCTGAACATAATTCTGAAATTAAAAGTGGTGAAATTCTTTTCGAAGGAAAAGACCTTACAAAACTTAAAGATAAAGAAATGCAGAAAATTCGTGGAAAAGATATTTCAATGATTTTTCAGGATCCAATGACTTCCTTGAATCCAACTATGAAAATTGGCAAGCAAATTATGGAGCCTCTTATTAAACATCAAAACATGAGCAGACATGCTGCCAAAGAAAGAGCAGTGGATTTATTAAAGCTAGTTGGTATTCCTAAGGCGGAAATTCGTGTGGATCAATATCCACATCAGTTCTCCGGAGGGATGAGACAACGGGTTGTTATCGCCATTGCATTGGCATGTAATCCTAAAATCCTCATTGCCGATGAACCGACAACTGCGCTTGACGTAACAATTCAAGCACAAATTCTTGAGTTAATGAAGGATCTGCAGAAGAAAATTGATACATCGATCATCTTCATTACGCACGATCTTGGGGTAGTTGCCAATGTAGCCGATCGGGTAGCAGTAATGTATGGTGGAAAAATTGTGGAAATTGGCACTGCCGATGAGATTTTCTATAACCCACAGCATCCTTACACATGGGGCTTAATTAGTTCAATGCCTGATATGGATACCCATGACGAGGAATTATTCTCTATCCCAGGGACACCACCTGATTTATTAGATCCTCCAAAAGGTGATGCGTTTGCACCACGTAATCCATTTGTAATGAAAATAGATTTGGAGCAAGAGCCGCCATTCTTTAAAGTTTCTGATACACATTATGCAGCTACATGGCTTTTACATCCTGATGCACCTAAGGTAAACCCACCAGAAGCTGTAAAAAGACGCCAAAATCAATTTGCTGGAAATGCTCCAACAGCTACCTTAGAGAAAACTGGTCAAAGTCAGTTCCCTGGAAAAAAGGAGGGAAAATAAATGGCTCAGCGTGAAAAACTACTTGAAATAAAAAATTTAAAGCAATATTTTAATGAAGGTAAAGTGAACGAAGTAAAAGCAGTCGACAATGTTTCTTTTGATATTTTTAAAGGTGAAGTAATGGGATTAGTCGGGGAGTCAGGTTGTGGAAAATCAACAACAGGTCGCACGATCATCCGTTTGTATGATGCTACTGGCGGCGAAGTTTTATATGACGGCGTAAATGTCCACGGCAAAAAGTCTAAAAAACAGTTAAAAGATTTTAACCGAAAAATGCAAATGATTTTCCAAGACCCATATGCGTCATTAAACCCGAGATTAAAAATAGCTGATGTTATTGCAGAGGGAATTGACATTCATGGTTTGGCGAAAACAAAACAAGAACGGATGGAGCAAGTTTATGAGCTCTTAGAAACCGTTGGCTTGAATAGAGAGCATGCGAACCGTTATCCACATGAATTTAGTGGTGGTCAGCGTCAGCGGATTGGAATTGCACGCGCCCTTGCTGTCCAACCTGAATTTATCATTGCTGATGAACCCATTTCAGCGTTGGACGTGTCAATCCAGGCTCAGGTTGTTAACTTAATGAAAAAACTTCAAAAAGAGAAAAACTTAACCTATCTTTTTATTGCCCATGATCTTTCAATGGTAAAATACATTAGTGATCGTATTGGTGTTATGTATTTTGGTAAAATGGTTGAGCTAGCACCTGCGGATGAACTTTATAAAAATCCACTTCACCCGTACACACAATCACTTTTATCAGCGATTCCTGCACCGGACCCAATCAGTGAACGGACACGGAAACGGAAATCATATGATCCGGCAAGTCATAACTACGAACCTAATGAGCCTGTTGAATTTAGAGAGGTTACTCCTGGTCACTTTGTGCTTTGCTCGGAGAAAGAATTCAAGCAATTCAAGGTACAATCTAAATAAACAAAAAAAACGATCCCGCTGTGAGATCGTTTTTTTTTGTTCTATTTTTTGGTACCCCCGACAGTTTTCCAACCAGTCTGGTATTTTGCACTTTCATCAACAAATTCACTACGATTTTTACCACCAAACACTTTTTCACCAAAACTGTTTGTAATAACACCCATTAAGGCAGTAATCCCTACAATTAGTAAAGCAACAATAGTTAAATCAAGTATGTATGCGCCCATGGTATTAACTCCCTTCATTTATCAGCTATATTGATTATTTGTAGCGTGACATTAAATATCCCCTCCCTTATTGTAAAAGAACTTACTGTTTATTTAAAGAGGAAATTAAATAACTTTCACTAATAATTTGTAAAATAATGAATGCGTTTTCATTAATAATTTTTAATTGAGAATAAGTTTTTAGTTAATTGTTATGTCAGGTGAAAAAATGATTATTAAAGATAGGAAAATTATATTTTTCTTGAAGACCCACAATTTTTCTTCCTTAATAGACGAACAGTATATCAAGAGGGCTAATAAGTTCTGAAAAAATTCAATATAAAATTTTAATAAATTATGAAACTTTTTGAAGAATTATTCGTCTGATATAGTGAAATAGATAAATTTGTATTGTTTTTGACTTACAATATTTTTTGAAAAAGGGATACCCTTTTAAGAAACTGTGGTGTATAATTAATGATATAAATTACTTATTTATAATTATTATTAAAAATGTCTTAATAAGAACATATTAACAATTGCTTATTCAAATATACTGGATTTATTAATTTATGACTTAAATAATAAAGGAGTGTGAAAATCGGATGGTTACACTATACACTTCACCAAGTTGTACATCATGCAGGAAAGCTAAATCATGGTTAGAAGAGCATGAAATCCCATACACAGAAAGAAATATTTTCTCTGAGCCATTAACAATGGAAGAGATAAAAGAAATTCTTCGAATGACGGAAGATGGGACGGATGAAATTATTTCAACAAGATCCAAGACATTTCAAAAATTAGACGTTAACTTAGATACAATGCCACTTCAAGATTTATTTAGATTAATAAAAGAGAATCCGGGTCTTTTGCGCAGGCCGATAATAATTGATGAAAAGCGTTTGCAAGTAGGATATAACGAGGATGAAATTAGACGATTCCTTCCAAGAAGAGTCAGAACGTTTCAGCTTCGTGAAGCACAACGAATGGTTAATTAAATAAATAGGCCTTCTTTTGGAGGTCTTTTTTTGTATATAAAGAATAGTTGATATCGTTTGTAGTTTCTACTCGATTTTGCTACAATATAATGAAAATCTTAATGCAAATGAATAGGCGTTTACACGGTTTTTTAGATTTTAGCCTTTTTTATTTCCCTTATAAGTACTTTTGTCATAAAATGAGAGTACACGAGTATTTACTTTTTCAAGGTATGAAAATTCTTTGTAATTTAAGTAAATGCTAAGGCAGTATCTGCTTGGGGGTATTTAGTCCCTTCAATCTGGAAAACGGAAGGGAGAGGTTTTTGATGGAGATTGAACGCATTAATGATTACACAGTTAAATTTTATATTTCATATGGTGATATAGAGGAAAGAGGCTTTGATCGCGAAGAAATTTGGTACAATCGTGAACGAAGTGAAGAACTTTTTTGGGAAATGATGGATGAAGTTCATGATGAGGAAGAATTTGTTATTGAAGGTCCTCTTTGGATTCAAGTCCAAGCACTTGATAAAGGCTTAGAGGTTCTTGTTACCAAAGCTCAGCTATCAAAAGATGGGCAAAAGTTTGAACTTCCAATCCCAAATGAAAAAGGTAAAGATTTTCCTGCTGAGGATAAGCTTGAAGAGCTTTTGGATCATCACTTCAATCCCAATCATTCCGATGAGGAAAGTATCCTGCTTGAGGAAGAAATATTAGAATTCCTGATTGGCTTTAAAGACTTTGAGGATGTTATTAGTTTATCCAATCGCTCTGGATTGGATGATTTAGTTACGATGCTTTATCATTTTGAAGGAAAATACTATCTTTATACGGAATTCCCTGAAGATTTATTTGAAGAAGAGGAAATTGACGATATTTTGAGTATTTTGCTTGAGTACGGTTTTGAAACACAACTTACCATTCATCGAATTCAAGAATATGGAAAAGAAATACTTGCCGAAAATGTTTTTGCTGAATTACGAAAATATTTTCGCTAATAAATGTACCGATTTCAATATTGAAATCGGTATTTTTAACATTAATAGTTTTTGAAAATAATCTGGCAGGTGAGTACACTGAAAAACACAGTAAGGGTTATTATATTTTTGGGGGTATTATCCGTACTATTGTTTTTCTTTAGGGATCAATTAGCAAGCGGGATTTTTGGATTCTTGAGTGTATTGGTCACACTTTCAGTGATCTTTATTGGCTTTGTAATATTCTTTGAGAACCGCCATCCAACACAAACACTCACTTGGTTAGTTGTCCTAGGAAGTTTTCCATTGGTTGGTTTTATTTTCTACATCCTTTTCGGTCGTAATTATCGGAAGGAGAAGATGTTTAGAAAGAAATATTTCTTAGACAAACAGGCTTTTTTGACAGTTGAAGGCGAGGATGACCCGAGAAGTGAAGAAAAGCTTAGTTTAATGAGGGAACATCAAGGGAAATTATTCAATTTGGCTCAAAAACTTGGGAATAGCCCAATATCCTTCGATACATCCACAGAGATTTTAACAAATGGAGAAGAAACATTTCGCCATATCTTAGAACAGTTAAAAAAAGCAAGGCATCATATACATCTTGAATATTATATTGTTCGCCACGATCATATTGGTCAGGAAATTAAGGATTTACTTATTGAAAAAGCCCAACAAGGAGTAAAGATTCGTTTCTTATATGACGCAGTTGGCTCCTGGCAGCTTTCTAAGTCTTATATTAAGGACCTAAGAAATGCTGGGATTGAAATGGTGACTTTTGGGCCTGTAAAACTTCCTTTTTTAAACAATAAATTTAATTTTCGTAATCATCGGAAAATGATTATAATAGATGGGACGATCGGATTTGTTGGCGGGCTCAATATCGGAGATGAATATTTAGGAAGGGATAAGACCATTGGCTTTTGGCGTGATACTCATTTAATGCTTCGTGGGGAAGCTGTTCGAACGCTACAGCTAATTTTTTTACAAGACTGGTACTATATGACCAATCATAGTTTCTTAACAGCCGAATATTTATCCCCCCAAAATGATAATGAAAGTCATGGTGGTGTCCAACTCATCGCTGGAGGACCGGATAATGAATGGAGTGTTATTAAAAATATCTTTTTCTCAATGATTGCAAGTGCGGAAAAATCAGTTTGGATTGCTTCGCCGTATTTTATTCCGGATGAAGATATCTTTTCGGCGATAAAAGTTGCAGCACTTAGTGGTGTAGACGTACGCCTCCTGGTTCCTAATAAACCTGATAAACGGATCGTCTTTCATGCTTCAAGATCTTATTTTCCAGAGCTTTTAGAAGCGGGGGTTAAGGTATATGAATACCAGCGGGGCTTTATGCACAGTAAGATTGTGATCGTTGACCATGAACTGGCTTCGATTGGAACATCCAATATGGATATGAGAAGCTTCCATTTGAATTTTGAAGTAAATGCCTTTTTATTCCGAACGAAAAGTACCCAGAAGCTCGTTGCGGAATATATAAATGACCTTGAATATTCTATACAGTTGGATAAAAAAACGTTTCATGAAAGACACCTAGGATTAAGGGTCCTAGAATCCACAGCGCGGTTACTCTCGCCCTTACTGTAAGAATCATTTTAAAAAACTTGTCGAATTGGCGAGTTTTTTTTGATATTAAAAGGAATTATCGATAGACATAGCGAATTATGAAAGAAAAGGAGGAGATAAATAATTGTTAACTGCACTAACAAACACTGGTAAAAGTATTTGTCTAGGGTTTGATTACAAAAAGGACGCACTTTTGGACCTTCGAAGCAAGGAAGAATTTTATTGCCCTATTTGTGGAGAAAGGGTATTGCTGAAATTAGGAGATCAGCGGATTTTTCATTTTGCACATAAGCAAGGGGGAACTTGTCGTAATTTTTATGAAAATGAATCAATATCCCATATGGAGGGAAAACGTCAACTCTATAAGTGGCTGGTGGGACAAAAGATTCCTGCCATTTTAGAATATTATGATCGGGAGATTCAGCAGCGGCCTGATATCATTTTCCATCTTAATGGAAGGAAATACGCATTAGAGTATCAATGCTCAACTATTTCAGAAAGTAATTTTATCAAGCGGACGAATTCATACCAGCAGAAAGGGTACATTCCAATTTGGATTCTTGCTAGTAGTCAAATCCACAATAAAAAGAAGAATATTGTTGCATTGTCAAACTTTCAGTATTTATTTTTACGGACCACATCCTCAGGAAAGTTCTATATCCCAGCATATTGCCCCGAAAAACAACAATTTCATCTGATTGATTCAATTCACCCCTACTCCATTAAAAATGCCTTCGTCCATCATACTTTTCACCCTATAATGAAAATGAACGTAAATGACTTAGTGGAACCTAAGGTAAAGCTCTCTTTTGATTTATCAAGCTGGACACGGGAAATTGAAAAATTTAATTTGAATTGGATTATTCATCCTAATAAACAGCATAAAGCCTTCCTTCATGAAATTTATAACAAAAATCTAAATCCTTTCTTATTGCCACCAGAAATTGGCCTGCCCGTCCCACGCTCATTACTTCTCCAGACACCAGCAATCATTTGGCAAACGTATTTATATATGGATTTTATTGCCTCAAAAAGACCCTATGATTTAATTTCCCTTCATGAAATAAACTTCCATTTACAAAAGAGGCTGAGTAAAAAGCAAATTGCCGTAAGAAATTTACCACAGCTTGAATCGGTTAATCCATTATTAGCGATTACTGATTATCTTTTACTCTTAGACCAATTGGGTATTATAGCAAGAAAAGGGGAAACTACTTTCCAATTGAAAAAGTCCATCTCCATTCCCAAGTCCAATCGCGAAAGAGAGGAAGCAAAGCTGGCATTTTTTCAAAAATATCATCGAATCCAATCAAATAAATAAATGAAACCAGGTATAAGGGCATACTATATAGAGGTGTAAATAGTGTCCTTTCTGCCAAAACAGAAAAGGAGATTGAAAAGTTAAGGAGAATATAATAAATGATAACTACATTTCGAAGCCTAAAAAAATAATGGAGGATGAAGAATGGCAAATGAAACTGCAGTAAAATCACTGCCAGCAAGAAATGAGATTCCAGAGCAAGATACGTGGAAATTAGAAGATATTTTCTCAAGTGACCAGGAGTGGGAAAAGGAGTTTCAAGAGGTAAAAGGCCAAATCCCAGGGATAAAAAATTTTGAAGGGAAATTAGGAGAAAGCGCAGAAACACTTTATGAAGCTCTTCAATTCCAAGATAAACTGTTAGAACGGATTGGAAAGCTTTATACATATTCACATATGCGTTATGACCAAGACACTACGAACTCATTTTACCAAGGTTTAGATGACAGAATGAAGAATCTGTATTCACAGGCAGCCAGTCAGTTAGCATTTATTGTTCCGGAAATTCTCTCACTAGATGAGAGCAAAGTAACTAGCTTCTTAAATGAGAAACCGGAATTAAAATTGTATGAGCATGCTTTAGCTGAAATTAATTTGCAAAGACCGCATGTCCTGACAGCGGAGCAGGAAGCATTGCTCGCTGAGGCGAGCGAAGTGATGGATGCTTCTAGCAATACGTTTGGGATGTTGAACAATGCAGACCTCGAATTTCCAACGATTAAAGATGAAAATGGCGAAGAGGTAGAAATTACTCATGGCCGATATATCCGCTTTTTAGAAAGCGCAGACCCTAGAGTAAGACAAGATGCCTTTAAGGCAGTATATAAGACGTATGGCGATTTTAAAAATACATTTTCAAGTACATTAAGTGGGAATGTGAAGAAGGATAATTTTAATGCCAGGGTAAGAAAGTATAATTCAGCCAGACATGCTGCCCTTTCTGCAAACAATATCCCAGAAAGTGTTTATGATAACCTTGTTAATGCGGTTACGGATAATCTTCATTTATTACATCGCTATATCAAGCTTCGTAAAAAAGTCCTAGGGCTTAATGAGCTTCATATGTATGATTTATTCACACCTCTTGTCAAAGATGTGAAAATGGAAATTAAATACGAAGAGGCAAAAGATTTAGTCATTAAAGGGTTAGCCCCATTAGGCGAGGAATATTCGAATATATTAAAAGAGGGCTTTGAAAATCGCTGGGTCGATGTCCATGAAAATAAAGGAAAGCGGAGTGGGGCCTATTCTTCAGGAGCATATGGTACACATCCGTATATTCTGATGAATTGGCAGGATAATGTAAATAATTTATTTACACTTGCCCATGAATTTGGCCATTCAGTACACAGTTATTATACAAGAAAATCACAGCCGTATCCTTATGGCAACTATTCTATTTTCGTTGCTGAAGTGGCTTCAACATGTAATGAAGCACTTCTTAATGACTACCTACTGAAAACCATTGATGATGAACAAAAACGTATTTACTTACTCAATCATTATTTAGAAGGCTTTAGAGGCACCGTGTTCAGGCAAACTATGTTTGCAGAGTTTGAACACATGATCCATCAAAAGGCCCAAAATAACGAGGCGTTAACTGCAGACGCCTTAACGGAAAGCTATTACGAATTAAATAAGAAATATTTCGGAGAAGAGGATATTGTAATAGATGAGGAAATCGGGTTAGAATGGGCAAGAATTCCGCATTTTTATTACAATTATTATGTTTACCAATATGCCACTGGTTTTAGTGCAGCTACTGCGTTAAGCAAACAAATTCTAGAAGAGGGTGAGCCGGCAGTCAAACGATACATCGACTTTTTAAGTTCAGGAAGTTCAGATTATCCAATTGAAGTCCTGAAAAAAGCTGGTGTAGATATGACAAGTGCTAATCCAATCAAGAATGCCTGTAAGGTATTTGAAGAGAAACTGAATGAATTAGAACAATTATTATCAAAAGCATAATTAAAGGGATGGTGCCTGTTTGGCAGCCATCCCTTTTAAAATCCTCTAAACCGCTTTCGATCATTAAGATAAAAAATGAAAATAAAAATGGATACAAACAAAATGGGTGTACTAATTAAAAGAGGAAAGATCTTTAACAATGCGAGTATTTGAAGGAAAAAAGCAATGAATATAAAAAGCACCATAATAACGAAAGGGAATTTTCTCATAGAATATTGCCACCCTTTTTAAAAGTAAGTTTTTATTCTTTATACTACTATGTTTATTGTCCTTTCCATGGAATTATGATTTTTGACAATTATGTGAAATAAAGCACAAACTTATTGTCAGCCTCTTTGATCCCATGCTATATTATATACGTGAAGTTGATCACAACAAACATATACCCCTTTGTTTGAACCGTGAAAAATTTCTCCCATCCCCTTTGTTCGTATAATAGAAAAATGCCTTGCAGTGTAACAGCTGCAAGGCATTTTCGTTTTTACATGGAAATAAAAAATGCCGGTTAATCCCGACATTTCCTATTCTTCAATATACCTCCAAAAGGTCCCATATTTAGCGGGAATCTGTTCGACAACCTGCTTTAAAAGCAGCTTTTTCATTTCCCGTTCAATTTGCGAAATAGACATATTATAAACCACTGCAATTTCCTTTGAGGCAACAAATTTAAAAAATTTCATAAACGTTTCTAACGGAGGTGGGGGAGTCAGTACTGGTTTTTCAGAAAGCATTTCCTCTAAAATTTGGACATATACCTCATATGGATAAGACCCAGTTATCTTGATTCCTTCATCCTCGACATTTTCATTGAAAAATACTAATGTGGGAATTTCTTGTACATCCATTTCTGATGTGATTTTTAAATCACATTGGAAGGCTTTCGCGGCACTATCGGAATGGATATCAATCATGAATTCATCCACATCCAAACCTAGACTCTTTGCACAATCCTTTAACACTTCAAGATTAGAAATATTTCGTTTTTCTAAAAATAATCCTTCTTGAATTCTTCTCAAGAAACGAAGCCCGGCACGCCTCCCTTGCAGCTCAGCTGCCTTTAGCGCAATTGAAACTGTATAAGGTGAATCGACAGGATTTTCTAACCAAAGGCTCCCATCACATGACATTCCAGATCTGCTAGCAGTCTTCTCCCAAACTTGAGCGATATTCTCAAAATTCTTTTTCTTACTCAAATTTAAATCGGCTAATCGTCCACTTAAAATATGCTTTATAGAAAAATAACGACCGTATTCGATATGAAGCTTCTTTAAAATAGGTTCCAATGCCCAACATTCCGGACATATTGGGTCAATAAACATATAAATCTCAATCGGCTTTTTTTCACTACCACTACACTGCTGCTTAGAGCCTGAAAATCTTGAACTATTCACGTTCTTCACCTGATATCGCGCCATCTGGCGTGTTAATCATATGTTGAGCAGTAAGATGAAGTCGTGAATAAAATTCGTCCCTGATCGGACCTTGTAAGCCAATTGTGTCCATTGCTTGAGTCATACATGATAACCAAGCTCTCGCTCGTATTGGTGTAACCGGGAATGGCAGATGGCGAGCACGCATCATCGGATGGCCATGCTCTTCTGTATAAACGTTCGGTCCGCCTAAATATTGAGTTAAGAATTGCTTTTGTTTACGAGCAATCTCAGTAAATTGATTTGGGAATATAGGAGCAAGATCAGGATGTTGTGCAACAAGGCCATAAAAAGTGTCCACAAGACGGTGTAATGTATCTTCACCTATGGATTCGAATGGTGAAAGCTTTCTCTCAATCATGTTGACAACTCCCCTAAAGTATTATGTAAATTAATTTTAACAATGCCCATTTCATATCTCAAATTAATTGCTTTGAAAATGCGAATTTGTCATCCAATGGCATTATTAATGTATACCAATTGAGAATATTTTAATAGGAGAAATAGAAAGGAGTATGTTGGAAATAACTCCAAATCTCGAAACTGCTCTAATTCTTCTTTGAAGATATTATTTTAGTTCGTTTGATCAAACTTTTGTTTATAGAAACGGACAATTTTATTTTCTGTCTTTCGAGAAGGAATCTTAAATTGCTTCAGAAGTTCCAAAAAGATTTTCTCTCCAATCTGATAATCCTCAACCTCATATTCTAATTCATAATCTTCTTTGCTTAGATAGATACTATGGTCCAACACTAGTAACCCCTGCTTGTATTCCAATTCAACTCGCTCCGTAATTAAGGATCCAAAATATTCGATAGTAGAAAAAGAAATTTGGTAGTCTTCGATAAGAGGTTGAATGATTCCAGTTGGTAGGATGCCCTGATGAATGGCCATTAAAACTTCCTCTTCCCCAATGACCTGATTGGTCTCAAGCAGCCCTACGTCTGCTGGCTGTTTTAATGTCATTTCGTAGGTTCCGCCCTTTTTGCGAATTCTTAGTGCAGAATCATTACTTTTTAAAGCAAAATCAGGTGTATCAAAGTAGTGGTTTTCCTGGGAAAATATTTGGCTTTGGCTGATCTTGAAATACTTAAGGAAGCTTTCATATTCTATTTTTGTCAGCATATTTTTAAATTCGATTTCGATATTTTGCGTCATTGCCTAACTTCCTTTCAACCTAGAGTTTTTCTCTATTATCCACTCCGACTTTAACATCAATTCTTGGGAGAACTGCATGAATTATGCTAAAATAAGTAGGGAGATAATGGAGGTAGAGAGATGAAGAAAAATATTACAATTCTAAAAGCATACATATTTGAAGATAAACTAATGTTAGAAACGAATGAGTCAATTATTGATTTGGTTCCTGAGGAACAGATTCTTGTTGATTCTATCCAATACTCTTTCATTTACTTAATGGAGGATAAAAATGATTATACATATATCGTATTACATGAACAAATTTGGCCGCTATTAAAAAATGCCTATGAAAAAAGGTTACCTGTCTGGATTTCCTTTAATGATGAACAAAAAGAATTGGTAAATTTCCATGATGAATTTGATGATGTCCTATCTAATATTAAGGGAAATAGTAATTATGGGAAAGAATTGGTTTCAAAGGTAGAGAGTATATTCTTAACATAATATGGTTTGAGGTGAAATCATGAAGCATTGGGACCAATTTTTAGCCCCCTATAAACAGGCTGTTGCAGAATTAAAAGTAAAATTAAAGGGGATGAGAGGTCTATTCGAACTTGATGCCACTCACTCACCGATTGAATTTGTTACTGGAAGAGTTAAACCGATCGCAAGTATTCTTGACAAAGCAAATCAAAAAGGAATACCACTAGAAAGATTGGAAGAAGAAATGCAAGATATTGCGGGTATGCGTATTATGTGTCAGTTCGTCGATGACATTCATACTGTCGTCGATTTATTACGAAACCGCAATGATTTAGAAATTGTCGAGGATAGAGATTATATTTCACATAAAAAGACAAGCGGGTATAGGTCCTACCATGTTGTTATTCGCTACCCAGTTCAAACCATCCATGGAGAAAAGAAAATCTTAGCGGAAATTCAGATACGAACGCTTGCAATGAATTTTTGGGCGACAATTGAACATACATTAAGCTATAAGTACAAAGGTGTTTTTCCCAGTGATATTCAAATGCGTTTGCAAAGAGCGGCGGAAGCAGCATTTCGTTTAGACGAGGAAATGTCATTGATTCGCGGTGAAATACAGGATGCTCAAGCTTTTTTTACAAGAAAGAAAGAATTGAAACAAGAAGAAAAGGATTAATTGTCAATACCGCCTTTTGAATAGCCAAACAAGCCACAAGGAGCAAAAATACTATGAAATTTGCGATTACATCAAAAGGAGATCAAAAATCAAATATCTTAATGCACAAAATGAGGACCTATTTACTTGATTTTGATCTTGTGTACGATGAGGACCAACCAGATATAGTTGTTTCCATTGGCGGTGACGGGACACTCCTTTATGCCTTTCATCGCTATAGCAGCCGATTGGATAAAACGGCTTTTGTCGGAATTCACACGGGTCATCTCGGCTTTTATGCAGATTGGATTCCCGATGAAATTGAAAAGTTAGTGATTGCGATTGCTAAAACACCCTATCATGTCGTGGAATACCCATTGTTAGAGGTGATTATCCGCTATTCTCATGCAGGGAAGGAATCTAGGTATCTTGCCTTAAATGAGTCAACCGTTAAAAGTGTTGAAGGGACACTCGTGATGGATGTGGAAATCCGCGGACAGCATTTTGAGCGGTTCCGTGGTGACGGTTTATGCGTTTCAACTCCATCAGGAAGTACGGCCTATAATAAGGCACTTGGCGGAGCGATTATCCATCCGTCCATTGCTGCCCTCCAAGTGGCTGAAATGGCATCGATTAATAACAAAGTTTTTAGAACTATAGGTTCACCGCTTATTCTCCCTGCACACCATACCTGTATGCTTAAACCGGTAAATCGGTCTGATTTTCAAGTGACAATCGATCACCTGACACTGCTTCATAAGGATGTAAAATCCATTCAATTTAGGGTCCCAGATGAAAAAATTCGCTTTGCCCGTTTCCGGCCGTTTCCTTTTTGGAAAAGAGTACATGATTCCTTTATTTCCGATTGACATGAAGGGGGTATGGTTATGTATTCTCCCTTTAAATTGAAGTGGATTATTAATGAAAGCGATGCCGGGAAATTATTAAGGGAATTTTTAAAGAAGGAAGAGGTTTCTCGGACTGCCTTAACGGATATTAAGTTCAAGGGTGGGAGTATCCAAGTAAATGGAGAAGAAGTAAATGTTCGATACAAGCTATCAATAGGGGAGGAAGTAACGGTTACTTTTCCAATAGAGTATCCTAGTGAGGGACTTAAGGGAGAAGAAATCCCGTTAACAATCCTATACGAGGATGAGTATCTATTAGTAATAAATAAGCCGGCAGGAATGAATACGATTCCGTCTCGAGAGCATCCTGACGGCAGCCTTGCGAATGCACTAATTGGCTATTATCAGCGAAGTGGACTACAGACCACTTCCCATATTGTTACTCGGCTGGACAGAGATACTTCAGGAATTGTTCTCGTAGCGAAGCATCGTCATGTCCACCATTTGTTTAGTATGATGCAGCGCAGTGGTGGGGTTAAGAGGACTTATGAAGCATTTGCAGAAGGCAGGGTTTTGTTAGACAGCGGTACGATACAGGCGCCAATTGGACGCAAAGACGACAGTATAATTGAGAGGGAAGTTCGTGAGGATGGACAATTTGCTTGCACCCATTATCGGGTGATTGAGCGACATCGTGGATTTACTTATTTAGAGCTAAAGCTTGATACCGGACGAACCCATCAAATTCGGGTTCATATGACTTATTTAAAGCATCCTTTGCTTGGTGATGATTTGTATGGAGGGGATCGGTCCTTAATTGTCAGGCAGGCACTTCATTGTAAAAAAATAAAATTTATTCACCCATTTTTAAGAGAAGAAATGATTTTTACTGCACCACTTCCAGATGATATGGGTGAAATCTTAGAGGCTGACTCGCTTTTTTAGGAGGCAGCCTTTTTTTCAACGGCAGGGCGCTGTGCCTTCCTTGTCATTCAAATTCCTTAAATTTTTCTTCTACATATGGCATAGTTGATTTAACTGAAATCAATTCTATTTCTGGATATCTTAACGCGGTTAGTTTTCCGCCGAAGACTGCCCCGGTATCAATATTATAGGTATTATTAATGATCCTTGGTTCATGAACGGGTGTATGTCCGTATACGATACATGTATCACCTTGATATTCTTTGGCCCAATCCCTTCTTATCGGTGATCCATCAGGGTGTTTTTTTCCTGTAATATCTCCGTAAAGGACAAACTCTTTGACCTTTGCATGTGATTGTCCGATAAATTCTTGTTTAATCCCGGCATGGGCAATCACAAGCTTTTTGTTGTCTAATTGTAGGTATAATGGAGCTTTTTCATAAAGTTCGGTGAATTTTTTTCGAATGGATTGTTGCTCTTGTTTATATAATGATTGATATTCGGCAACTGTTGTTTCTAGTCCGTGAGCAATCTGAACTTTGTTGCCAAGGAAGAAGCGGTATAACTTATTACAATGATTCCCCGGTGTGTAATAGGCTTTTTTTTCTTTAAGAACCAGTTGCCATACAATTTCGATTACGTTCAGTGATGCAGGTCCGCGATCCGTTAAATCGCCTAGAAATCCCAGTACTCTATCATCAGGATGTATCGGTATTCCATTCTCCCATTGATAACCCAGTTTTAGCGTGAGTTCCTTTAATTCCGTAAGACAGCCATGAATATCACCGATTATATCAATTTTCATTAAATCAACTCCCTTATATTGATATTTTTTACCTTAGAGTTAGTTTTTATAAAAAGGATTCTAAACTATAAATTATTGGAGAGGAGTTACATGAATGGAGCAGCATGTATCAGTTATTTCTTTATTAATTGTGGTGACGATGGCCTTTTTAACCCCCATTCTTTTACATCGATTTAAATTGAATTATATCCCTGTGGTTGTCGCTGAAATTATAATGGGTCTTGTAATTGGGAAAAGCGGTTTCGATGTGGTTCACGAAGATATGTGGATCTCAACCCTATCTACATTAGGGTTTATCTTTCTCATGTTTTTAAGCGGACTGGAGATAGACTTCACGGCTTTTGCTGGGAGAAAGTTCCGTAAAAAGCTTCCAAATGGGAAAGTAGAGCCCAATTCATTCGTTGTCGCGGGGCTAATCTTTGCAGGTATCTTTATTTTCTCGCTTGGTTTATCGTATTTGTTTGTAATGGCAGGCTTTATTGATAATGCCTTTTTAATGACCTTGATCATCTCAACGATATCATTAGGCGTTGTTGTACCCACACTAAAAGAGGCACACCTGATGAAAACTGTTATCGGACAAATTATCTTATTGGTGGCGGTCATTGCTGATTTGGTGACGATGATCTTACTAGCTGTCTTTGTATCTCTTTATGAATCAGGTCATGGAAATACGTGGCTGCTACTTATCTTGTTTGTAGCTGGTATAGTTCTTTATTTTCTTGGAAAAAGATTTAAAAATCGAACGTTTATTGAAACACTTTCAACGGGGACCGTTCAAATTGGGACGAGAGCCGTATTTACACTAATCATCGTTTTAGTTGGCCTGTCTGAAACAGTGGGTGCAGAAAACATCTTAGGAGCATTTCTAGCGGGGGTCCTGGTTTCGTTGTTATCACCGAACCAGGAGCTTGTACATAAGCTGGATTCATTCGGTTATGGATTTTTGATTCCCATCTTTTTTGTAATGGTAGGGGTAAATCTTGATATTTGGTCCCTTTTTAGTGAAAAAAAACTTTTATTATTGATACCACTTCTATTAATAGGACTGTTATTATCAAAACTAATCCCCGTGTATATATTGAAAATTTGGTATGAGTTAAAAACAGTCATTGCAGCGGGTTTTTTACTCACGTCAACACTTTCACTTGTAATTGCAGCGGCGACAATAGGAGAGAGGTTAGAAATCATAACCCCGCAGATGAGTGGCACATTAATATTGGTTGCTGTAATTACGTCTATTTTTACACCGATTGTTTTTAAAAAGTTATTCCCTAAAGAAGTGGTCGCTAATAAAAGGGTTAGTGTGGCATTCTTAGGTGCAAACCAGACGACAATGCCTGTTTCACGGGAATTAAAGGCAGGCTTGTATGACCCAATACTTTATCATATACAAATGGAGAAATCTGAAAAACAAATTGCTAATTCTCTTTTTGACATAGTTGAAATACCTGATTATTCGCTGGAAACGTTGGAGAAGACATCAGTTTTTCAATCTGATGTTGTGGTGATTTCAACAGGTGATGAGAGAGTCAATGCCACACTTTCCATTGCTGCAAAAGAGAAAGGAGTATCAAGGGTCATTGCGCGAATAGAAAGTCCTGAATTAGAGGAAAACTTACGTGAGCATAATATTGAGGTATTTTCTACCTTTATGTCCACCAAAGTATTGCTCCGAGCCTTAATTGAATCGCCAACCTTGTTAAACATATTAACCAATCAGGAAACAGGACTTTATGAAATTGTCATGTTGAATAGGCAATTTGATGAATTGTCGTTACGGCGATTTCCTTTTACAGGCGATATCATATTTGTCCGGATTTTCCGTGGCAAGGATTCCATCGTCCCACATGGAGATACAGAGCTGCTAATGAATGACCGCTTGATTGTTACTGGGTCGAAGGAATATGTGGATGAACTGAAAAGAGAGCTGGAATTCTGCGAAACCTGTTAAAATATTATTGAAAAAATTTTGTTTGAGGTGTTGAACTTTTCATTTGTCGTAAATTAGTGTAAAATTAGTACCAAGTACTAATAACTCATGTAATCGTAGGAGGACTTTTTAAATATGAATCTTTCTTTATCCGGAAAAACTTATGTAGTAATGGGTGTTGCCAATAAACGCAGTATTGCATGGGGAATTGCCCGCTCATTGCACAATGCAGGGGCTAGATTAATTTTTACCTATGCAGGTGAAAGATTAGAAAGCAGTGTTCGTGAGCTTGCTAATTCGTTAGAAGCTGAAGGGACTCTTGTTTTACCGTGTGATGTTACACGTGATGAAGATGTCGCGAAGTGCTTTGCTGAAATTAAAGAAGCAGTTGGAACAATTCAAGGTGTAGCACATTGTATTGCTTTTGCAAACAAAGAAGAATTAAAAGGTGAATATCTGAACACTACAAGAGAGGGCTTCTTGCTTGCTCATAATATCAGTTCGTATTCTTTAACAGCAGTAGCCAAAGAGGCAAGAGGATTGATGACAGAGGGTGGAAGCATCGTGACGTTGACTTACCTTGGCGGTGAGCGTGCCCTTCCAAATTATAATGTTATGGGAGTGGCTAAGGCTTCTCTTGATGCAAGTGTCAGGTACTTAGCAGCAGATCTTGGAAAAGAAGGCATCCGTGTTAACTCCGTTTCAGCTGGTCCGATTCGGACGTTATCAGCTAAAGGCGTGGGTGATTTTAACGAAATCACAAGAGTAGTGGAAGAAAGAGCCCCATTACGAAGAGCAACAACTACCGAAGAGGTTGGCGATACAGCCCTTTTCCTTTTCAGTGACCTGTCCCGTGGAATTACCGGTGAAAACATTCACGTTGACTCCGGATATCATATCCTATAATGATAATGAAAGACCCGTATTTATGCGGGTCTTTTTGCTTGCCGAAAATTTCTTATTTTTATTATGAACGCGTATAGGCATTTAGCATAAATATAATGTGTAGGATTACGTAAATGGAGGTTTAGAGCATGTCGAAAAAGAAGAGTAAAGGACCATTACTCTATATACATCAGCCGTTTGCAAGGCCTCCTGCAACTAACATGCAGGACAGTTATTCAATCAAACTGGATGAAGTGCTAATTGAGGAAGAAACGCCAATAGAAGCTGAAAGTAAAAAGAAAATTTCCTTAGCTAAGAAGGATATTGAACCAGAGCCAAAAACTAAAGAAGAAAATAAATTAGAAAATCAACAAAAAACAGCAATATCAGATAAGCATCACTCAACATTTAAACGGGTAAAACCTTTCAAAGAAATGAATGTAATCGAACGATTAGATTATTTAATCAACTATCCAATAGTCCTTCCACCTCCCCCATGTGTATTCATTACTGACGAAGGAAATTATCAGGGGTACCTAACTAAGTATGATGGAAACGAAATAACGATCCGTTTCCATGACCAAACGAAGAAAACAGTATCAGTCAATGCACTAAAAAATGTAATGCTGATCGGGATAAAGAAATAGCAGGCAAACGTAAATTCTTCGTTCTTCCAAAACAAAAAAAGCCAGCCGAATTACCGACTGGCTAAGTTTTTAGTTGCAAATTCCAAGGTTAACATCAGCAATACATTGAACTGCACAGAAGCAGCTTAAGTCAACTGTAATGCAGTCGTTACTAGCACGGAAACGTTCAACCTGACAAACTTTATCCAGGTTAATGCAGCACTTATCTCCACCTGAAACTAAGTTTACCGGGCAGAAGGTTCCGCCCTCGCGGCGCCCTGGTACTAACACACGAAGTGTAGCACAACAGTTGTCAAATACATCTTCTACGCGGAAGTAGATGGATACACATGCATTGTTTTCGTTACTAAAGAATGCATGGAATGGAGAACCATCCGCAGTACTTAATACAAATACACGAGTATCTACAGGATCTCTCCTCGCAGGTGACACCAAAGAACCTAGAGGCTCAGCGAAACAACTGGAACACTCTGGGCACTCGTCTTCTTCTACAGCATTATCTTGGATATCTTTAATTGCACGAACGACTTCGCAAACACAATTGCCGTTTCGAAAATCATGATTATTATTTCCACAACCCATTTATTTTTCCTCCTTAACCGTGATATATATCTTACATTACTAACATATTTCACAGAGCACTTTTGGGTAACGGACAATAGCCTTGTTTTAGAAAAATTAGGCAATTAATATATTTCATGTTAGTTGGAAAGGAAAATTCAACATGAATATAACGATTTTACAACTTCTTATTCTTTCGCTTGCAAGCTTTAGGCTGACCAGACTCCTTGTTTTTGATAAAATAACTGAGTTTATTCGGGAGCCTTTTTTCAATGAAATCAAAGAAGAAAATGAGGATGGTGAAATCGAGGTTTATTATCTCCCCAAGGAAAAAGGGGCTAAAAAGTTTATCGGTGAACTGCTTAGCTGTTACTGGTGTACCGGGATATGGGCCTCTACAGGAGTCGTAGCTATATCTTTCCTATACCCTGACTTCTCTTTTCCGATTATTATAATTTTTGCAGTGGCTGGCTTCGCATCAATATTGGAGTCAATTGTACAGCATTTTATCGAAAAATAAAGGTGTTCGCTGAGACAAGACTTAGAGGTTGTTCATATTCTAATACAAGTAGTTAATGAATTGAGTAAGGGAGAGAGATAAATGAGTCAAAAAAAAAGGAGAACTCAAACAACTGATTACTCACAATCCATACAGTCATCCGAAACAACCCAAATGTATCAACCATCTAAATCGATAAAGAAAAAAGGGTGCGGATGCGGCAAAAAAACTTCAAAGTAAGCTATTGGGACTGTCAGATTAACTGGCAGTTTTTTATATTTACTGAGAAATATAGATAAATTACGCGTATCTAGTCATAATTTTCGACAATGTCGAAAAAACTACCTATAGTGATGGAAAAAAAACGGAATAGGGGATGGATTCAAATGAAAGTTATTCATTATTGGATATTATTTGCTTGTTTATTATTACTCTCCTCCTGTTCTCAAAATCAACAGGTTAAGGATAGCCAATTGACCCTTATGAAAACAACGAACCCCAGCCCGATTATGACAGTAAAGAATGAAAGTAAAAGTCAGGTAAAAGAAATTGAACAGGATGTAAGCGCAATTCCAGAATTATATGATGTTGCGGTAATAAAAGGGAAAAAGGACACCCTGGTTGTTTATAAGGTTAAGCATTTGTCTCGTTTTAGAATGAAAAAAATTGAAAAAGACATCAACAAAATGCTTGAAGAAAAATATCCAAATGATAACTTTACAATTTCGAGTGATTATAAAATATTTCTCGAAGCAGTGAGACTTGAAGAGAGAATGAAATCCGCTAAATTTTCTCATCAGAGAGCTGAAAAGCGCTTTAACGACATTGTTAAAATGACGAAAGAAATGAAGTAAGAAAGGAAGATTCAAGATGGCGAACAGTAAGCAGAAAAATATGACGCTCCAACAGCGCAAGTATCAACAACTTCAGCAGAAGCACGAAATTAAAAGGCCTGTTTTAAAGAATTGTATTAAGGCATTTTTTGTTGGCGGAATTATTTGTGTTGTCGGACAAGCCATCAGTTATTTTTATATTTACTTTTTTGATTTTACTGAACAGAGCGTAGGAAACCCGACAGTAGCCACCATGGTCTTTTTATCAATGTTACTCACTGGCTTCGGAATTTACGATCGTCTAGGACAATTTGCCGGAGCAGGAAGTGCCGTGCCCGTTACTGGCTTTGGAAATGCCGTAATCTCGGCATGCATCGAACATCGAACGGAAGGCTTTGTTTTAGGTGTAGGTGGAAATATGTTTAAACTGGCAGGATCTGTTGTTCTCTTCGGTGTTTTCTCAGCCTTTGTTGTAGCACTTATTAAAACGCTGCTGGTAATGTGGGGGGTTTTGTAATTGTTAAAGGGGCACCAATCATGGATCTTTACAAATCGGCCAATGATCACTGCTACCGGGGTTACCGGTGGACCATTTGAGGCAAATGGAAATTTAGCTAATGATTTTGATTTATTATTTGAGGATTTGTGGATGGGAAAGGAAACGTATGAAAAAGCACATCGGTTACTGATAGAAGAAGCGATTAAAACAGCTTTACAAAAAGGGAAGATTGAGAAAGAGCAGATTCAATTTTTATTTGCTGGAGATTTAATTAATCAAATTACGCCAACCAGCTTTGCGGCACGTACGATGCAGATTCCATACTTTGGACTTTTTGGTGCCTGCTCAACGTCAATGGAAGGATTGGCGCTAGCCTCGTTCGTCGTTAATTACCAGGGAGCAAAGTACGTACTTACGGGTGCATCAAGTCATAATGCAGCAGTTGAAAAACAATTTCGCTACCCTACAGAGTACGGGGGTCAAAAGCCGCCTACTGCACAATGGACGGTTACAGGTGCTGGAGTAGCTTTAGTGCAACCAAATAAACCTGGGCAGATGCATCCGGTGACAATATCGGCAACGATTGGAAAAGTCGTCGATATGGGGTTATCTGACCCTTTTAATATGGGTGGGGCGATGGCACCAGCGGCAGCTGATACAATAATGGCCCATTTCCGTGATCTTCAATTAGAGCCCTCTTATTATGATTTAATTGTAACCGGCGACCTGGGAAGGGTCGGTCATGATACAGCTTTCGAGTTGATCAACAAAAGTGGTCTTCAATTAGAGCGGAAACAATTTCAGGATTGTGGTTTATTAATGTATAAAGATAATCAGCCTGTACAATCGGGTGGAAGCGGCGCGGGATGCTCAGCAACAGCTTTATATGGGCATTTATTAAACCAATTGAAAAAGGGTGTATATAAACGAATCCTTGTAGTTGCAACTGGGGCATTGCTGTCACCGCTTAGTTTTCAGCAAAACGAATCGATCCCCTGTATTGCACATGCGGTAGCGATCGAAATGAATGGAGATAAGGAGTGATTCAATGTTAGCGATGTTTTTCTGGGCATTTGTTATCGGCGGGCTAATTTGTGTTATCGGGCAGCTTTTATTTGATGTGGCCAAGCTTACCCCAGGTCATACACTAAGTTTGCTTGTTGTTATTGGAGCAATATTGGATGGTTTCGGACTGTATGAGCCGCTTGTTGACTTTGCAGGGGCTGGAGCTACCATTCCAATTACCAGTTTTGGTAATTCTCTAGTCCACGGAGCATTGCAGGATGCAGAGAAACATGGGCTGATCGGAGTATTGACCGGTATGTTTCAAGTGACAAGTTCCGGTATTTCTGCTGCCATTATTTTCGGATTTATAGGTGCCCTTATTTTTAAACCAAAAGGATAATTTATTTATTTTTATATCCAATTTACCGAAATAGATGTCGAGCCTACACACTGTATTAAGTAATTTCATATGTTATTAATGAGATTACAGAAGTGAGGTGACATTCTATGTGCTTTGGATATGGCGGCTACGGCTACGGCGGTGGGTATGGCGGCGGTTCAACTTTTGTATTAATCGTCGTATTATTCATCCTTTTAATCATTGTTGGTGCAAGCTTCTATTAATAAACAGTAAGCTTGTATTAATGGAAGGGGTTGGCCAAAAAAGATGGCCAGCCCCTTCTTTGCTTCAATAGCGTATGCGCCTATGGGTGTGTACGCTTTTCCTATTTTATTCACCATTTTTCCCTTTCTTCATACAATAAAAGTAGTTTATGAAGGAGCGTGATCTTTGAACATGGATAATGGATTTTTTAAAAACATTGAAAAGAAAACGGGCGTTAATATGAAAGATATCTTTGATTTAGCCAATTCACTACAAAATGCGAATTTTAAAGATGAAAAAACTGTCCGTAATGTAATTCGTCGAGTTTCTCAAATTGCCAATAAACCGGTAAATCAAGAAATGGAAGATCAAATTGTTAAATCGATCATCAACGATGGAAAACAACTTGACCTCAATACAATCTCGAATATGATCAATAAAAAATAAAAAGAAGAAGACCACTTTCCTAATTTAGGAATTGGTCTTCTTCTTTTTATTAAGCGGAGCAATAAACCGTGAACGGTTGGCTTTTTTTCCTCTTCTATTTTGTGGCACGGAAATAAACAGCTGCTCCTTTGCACGAGTCATCGCAACATAAAATAATCTTCTTTCTTCCTCGAGTGCTGTAAAATCACCATTTCGATACGCTTCGAGGGCAAAATCATGCGGAAGGCTGCCGTCGACTGCGCCAATGATATAAACGGTTTTGTATTCAAGGCCTTTTGAGCGGTGGATTGTACTTAGGCTGATGGCTTCTTGAAAATGTTTACTTAAATTTTTGATTTCTCGATTCATTGCCGACATATGCTCGGCATGTGCTAGAAACGCTTCAAGGCTGTCAAAACTTTTGGCTGCCACTTTTAAATCCTTAAGGTCGTCCGATCCTTTTTCAAGTTTATTCGATTCATTTCCGCGTTTTTTTAGAAAATCAAGAAAGCCAATATCTTTCTCTACCTTTTCGATTGCTAATTGCGGTGACGTGTGCTTTAATCCACGAATAATCGTGACAGCCTTTTTTAATTTCTTTTCCTGAAATGCATGGGCTGTTGTTAAGTGTGCGAGTGCCTCAAGAAGACTACAGTCTCTTAGGATGCTTTGTGCTTTTAATTCTTTTAGGATAGTCTGTTTTAAAAAAAGTAATGGTAATATGTCTGCCATTGCTTGCGGGTCCTCTTCATTTAAACTTACCTTTAGAAATGCCAGAGCGCTTCTCACAATATAACGTTCATAGAAAGCCTCTGCATCTAAATCGATTTTAAAAGGAAGGTTGGAGCCAGCCAGCCTTTCAAAGACTGCGCGAGACCCGGCATTGGTCCGGTAAAGAATCGCAAAGTCTGACGGATTTGCTCCGAGTGAAATCTGCTCTTGTATATCTGTAAGAATCATTGTTGCTTCTTCCTCTTCATCAAAAGGGAAAAATAACTGCGGGAGTCTTTGAGATGAAAACTGTGCCTTCATTTTCTTCGTTCTTCTCACTTTATTGGCAGCAATCATTTGATTAGCGGCAGTAACTATTTCATGTGACGATCGGTAATTTTGGTCAAGTGTGACCATCTTGGCATATGGAAAATCTTTTTCAAATTCCAACAAATAACTAGGATCACTACCACGAAACGAATAGATTGCTTGATCGTCGTCACCAACGGCACAAACATTTTTATGTTTACCTGATAAAAGTTTAATAAGCTCGTACTGCACCTTATTTATATCCTGAAACTCATCAATTAAGAAATAATGAAACCGCTCTTGATACTGTTCAAGCAGGGAGGGGGTCGAGACAAACAGCTGATAGCAGCCAATCAGCATATCATCAAAATCAAACAAACCCTCTCTATTCTTATATTCCTCATATCTTTTATATAAAAAGACTACTTTTTCTTCCCATTCGGAAGCAGGCTTCACTTCATTCGGCATCAGTAATGAGTTTTTCCAAAGGCCGATTTGCTGAAGGGCCAAATCATAGGCAAATTCTTTTTCCGACAAGTCGAGCTCTTTTCCTGATTCCTTCAAAATTTTATCCCGCTGCCATTCTTTTTTCAGCAACTTATTTGATGACCAATTATTTCCATCATGAAACATAAGAATTCGATAAAAAATGCTATGGAAAGTACCGGTAACAAGTTGAGTGATTTTTTCTCGTTTCATATGCGGGTACGAAAGCAGCCGGTTTTTCATTTCAGCTGCTGCTTTCGATGTGAAAGTAACAAGCATAATTGTCCTTGGATCCAAGTGTTTTTCATTCATCATAAACGCTGTCCGTGCGGTTAATACACGAGTTTTGCCACTCCCGGCACCTGCAAGGACTAATAAAGAGCCTTCAGTCTCCATGACCGCGGCTGCCTGACTTTCATCTAAAATAACGCCACTTTCGGCAAGCTGCTGTAAGTAAGCTGAGCGCTCCACATGGTTGTTACTAATTGACTGTTTGTATGGAACAGTAGATTCAATGCTTGTGGCGGTTTTGAACATATCAATGCTTGGTGGGGTCGTTGTAATCGTCCTGCCCTTTGGCATGTGAAATCCATTTATCTCGGTAGATTGGTGGGAATCTAATTTTACCGCAGTTACAGTGGGCTCTGGACAATGTATATCGGGTGAATGCATATGATAAAAATGTGGTTCCTTCTGAATACCTAAAAACAATCGAACGTTCTCTTTACATACAGAACAGTTCAGTTGACCATTTTTTCCGGCCAGAAATATTTTTTGATATTGATCCCTGCTTAATTGTTCAAGGAAAATATTCTGATTTTGATAAATCGCTGTTTTCATAGTTTTTACCCTCTATATCCAAAAATCAAGACATGTTCTATCATATCAAAACCTGAAGGGAACTAAAAGGGATTCCCGAACATTGATGGAATTACCAAAAAAGCACTTGCCGCTTAAAGCGCCAAGTGCTTCCTATGTTTATATTTCTTTTAACATCGTTTTATGTGGAATTCCAGCATCCAAAAATTCCTCTGAGACAACTTCATAACCAAGTCCGGCATAAAAGGGAATGGCATGGGTTTGAGCATTAAGCTTTAATTTATGAATATCCTTTTTAAGGGCGTAACTCTCGATTGCATTCATCATCGCTTTACCTGCACCAGTTTTTCTAGCCACTTTTAATACGCAAATTCGTTCAACTTTTCCATAGCCATCAACGAAACGAAATCGTCCCGCAGCAATAGGAGAACCTTCATCGTACATGACAAAGTGTTCTGCATCGTCCTCGTAGGCATCAATTTCCTCTTCAAGTGGAACTGCTTGCTCTTCAACGAAAACAGTTTTCCTAACGGAATAAGCATCTTCAAGTTCTTTTTGATTTTCAACAACCTTTATTGTCACTTAAACTATTCCTTTCCAAGACGAAATGTTTCATAAACGGTCCAAGACCCATTTTCTAGTTGATACAGAAGATGGAAGCGGTCAACCGTTTCTTCATGATTTATTTTGGTCATGCGGAGTGAACCAAATACATCAGAATGCTCATCATTTGATAGCTTTTGACCAATCGTAATATGAGGAACAAATGCATAATCTAAATTTTGCTCCGAAAATTCTTGGTTGATTTCATTATGCAAGGCGGAAAGTTCTTCCGTCTTGTCCACTTTTAAATAAATAACATTATTAACGGGTTGAAAGGAGCTGATTTTTGAAGTTTTTAAAGGGAAAGCATTATGGTTTACAGCGACTCTCCGTAATTTTTCGGCATATTCTTTAGCCTCTTCTTCGGTCGCCTCAAATGAATATTTCAGTGTGAGGTGTGGCGTAATTAAAGAATAATGCGGGTCATAACGTTTTCGATAGGAATTAGCTAAATCTTGTAGTTTTTTTGATGGGAAAATGACAACACCAAATTTCATTCGAATACCTCCATTATGATAAACTGAACTTTTTTTTAGATAAAAAAATCAACCTTCCTAATATTATAACAAATTTTCAAAATATATTAAACAACTTATCGTTGGTGTCCATGCTAAGAAGATTAAAACAGCATTTTAAGTGCTCGTCTTAAATCTGGCTGCCAGTAAGTCCAAGTATGATTTCCGTTAAATTCTTCATAAAAATATGTAATGGGTTTCTCTGAAATTATTTTTGAAAGCCTACGATTTGGGATTAGGAAATTTTTCAAACTGCCATCTGATGTCTCAACTTCTGTTTCTTGATTCCCTATTACATGATAGAGCTGTAATAACTGTCCCTCCGAGAAGTCCTCGACAGAATTAAGAATATTTTCATCCACATAAGGAGACTGTATCAGGGCTTTTCCAAACGTATGTGGATATTGAAGCGCTGTCATTAGTGAAACGGCACCACCGAGCGAGTCACCAATCAGTGCTCTTGTCGATCCCATTTGATAAGTTGGGAATTCTGTATCAAGGTAAGGAACTAATTCATGGGCTAGAAAACGAATGTATTGTTGATTCTGTATGCCACTCGGATGGTATTTCTTGCTACGGTCTTCTACATCCTTATAGGGTACCCCAATAATGATTAAGTTTTCAATTTCTCTTTGGAAAAGAAACTCGTCTGCCCAACGAGCGATTCTGCCGAGTTGAAAATAGTCTTGGCCGTCTTGGGCAATCAGCAGTGAGTATTTATATAGTGGCGAAAAGTTTGCAGGCAGGTAGATTAAAAGCTGCACATCTTCTCCAAGTTCGCTGCTCTGAATGGTAACTTCTTTGATTGTTCCTTTTGGAAACTCCATGCATTTATTCCCCCAATGATTCGATCTCTACCACTGCATTATAACAAAACTAAATTGGAAATGCTTTTAATAATAGGGGGACGGAAGCTAATGTGATTTGTAGGCGGGAAGAGGATTAGTGAAGGTAGTGGTTTTTGTGACGGGATTCAGGCATAATCGATAAAATGTTTTCACGTTTAAAGGTGCGCATTTGTTTCCGAAGCAAACAATAGGCTCGAATGTATTCGTTGGTAACTTCCTTCACAATTAGCTTCCGTTGTGATAATTCTTGGTTTTCTGCAAGGTAAATCATTTCTAATGGAATATTTTCCTCGATAGAACGCATAAATAAACCATCCATTTGAATCACTCCTTCCTATACTATATGTTATTATTTTATCCAAACATTTGTTCTTTATTAAAGAAAAGTGGAACAAATGTTTCTTTTTTGTGGTTTTTATGCAGTAATGCTGAAAAGATATTGACATTCTAGAAAAATTCAATATAATTAAATTTGTACTTAATAAGCGATCTGATAGTTCAGCGGGAGAATACATCCTTGACAGGGATGGGGTCGGGGGTTCGAATCCCTCTCAGATCATCATTTAAAATCCTAGCATCTTTACGATGCTAGGATTTTTTTATTTGCATGGAATAAATCAAAAGGTAAAGATTGGCGTAAATTCGCAAATTATATAAGTATTTGAAAATTAAAGGACTGTATGGATTCGTTTATAGAATCTATACAGTCCTTAGTTAATTAATTAACTCTTTGAATTCTTCCCTCAGACTTATATTCAAAAGGAGAAGATAATGTTTTTACAAAATCAACGGATGCATCTACATCTATTGGGCCAACTTCTAAATCAGTAGAAAGAGCCCCAATACCGTATTTAAGGTTTCCCGTCATATAGTTGTTGATAACAACTGTGTATTCCTTCGTTTTGTCAATCTTGCTTCCATCTGGTAAGAAGATGTCTACAACCTTGCCTGTTTTAGCTGTGCTGTCATAAGTATACGTGTATTTAAAGCCAGCAATATGGAAGTCAAGACCTCTATCTGTAATCTGGTTATTTAATACTGTCTCTAAATCTGCACCGCTAAGTTTTACTTTATTTAACACATTACCAAACGGCTGAATGGCAAATAAATCACCAAATGTTACTTCACCTGCTTCTAATGGAGAGCGGACACCGCCGCCATTCATCATGGCGAAGTCTGCGTTCATTGCAGCTTTCATACCATCCGCAATAAGATTTCCAAGAGCAAAATCACCAAATTCATTATCTACAGTTGGATAACCTTTTTCAAGGGTAGATGAAGATTGCCCAACAACTTTTGCTTTAATTGGTTCGGCTTTCTCTGAATATTTTTTCATAATCTCTGCAACTTCTGGATCTGGAGTATAGTCCTTTTGATAAACCGTTTTAATCTCTGCTGATTTATTCACGATATCACCAGTTTCACGGTCAATTTCAACTTCTACATCAGAAAAAGCAGATCCATAAGAATAGGCTTGGACAATGAGTTTGTTGTCCACTACTCGGTTTACCCCTACATGGTTGTGTGCAGCAAAGATAACATCTACTTCATCATCAATTTGTTCTGCGATTCTGCTAGCATCGAATGAATCGGTATAACCTGTTTGGGTAGCAGGATTATGAGCAAGGACGATAATGGCTTCGATTCCTTGTCCTTTTAATTCTTCCGTATACTTGTTAATGGCTTCAACTTCGTCTGTAATCTGTAATGATTCGTTTCCTTTTCTAACAATCATATTAGGTGTTTCCTGAGTTACAACTCCGATCACACCAATTTTTTGACCTTCTATTGTGAAAATAGTGTAAGGATCCGTAATTAGATTTCCATCTCTTGTATCATAAGCGTTTGCGGCAACAAGTGGGAAGTTCATTCCGTCATAACCAACCGTACCGTTTGGATGATCTCCACCTTTCATCATACGGTGTAGTTCGTCAATCCCTTCATCAAATTCATGATTTCCGAATGTGCCTGCATCAAAACCGATATTTTCCAATACTTCAATGGTAGGCTCATCCTGGAAAAGAGCGGATATTAACGGGCTTCCTCCAATCATATCTCCAGCATGTAAAAGAAGGGTATTAGGATTTGTTGCTTCCTCTTGTTTTAATGCAGCTGCCAAGTACTCAATAGGTCCGGCTGATAAATCTCCAACTTTTGTAACCGTATCTAACTGTCCATGTAAATCATTTACTCCTAAAAGCTGAACCTTTAAAAGGTCGCTATCTGAATGGCTATCCAAGTTAAAATTAAAGATTCCAAAACCTTTTGAATCGGTTTTGCCAGTATAAGAAAATGGGCTTTTTTCCGTGATATATTGCTCTGCTTTTGGTGAAGTCGTAAAAGTAACATTTACATTTCCTGAGATTGGAGCGATTGACCAGTTTCCATCAGCTGTTGGGGTAATTTCTTTCACCTCAGAAATGTAGTTCATTAAAATTTGACGGTTTTCATCGGCTGAATCAACTACTAATTCACTGCCCTTTACCCCAGGGAAATTCCCTCCGCCACCAGCACGATAATTATTTGTTACCACAATAAATTCTTGTTCCGGATTCAATGGTTCCCCATTATATTTAAGATTTACAACACGGCTTGAATTCGGGTTTAAAAGTTCCCCATTTGGTGCGTATTTGGCAGGCTTTGTAACATCAATTTGATATTCTACGCCATCAATCACATCAAAGTTAAATACTGGAAAGTTAGAATTGATTAACGGTTGTTCAGTTGTATTTGAAGGATCGATCGTGTTGTATTGACCGGCAGACATTTCAAGCCACTCTTTAACATCCGAACCTTTCACCTTAATAGCTTTTAGAGTGTTATCATAAAGGTATAAGTCAGACGCACTACGAATGGTTAAATCACCTTGGTTAATCTCTGTGTATTCATCCACGCTATTTCCACCAGCTTTAAAAGGGGCTCCTGCTGATAAAATCGGAAGATCTTTTAATTCCGGCTTGTTTAATTCGATATATTTTTCGACATACCATTTTTGTGCGTTTGTCACTACTTGAATAGATGGATCATCTTGTACGAGTGCGAAATAGCTATAGATGTCATCTGTAGTCGTTCCAATTGGTGTATTCACATATTCTAAGGTAGCTTCATGATCGGCTTTTACAGCATCAACTATTGACTGGTCTGGTTGAATAGCATCTATTTGTCTTGTGGAGGATTGTGAATTAGAAACTGTCCATTTCCCTTTTATTTTTTGTAAGGTAAGGTCAATAATTCCTAATGATCCACCGGCAAATCCAGCTTGTACAGCAGCTACACCGTTAATCGTTCCTTTTCCGTTATCTACTCCAGGGAGAGGTTGTCCGTCGGCACCTTTGAACATTGTATCTAGACTAGCTACATTTTTTGCTGGGAAGGTTTTATGCGTGTGTGAAAATGTAATCGCATCAATTTCAGGTACTTTACTTAAAGCATAGACTGCATTTTCAGTATTCGCTTCATTTGCACTAAAACCTGAGTGAGCTAATGCAATAATGACATCTGCTCCTTCTTCTTTCAACATAGGGATATATTTTTTCGCTGTTTCTACGATGTTTTTGGTAATGACCTTTCCATCTAGAACCGATTTATCCCATTCATTAATTTGAGGAGGAACAAACCCAATATATCCAATTTTAATAACATTAGTTTTACCAAATTCATCTGTTACTTTTTTATTCACAATTTTATAAGGAGTATATTTATTTACATCATTAGTTGGATCATTATCATGATCATCTACGTATACATTGGCGTTGACAAAAGAGAAGTTGGCATCATCATACACTTCATCTAGATACTCCAATCCATAGTTAAACTCATGGTTTCCGAGTGTCGCCATATCATAGCCCATTAGGTTCATGGCCTTGATAGCTGGATGTATTTCTCCTTCCTCTAGAGGATCAATTTTTGCTTTGTATGTAGCGAGAGGATTCCCTTGTATAAGGTCACCATTATCCACGAGTACAGAGTTTTCTACTTCTTTTCGTGCTTCTTTCACAAGAGTTGCCGTTTTAGCCAGTCCCAATTTAGGAGCTACACTATTTTTATAATAATCATAGCTTAGTAGATTGTTATGGACATCGGTCGTTTCCATAATACGAAGTTCAACCTCTGATTGAACCTTGACTTTAGAGGGCTTTGCAGCCATTGCATTGCCAGACAAGAAAGGAGCTGCTAACACGGTGATTGCAAGTGTACTGGACAAAATTTTCTTGCTCCTGTTTCTTCTTCCTAATTTCATTATGCACCCATCCTTCTATATTTTTTGTTTTTAATAGGCCCAAAAAATAATATAGCAAAATATATATTAAGATAGTGTTAACTTTTAGAATACCAGGAGGATAATACTAGTGATATTGCGTTTTAGCCATCAATTGGTTAATTGTGCTCACCTTTTAATTTGATAAATTTATTTATTTTGAGAATAAATACGCGGGTAGTTTGTAGGGTATATATGTTAATTGGAGTCTGAGTTTCCGAAACTTAGTCAGGGAGCTCGGCTCAATCACTGCCTCTTCAGGGGCACGTGGATTATGTTGCGGTTACAAAGATTGTTGGAATTTAATTTTAATGAGGTTCACTTGGTTTTTTTGAAACATCAGAAGTCTTATCCTTAATTGAGTAAACAGTGATATTTAAAATAAGCGGAGATTTTCCGGTTAGACATAGAATAGAGCACAGTTCGGGGGAATATAAGCGGAGGTTTTCCGATTAAGCAAAGCAAAATTACCCATTTTCACGTTTTTTGAGTCAATAGTCGGAATCCTTCCGTCTATTTAAACTATTTTCAGTGCTATTTCCTATTTAAGAGAAAGTTCTCCGCTTATTTATCGAACCCGCTTTAGCGTCTAATGAACTTGTACCACAACTGGTGCTTTATTGAATAAAAGAAAATAAAAAAGGCTTAGAGATATTTGCATCTCTAAGCCTTTTTAACTGTGCAATATTCTGTGAATTATGTTGTGAAATTTATGTGATTTGCTATGTGATTAGGTTTGTGATTTACCGTTTTGCACCTCACAAGTAAATCCGTTACTTATTTAATCAGGTGTTTTTTTATTCTAACTTGTACTTTTATCTTTTATTTGAGTTGTTTATTCAACTTAATACAAAACTCGCCATAAATAAAAGGTTGCATAGGATTCCCAATTTGCCCATGGAATCGATAAAGCGAGGATTTCCTCTTTGGTTGGTTTTCTATCCATTTTTAATAATGTTTTGATCGCATTGATTAGACCAACATCATCGATAGGAAAGGCATTCGGAAAACGGAGGCAGCGCATCAGCACATAATTGGCCGTCCATGGACCGATCCCACGTATTTTAATTAAACTTTTTTCGACCTCTTTAAAGCTACCTACTTCGATTAACTTCTGCTTGGATAATTCTCCACTCGCCATTAATTTTGCAATTCCAATAATATATTCACTCTTTTTCACGGTCATTTTAATATCTTCAAGATCAATTGGTGTGAGTTGGGCAATTCGTTCGTAGGTTGGGAAGATCCAATATTTCATACCATTCCATTCGATCGAATCACCGAACTTTTCAACAAATTGTCGCTTTAATGTGTAGGCGAATCCTAAGTTAATTTGTTGGCCTAATACTCCCCAGCAGAGAGCTTCAAATAAATCAGGAATGCCGATGAGGCGCAATCCATAAAACTTCTCAACGGTCATTTTTAGTAAGGAATCAGCTTTTCCCATTTCATAAAAAGGAATTAAATCGTTATCGAGATCAAACCAATCTCGAATGTAATGCACAACTTCAGCACGCTGCCAAAGCTTGGTAGGTTGAGTACCTCCTAGAAAGTGGACATTCAACTGCTTATTATCGGAGCATTCTATCTGTACTAAGATTCTAGTCCCACCAATTGCTATCACTCTTCTAATGACATCGTTGTCGACTTCAAACATACATTCATTAGTACTACGCTTCAGGTAGCCAAGGTTGGCGATCATGTTAAACGGTTCAGACAATGGAATGACAATAGCTTCATTGTCTTCGTTGTCTTCGTTGTTGGACAACATAACTCACCCCTCCTTTTGCTATATTCTATTATTATCACATATAAGGGAAATATGGTAAAATCGTAGCAACCGCAAGAAAGTGTAGAGAATAGTTCCAGTGATTTTTGTAGAAAGTACATGACACTATACCCGGCAGTTTTGATTGGGAGTAAGCAACAGTCATTTCCAGGTGCCTGACACTTATTTTGATAATTTTAATATGGTATGATAGATTATATCTGTTTTGTATTACTTCTTAGGAGAGGATATTAAATGAGTAATAATGAAATACCTTCTCTACGGAAGGACGGAAGATCGATAATATCAAATCAACGAAATATATCCGGTATTATAACTGACTTGAAGTTACTGTTTAAAGCAAATGTTTTAATCGCTAATGTTCTGCCTGTCTTTGCAGGATTCTGGTTAGCTTTACATTTTACGAACGCTTCTCTTTCAACAAATATGGATGTATTACTCTTGACAATTTTCGGAAGTACAATGGTAATTGCCGGTGCACTTGCGCTTAATAACTGGTACGATGTTGATATTGATACCGTAATGGATCGAACAAAGAGCCGTCCAACCGTAACGGGTAATATTTCTTTGAAAGTCGTGTTAACGATGGGGATTTCTCTTACCGCTCTTGGGTTTATTCTTTTACTTTTTACAACTTTTGAAGCATCGTTGTACGCTTTCGTGGGATGGTTTACCTATTGCTTTCCCTATACCATGTGGTCAAAACGGAAGTATACCTTTAACACGATAATAGGAAGTATTTCTGGTGCTGTAACACCATTAATTGGCTGGACAGCTATCGCACCTGGATTTCAAAAAGTACCAATAATCTTGTTTCTAATCCTGTTTATATTTCAAATGCCCCATACCTTTGCCATTGCCGTAAAGAAATTTAAAGAATATAAAGCGGCAGGGGTTGCGATGCTTCCTGTTGTTCGAGGGTTGGCAGTGACTAAACGGCAAATGGTGTTATATATTGCTTGCTTATTTCCATTACCTTTCTTTCTAGCGCCACTAGGAGTTACCTTTATGGTCATAGCTACCTTGCTTAACATTGGATGGTTAGTTGTTAGTATTAGCGGATTTTTTACAAAAAATGACCTTAAATGGGCACAAGTTAATTTTCTATATTCTGTTAATTATATAACGATTATCTTCCTCATGATGATTATTGTTACCCTGCCGATATTTAATCACTAAGGATAATTACAAGAAAAAGTCTGACCCTTGTTGGCATAATCGCCATACAAGGGTCAGACTTTTTTTTATGACTGGGATGTCTTAAATTATTTATTTTTATAAAAATTCCTTGTTGTGTGATACGGTTCACTACAATGAGAATAATTCCCAACTATGATATAAGTATAAACATCATAAAAGGGGATGGGTTTTGATGGGAGCTACAAAAGTGAACAACAAAAAGAAGTCGGGTGAAGCACAAGAAGCACCGTTAAAAGGAACATGGATTTCCGTAAGTGTTGTAGGAGCAGTTATCGTACTTACGTATTTCGTATTATATGGGCTATATATGGCGAGAGTATAGGGGGGAAAAGGGATGAAGATGCATCTTGATGAAAAAATTTGGCTGACCATAAGTTTTGGGATAATTATGATATTTATGTTTTTCACAGGCTATCAGGCCTTTGCATTAGATATGGCACCACCAAGCAATAAGGAAATCATTGATCCACAAAAAGTAGATCAAACAGCGCCATTCGATAAACCAGGTGTTAATAAGATTGGTGAAAATGAATATGAAGTGATTATGACATTACAAGCGTTCAGTTTTAATCCAGGCAATTTTGAGGTGCCTGCAGGATCAACTGTGCATTTTACTTTAACATCAAAAGATGTTGTACACGGGTTTGAAGTTGCTGGAACAAACCTGAATGCAATGGTTATGCCAGGCCATATTCAAAAGATCACACAAAAGTTTAATAAACCGGGAACTTACTTAGTGTTATGTAATGAATATTGCGGGGCTGGACACCAAGCAATGAGTACAACGATTACGGTTAAATAAAGGGGGGAAACAAGATGCAAACAGCAAAATCGCAAACATTTAAAGATAAAGCAAATAAAGTAATGGGAATAAGCAAAGAGGATGCTTTATTAACGAAATCATATATATTTGTAGCATTTGCAGCATTACTGCTTGGTGGAATTTTAGGACTTATCCAAGGACTTAACCGTGCAGGACTTTTAGAGTTGCCATCCTGGCTAAACTATTATCAAGTCCTAACAGCTCATGGTTTAATATTAGTTGTCGTATTAACTGCTTTCTTTACAATTGGCTATTTTTATGCCAGTCTTTCACATACTTTAGGAGGGCTTCTTCCAAAAGTGAGAACGATGGCATGGATTGGCTTTGGATTGAAGATTGTCGGGTTTGTTTTGGCAGTCATTCCAATCATCATGGGTGATGCATCTGTAATGTATACTTTTTATCCGCCAATGGCAGCTGCCCCAATGTTTTATATTGGGTTAGCATTAATTGTGGTTGGGGTTTGGATGTGTGCGTTCGGTGCCTTTATCCAAGTTGCGAATTGGAGAAGGAATAACAAAGGGCAGCATGTACCAATCCTTGCTTACTTTGCTACTGGTGTATTTATCCTATTATTTTTCGGTTCGGTGCCTGTAGCTATAGAAGTAATCGTTATGATTATTCCTTGGTCATTTGGCTGGGTTGAAACAATCAACGTCATGGTTGCTCGTACACTATTTTGGGCTTTTGGTCATACATTAGTTAATATTTGGTATTTAACAGCCGTTTCGGCATGGTACGTTGTAGTACCAAAAATTATCGGTGGAAAACGCTGGAGTGATACATTAACTCGTGTCGTAATTATTGGCTTGGTCGTCATGAACATTACAGGTGGATTCCATCACCAAATTATTGACCCAGGAATTGCAGAAGCAGTTAAATTTATGCATGTATTTATGAGCTTAGCCATCGGCTTCCCTTCATTAATGACAGCGTGGGCTATGTTTGCAGTATTTGAAAAGACAGCTAGAAAGCAAGGCGAAAAAGGACTTATTGGCTGGTATAAAAAAATGCCATGGGGTGATGTTCGTTTCCTAGCTCCAATGATTGCGATGATTGCTTTTATTCCAGCCGGTGCAGGTGGAATTGCTCAAAGTACCAATCAATTAGATCAGGTCGTTCATAATACGATGTGGATTGTTGGACATTTCCATTTAACACTTGGGATGTCGGTTGTAATGACATTCTTTGGGATTAGTTATTGGTTAGTTCCATATATTTCAAACCGTGTCTTAACTCCACAAATTAACAAATTAGGTGTCATTCAAACTTGGATCTGGACAATAGGTATGATATTTATGTCGGGCGCGATGCATTGGGTAGGCTTACTTGGTTCTCCGCGTAGAACTTCATTTACAACCTATGGAGACAATGCAACTGCATTAAGCTGGAGTCCCTATTTAATGTGCCTAGCGGTAGGGGGAACACTGTTAATTATTGGCGTTCTGCTTCAAGTGTATGCCGTTGTTAATATGATGTTCTTTGCACCGAAAGGAGAAACAGAATTTCCGATTGCTGAAGAAGAAGAAAATGCATCTAAAACTCCATATTGGACTGAACGCTGGGGCCTATGGATTGTTGTCATGCTATTAGTTGTTGCAATGGCCTATGTCATTCCATTAACGGAATTTATCGTCAATGCACCACCAGGGTCACCACCATATAAGACATGGTGATATAAAAGTAAAGAGATAGCTCGTTGATTTTGGGCTATCTCTTTCTACTTATTTAGAGCTAGAATGCAAGTGGAAAATCAAAAGATTTGGGAAGTGGTCTTCATGATCAAAACCTGGCATAATACATTTGCTTGTTTTCTTGTCCTTTTATTTGGATTCGGCCTATTCTATTTTGGAACCAATGGCTTTCAGGCGTTTACCGCGGAAACTGCGAGAGTAAATAAACTAATAGACGAGAAACCTAAATTTCCAGATGTAACCTTTGAAGATAGTAAGGGGCGGAAATATTCGATTGCTGAATTTGAAGATAAATATGTTTTTATTACATTTTTATATACATCCTGTACAACGGTTTGCCCGCAATTAGAAATGAACATGTCTAAAGTTTATGATAAGGTACCAACCAAATATATAGGAAAAGATGTTGTTTTTTTAAGTATTAGTTTTGATCCCACTAGAGATGATCCATCCACATTAGAAAAATACCGAGGCTATTTTAATAGTGATGGAGAAACCTGGAGGATGGCCAGAATTGCAAATCAATCAGAGTTAGATTCGTTATTAAAGGCGTTTGGGGTCATTGTGATTCCTGATGAAAACGGAAACTTTGCCCATAATTCGGCTTTTTATTTAGTGGATAAAAAAGGCAGTCTGCTTGATGTCTTGGACTATAAAAGAATGGATGAAGCTGCTAACGAGCTCATAGGGATTCTTGACAAGGAAGCGGGTGAATAGTCATGAAACAATTCCTATATGGCCTATTTATCCTTGTTTTTCTTGCGTTGCCTCCTGTCGCGAACTTAATGGAATCAGTGATGATAATACACATGCATATGCAGATGCCCTTGTTGATTATTACTGGCTTTCTATTTGCCCGCTTGTTTCAACTACGCTTTCCTCGCTTTTTTGAAAAATGGAATAGGAATGGAATCCCGGGAATTATCTTGTTTGGTGTGATCGTCACCTATTGGACAATGCCACGTTCAATGGATGAAGCCTTGACGACACAAGGGATGGAAGTTTTTAAATTTATCAGTTTACCAATATTAGCAGGCGTGCCCCTAAGGGATAGTTGGAAAAAGCTTAAACCAATTGTGAAAAATATTGTTTTTTATTTTTTTATTTTCGTGTTTTTTGGAATGGGCTGGTTATATATCGATTCCCCTGTGCAACTATGTAACAACTATCTAATCATTGAACAAATCACACTTGGCTGGGGATTTATTACAACAGCAATCTGCATGGTTATTTATTTGATCTATGTCGCCTTTGTTGACCCAACGAAATATGAATGATTAATTGAAAACAAATGAGCCCATTCCTATCCGGAGTGGGCTCTATTTCTCGTTATCTAAAACAACAAATGAAATGTATAAAAAAGTACAAATGATAAGTGTTGATTAAGGAATAATATTTAATTTTGAAATATACTAAGAAAGAAGGGACGTGATGAATTTGAAAAAAGGATATATGGTGATTGGAATCATTGTCGCGGTGATTGTTATTTTTGGTGCCATGATTATTTCCAGTTATAACTCTTTTGTCAATGTAGAAGAAAATGTAGATCAGTCCTATGCACAAATTGAAAATCAACTGCAAAGAAGACTGGATTTAATTCCAAACCTAGTAAATACAGTTAAAGGTTTTGCCTCTCATGAAAAAGAAGTAATTGCATCGATATCGGATGCCCGCGCCCGACTGGCTGGTGCGAATACACCAAATGAACAAGCAACAGCAAACTCAGAATTATCAGGTGCTTTAAGTCGATTGCTTGTTGTAGTTGAGAATTATCCAGATCTAAAAGCCAATCAACAGTTTACTCAATTAATGGATGAACTTGCAGGAACGGAAAACAGAATTTCAGTCGCACGCAAAGATTACAATGATCAAGTGGCTGTTTATAATAAGAAAATAAAGAGCTTTCCTGGTGCGATGATTGCAGGTATTACTGGATTTGATGAAAAAGAGTATTTTAAAGCGGACCCTAGTGCGCAAGAAGCGCCAAAAGTTGACTTTGGGGGCAATGAATAATGAATGCGAAACGGGTCTTCAGCCTTTTATTGGTGTTTTTCACTTTTTTTATAAGTGCTATAAATACACATGCTGAAGAAGTCCAAATTCCAGCCCCAGTTGGAGACATATATGTACAGGATTTTGCCAATGTATTAAACCAAACAGAAAGAACAGAATTAATCAATTTAGGCAGAAACATTGAGGACCAAACAACGGCACAAATCGCTGTTCTAACTGTGAGTACTATCGGGGATCGACCGATGGAAGAGTTTGCGAATGCTGCTTTTCGTCAATATGGAATCGGAAACAAAGAGAAAAACAATGGTGTATTGCTCGTCTTATCCTTACAAGAACGCAAAGTGAGAATTGAAGTAGGCTATGGACTTGAAGGCAGAATTCCGGATGGAAAATCAGGCCGAATTCTTGATGAATATGCCTTTCCATATTTAAAAAATCAACAGCCAAACACAGCTATTGTTGAAACCTATAAAGCTTTAGCAAAGGAAGTCCTTGCTGAGTATGGCAATGAAGGTGATGTTGGTAAGCAGACGCAGGCAGCAGGTGAAAAAGGATTAGGTATTCCCGGTTGGTTAATGGTCATTGTTATTATTGGCGTTGTGTTTTTAGATTTCAAGTTTTTTGGCGGAACGCTCACTTATCTTCTCTTGTCTATTATCTCCAGAGGTGGAGGCAGAGGAGGCGGTGGTGGTTCTCGAGGGGGCGGAGGCGGATCTTCCGGTGGCGGTGGTGCAGGCCGGGGATGGTGATATTCTAGCTGGAAACTCGAAAAAAACTGTTAGGAGACATTTCTCTTAACAGTTTTTTGTATTCTTAGGGCTGTTCAGTGATCGTTGCCATTTTTCGAGCTTTTAAAAACTTTAATACGTTCAAAACAATCGTCTTAACTACTGCATAAAACGGGACAGCCAAAACCATTCCCAAGATACCGGCCAAATTTCCGGCCGCCAGCAAGACAATGATGATTGTCGCAGGATGGGTATCCAGTGATTTACCGAGGATGAGCGGAGATAAGACATTGCCTTCAACTTGCTGTGCAATAACGATAATCACGATAACCAATAAGGCTTTGGTAGGTGAATCAAAAAGAGCAACAATCACCGCAGGGGCACCACCGAGTATGGGCCCGACATAAGGAATTATGTTCGTAAACGCTACAATCAAAGCCATAACTAACGCAAATGGCAAGTCAATAATCAGGTAACCAACAAAAGCAAGTGTTCCTACTGACAGAGCTACAATGACTTGTCCTTGAATATAGGAAGAAAGTGTTTCACCTGTTTCTTTTAACATCATCAACCCGGCTTCTCGATAAGTTGCAGGAAGGAATTTAGTGACTGCCTTAGGGAACTTATGTCCATCCTTAAACATATAGAACAATAAAAAAGGTACGGTTGCTAAAATGATTGCAATATTAGAGATCACACCGAGAATATTTGTAATACCGCCAGTAATTCTGTCTGGTAGGGTGTTTGCGAAGGCAATCAGTTTTTGTTTCCCAGTTTCTAAAAGGTCGTTTTGCTCGTTCATGACCCATTTGAATTCTGAGCTTCGTGATAACTTGTCAAAATACTGCATTGTTTTGTTGGCATAGTCAGGAAGCGCATTGGCAAGGGCGGTAAATTGCTCTGTAATTGCAGGGACCAAATTGACAATTGCTAATACCAGAATGCCTATAAACACGACATAAATAATGAGGATGGCAAGCAGTCTGGGTACTTTGTGACGATGAAGGAAATTAACGACAGGATTTAGCAAGAAAAAAAGAAATCCTGTAATCAGTATAGGAAAAAAAATAGTCGAGAAAAAGATGCCAATGGGCATGAATAAGAATGATATCTTTGTTGAAACAAAGATGATAGTTAAAATCAAAAGTATTTGGATTAACCCGTACTGAAATTTTCTTTTTGACATTTTATTCCCCTTTTACTTTTAATAGATAAAATTATACCAAAAACATGGAAGAGAAGCCAAACTATAGTATTTTTTTGGTGTCAGGCACCACTAGAAAAAAATGAAACTTTTGTCCTGTTTTATCGTATACTTAATAGGAATATTTTACATAAGTGGAATAGGGGTGTTAAACATGGAATTGCAAAAAGAAGTGAATATTTTGAATGAGAATCCGAAGTTATTGGGTATGTTTACAAGTCCTGGTTTGCAGTTTGAGAGGATTAAGCAAAGCCCGAAAATATGGGTACCGCTTATTACTATTAGTTTCCTCTATGTGGTCGGTATGGCTTTTATGGCACTGTCTTTGGATGCGGATACTTTAATTGAACAGGGAGTGCCAAAAGACCAGATAGATCTGGTTTTAACAATTACAAAAGTAACAGTTATGGTAACAGGAATCATTACACCGATTTTTGGAGTACTAATCAGCAGTGCTATTCAATTAGCGATTGCAAGAATTGCAAGTTCAGCGGTTTCTTTTAAACAATTACTCTCGATGAATACTTATATTATGATTATCGGGGCAACTGGTTTGATTTTAAATATGGCCATTAGCTATGCAATTGGTGGAAATCCGGAAATATATATTACTAGTTTAGCAGGGGTGCTAAATCAGGAAAAAGCTGATGTACTAAGTTCCATCGAGGTATTTGGGATTTGGTCCGTGGTGTTGACTGCACTTGGACTTAATAAAACAGCGCAATTTTCTAAAGGGCTCGCATGGACGATAGCCATCATATTCTTCCTCATTAGTATTGGCTTTGGTTTGATTGGAACTCTCTTGCAAGGAGCACCGAAGTTATAATGAAAAAGAAAACTTGGATTGCGCTTGGTGTAATTATTTTGGTCATTTCTATGATTTCTGTTAGTGTCTACCGGCAGGTTTTTACTAAGGGACCTTCCGTTAAAACCACAGAAATTAGTCAAGGGGAAATCTCTTCGCTTTTAATGATTCCTGGAACCGTGAAACTTCAGGAGGAACAAATGGTATATGCAACACCTGAAAAAGGGGAAATCAAGGAATTACTAGTCAAAGAAGGCCAGACAGTAAAGAAAGGCACTGTCCTGGCCAAACTGCAAAACGCACAGCTTGAGCTTGAAATTGAGCAAAATAAATTATCGGTCGAATCTGCAAATTTAAAGATCGACCAAATTGATAAGAAACTTGATCAATTGAAAGACAAAGAAAAGACGTTAAGTGAGCAGGTAGGAGTAGGAAAAAAGGAAGCAAAAAAACAGCTTGCTCCTGAATATGAACAGCTTGAGATGGAAAAAAAGTTAGCCAACATCGAACTAAAGCAAACAGAACTTCAAAAAGACCTGATAAGTAAAAAACAAGATGAATTAAAGATTAAGAGTACAATCGCAGGTACCGTTTTATCCGCAAAGAAGCCATCATCATCTTCGATCGAAGCAGCAAACGAGCCTATTATACATATTGGTAAGTTAGAAGGAATGACAGCATCGGGGCTTTTGTCAGAATACGACACCCTAAAAGTTAGCAGTGGACAAAAAGTGGTTCTTCGATCGGATGCAGTCCCTGGCAAAGAGTGGCAAGGCGTTATTACCAAGACTGCTATTTTACCTGAGCAAAGCCAAACGGGTTTGCAAAATGGCACCCAGGCCGTACAATATCCCGTCATCGTAAAAATTTCTGGTGATACCAAAACGTTAAAACCAGGCTTCCAAGTCATCATGGAGATTGAAACGGATAAAAAAACAGCGATGGTCCTGCCGCTAGATACATTATTTGACGATGGGGATAAGCCATATGTGTATCTTGTAAAGGATGGAAAAGCCCGTAAGCAGGATGTCAAAACCGGCATTACATCAGGGAAGAAGATTGAAATCCTTAAGGGTGTTTCAAAAGGGGACAAAGTTATTGTTAATGGACCTGATAATATTAAGGATGGGTTGGAAGTGACAGTCAAATGATCCGGCTAGAATCCATCACTAGATCGTTTTTGCTTGGAAAAGAAAGTGTCCCTGTCTTAAACGGTATCGATCTTAAGATTCACGAAGGTGAATTTGCTGCCATTATGGGTCCATCTGGTTCAGGTAAATCAACCTTAATGAATATTATTGGCTGTCTAGATAAACCGACTGAAGGAGAGTATTACCTTGGCGGTGAAAATGTATCGCATTATAATGACAAGGAATTGGCACGGGTTAGAAATCAATCAATAGGCTTTGTCTTTCAACAGTTCCATTTACTGCCGCGTTTGTCAGCTTTAAAAAATGTCGAGCTGCCAATGATTTATGCCGGAATCTCAAAAAAAGAGCGCCAGGCCCGTGCGGAAGAAGCATTAATAAAAGTCGGACTTATCGATCGAATGAACCATCTTCCTAATGCATTATCAGGGGGACAAAAGCAGCGTGTTGCGATTGCTAGAGCGATTGTCAATACACCTAAACTAATTTTAGCTGATGAGCCAACTGGAGCTCTTGATTCGAAAACCAGTAAGGACATAATGGAACAATTTAAGGAACTGAATGAGGAAGGTGTAACCATTATCGTTGTTACCCATGAATCTGAAGTGGCGGAATACGCGAACAGAACGATTATGGTTAGAGACGGAAGGATTCTGTCTCCTTCTGAGGGTGTAAGGGGGCAAATTGAATGAGTTTTATGGAAAATCTATTTATGGCATTAAGCTCCCTTAAAGCTCATAAAATGCGCAGTATTCTGACGATGCTTGGAATTATTATTGGCGTCGGTGCTGTCATCATCGTGGTAGCCATCGGGCAGGGCGGAGAGGCGATGTTAAAAACACAGATTACAGGCCCGGGGAATACAATTGAATTGTTTTATCAGCCTTCTGATGAGGAAATTCGAGCAAACCCTAATATATTTCAACAGGCTCCTTTCAAACAGGAAGATATCAGGGCGCTTGAACAAATTCCAGAAATAAAGAGTGTAGTTGCATCAAGCACTAAATTGTCGGCCATTCGCTTCCAAGAGGAAACAGGGGATGTGTCGACAACCGGTATTAATCAAGCATATCTTAAATTAAATGAGCTGAAGGTTGCCAAGGGAAGGAATTTTTCTGCTTCTGATTTTTTAGGCGGCCGGCGGGCAGGGCTAGTTAGTAATAAATTACAAGAGGAACTTTTTAAAGGGAAAAATCCAGTTGGTAATGTTGTTATGGTTGCCAACCAGCCAATCGAAATTATCGGGGTCCTTGAAAAACCAACAGGTCTCTTTGCCTTTGGTTCAATGGAGGTCTATATCCCATTCCAAACTTGGAAAACTATTTACGGTAGCAGCGATTTTACCCAAGTAACCCTGCAAGTTGCTTCAGCTGACCAATTGCAGGTGGCAGGTAAAAAGGCAGCAAAGCTTTTAAATAACCTGCATAATACGGAGAAATCTTACCAGGTTATCAATATGGAAGAAATCGCTCAGGGAGTAGGACAAATCACAAAAATTATGACCCTAATTATCGGCAGTATTGCAGGGATTTCTTTATTTGTCGGCGGGATTGGCGTCATGAATATTATGCTCGTATCGGTGACCGAAAGAACAAGGGAAATAGGAATCCGGATGGCATTGGGGGCCACACGAGGTCAGGTGTTAACACAATTTTTAATTGAATCGATGACACTGACCTTTATTGGTGGCATCCTCGGAATCTTGCTTGGGTGGGGAACGTCAACAATCGTGAGTTTCTTTGCAGGCTGGCCAGCTTTGGTGTCTTGGCAAGTAGTGTTAGGCGGAGTTCTATTTTCGATGGTCATTGGGGTTGTGTTTGGACTGCTCCCAGCAAATAAGGCTTCTAAACTGGATCCTATTGATTCCTTGAGATATGAATAAAGAGAAAATAATAGAATCTAGTGAAAAGAGTCTGCACAACCGTGCAGGCAGATTGTCGAGAAAGGGTATTTTTCTCGGCAATTTTTTATTTTATTTAAGGAAGGTAGACCAAATAAAAAGGCTATCGAAATTTTTTGATAGCCTATCTGAAACATAAAGGGTTACCTTTTGAGGTGCTTTTCATAAAATACGTACCGAAATGACAGTCGTATTGACATCGTTAATGGTATATAAAAAAGTAAAATAAGCGGAGATTTTCCGGTTATGCAAAGAAAAATCTTCCCTTTTCGAATTTTTCGAGTCAATAGGCGGAATCTCTCCGTCTATTTAAGCCTTTTTTAATAATAATTACGAATTAAGCGGAATTTTTCCGTCTATTTATTAGCTCGGGTAATTATCCTACCGCTCCCCCCAACAGATAGATGCGGATCCTCTGATCCTCAATTGCTATGTCAAAGTTAATGAAATTTCGAAGAAACCTTGATAAATAAAGAAAAGACGTATGCGATTCATACGTCAATCTTGTGTCTTTTAATAAGAAAGCACCCGAAGACGGAACCCTTTATCTGAAACAGTGCAGGCTTTTTCAATTAGTTCAGGAGAGTTAATGGTTGCAGAAAATAGACAGTATGGTAAAATAATTAAAGGAATATTCAGTTAATTAGATAGAGGCTAGTTTAAATAATAGTTTAGAAGGAGTCGAGATGAGCATGGAGAGAGTTAGTGTAGAGAAGAAAGGGTATTTTGGAGAGTTTGGCGGAAGCTTTGTACCCGAGGAGCTACAACTAGTAATGAACGAATTAGAAGAACAATTTTTCCGTTATAAGGATGATCCGGAATTTATTGAGGAATTTAAGTATTACTTAAAGGAATATATAGGCAGAGAAAATCCGTTAACCTTCGCTGAAAATTTAACCAAACAAAATCAAGGGGCAAAAATATATCTGAAACGAGAAGATTTAAATCATACGGGGGCACACAAAATTAATAATGCCATCGGTCAGATTCTTTTAGCCAAACGAATGGGTGCGAAGCGAATTATTGCTGAAACCGGAGCAGGCCAGCACGGTGTGGCAACTGCAACCGCATGTGCCATGTTCGGGATGGAATGTATCATTTATATGGGCAAGCTGGATACGGAACGTCAAGCGCTCAACGTCTTTCGAATGGAATTATTAGGAGCGAAAGTTGTACCAGTAGAAAAGGGGCAGGGCCGTTTAAAGGATGCGGTTGACGAAGCCTTAGGCGACTTGGTGCAAAACTATAAAAGTACCTTTTACCTATTAGGTTCAGCTGTGGGTCCACACCCATATCCATCAATGGTCAAACATTTTCAATCAATTATAAGTGAAGAGTCAAAGCGCCAGGTTCTTGAAAAAGAAGGCAGGCTTCCGACAGCGGTGATTGCCTGTGCAGGAGGCGGAAGTAATGCCATTGGAGCCTTTGCTCATTATATTTATGAAAAAGATGTGCGTTTAATTGGGGTAGAACCCGCGGAGGCGCCGACTCTGACTGAAGGTGTCCCAGGTGTAATCCATGGTTTTAGATGTTTAACATTACTAGATGAAAAGGGCGAGCCTAAACCAACGTATTCGATTGCTGCGGGACTTGATTATCCTGGTGTCGGACCAGAGCACAGCCATTTGAAAACAAGCGGGCGTGCTGAATATGTAACCGTAACTGGGCAGGAGGCGTTAGAGGCGTTTCAAGTGTTAAGCAAGACGGAAGGCATTATTCCTGCCTTGGAAAGTTCTCATGCTGTAGCATATGCGATAAAACTGGCTAAAGAATTGGCTACCGACGATATATTGATTGTTAACCTATCAGGTCGTGGCGATAAAGATGTGGAGCAAGTATTTAAGATGCTAAACTAGTAATCACACATAAAAGGACAAGTCGATAAAGGACTCGTCCTTTTGTAGTTTCAATAGGGGGATAGGATGACTTGGATAGTTTGTCATTTATTAAAAGTTAATGTTCTTTTTATTAAAAATCTATCTAACGTCTTGCTTCCCGAGGAATTTAAACATCCGTTTACATCTCAAGCTTGAAAATAATAGAGCCGTTAGGAGCAAAGAATAATTTGTTCCTAGCGGCTCTTTTTTTACAATTGGGGAGGTAGAGAATGTTTATCTTTTTACCGAATATATTTAATACACGTGTCACTGCATTTAAGGGCAAAAAGGGGACGAGTAAATATGAATATAAAACGCATAAAATATTATTCTGATTTTTCTAGATCAAGTGAGATCTCCCTTTTTAAACGGGCAGGGCTTATTTTTTGCGGTGTATCACTTGTTACAATTTCACTGCAACTATTTCTAGTGGGAAATTTTGTTATAGATGGAGGGATTATTGGCATAAGCATCCTTCTCTCCCATATTACAAATCAAGAAATTGGATTATATCTATTAATACTAAATACTCCCTTTTTCTTATTAGCTTATTCATTTCTAGGAAGAAGATTTTTAATGCTGAGTCTTTTTGCTATTCTTGTTCTATCATTTGGAACACACCTATTAGAGAATTTTCCTGTCATCACACACAACCCAATATTAGTGATTCTTTTTGGAGGAATTAGCTTGGGATTGGGGGTCGGAATAACGATTCGGTGTGGTGGTTGTTTAGATGGTACAGAAGTTTTAGCGATTCTTTTTAGTAAACGCAGCGCTTTTACCATAGGACAATTTATTTTATTCTTTAACTTATTCATCTTTGGAGTATCCATTACCATCCTTGGTTTTACTGAGGCTGTATACTCATTGGCAACCTATTTGATTGCGTATAAGACGATTGATATTACAATTCAGGCTCACTAATTCGGGTAGCATTTCCACTTTATTTAACGAAGTTTTTACAAATTCGATTCGGTCGATTTTCAAATAAATTTCACAAATAATTGTTATGATTTTGTGAACAATTGATACAATTCTGGCATTGTTCGACATATGCGCTTTGGAAAACGGGAAGTAGACTGATAGGTATTCTTATTTTTTATAAAACCCTGAAGTTATTGAGGAATATTGTCGAGAATGTCATGTTTACAAAATTCTCAATTGAAACAATAATTTAACTGGATTTAAAAATTTGAATACCTGAGGAGGATTTGTTTATGGTATATCAGCAAAAGCCCTGGTTAAAATTGTATGATCCCAGAGTAAGTGAGAATGTATGTGTAAAGCATGAGTCGTTATATGATTTCTTAGAAGGCGCAGTAAAACGTTTTGGTGATAAACCAGCTTTTACTTTTTATGGAAAAGTTTTTAGTTTCACGGAAACAAAAATTATTGTCGATCGGCTCGCATCTTCATTACATAAACAAGGCTTTAAAAAAGGTGACCGTGTAGCCATTATGCTTCCCAATAGCCCCCATTATATTTTCACGTTATTTGCTATTTTCCGATTAGGTGGAATTGCAGTCCAAGTGAATCCGATGTACGTGGAAAGGGAAATTGCCTATGTTTTGGACGATTCAGGAGCCAAGTTCATGGTAGCGTTAGATGCTTTTTATCCTAAGGTTAAAAGAGTTCAATCTGACACAACCTTGAAAAGAGTTATTGTTGTTAGTTTTGGAGAGGAAAGACAGGAATTAAGAGAAGGCGACCATTATTTTGAAGAGGTCCTTCAGGAGGAGATTGATGTTCCAGCAGTTGAAATTGACCCGCATGAAGATGTAGCCGTTTTACAATATACAGGTGGAACAACAGGTGTTCCTAAAGGGGTTATGCTGACTCATTATAATCTATTGGCTAATTTTAATCAGGTCTGCGATTTTATTTATAACACCTGTGAAAATATGCCAGAGTCTTTTAAAATGATTACTGTTCTGCCCATGTTTCATGTTTATGGGCTTTCTAGTGTGGCCCTTTGTGGAATTCGAGAAGGTGCCAATCAGATTGTGTTACCACGCTTTGATGTAAAAGAAGTAGTTGAAACGATTAATCGGGAAAAGCCATTCCTCTTTGCAGGAGTTCCGACCATGTATTTTGCGTTAAACAGCCAGCCGGAATTAATAAAGGATTCTTGGTTAGATAAAATGTGGTATGTTGGCAGTGGTGGTGCGCCATTACCAGTTGAACAAGCAAAAACATTTGAAAAATTAACCGGGGCAACACTGTTTGATGGGTATGGTCTATCTGAGGCTGCACCTACAGTGGTGTTTAATCCACCGTTTGTCCCAAGAAAATACGGCAGTATCGGGATCCCTGTTCCAAGCACGGTGGTAAGGATTGTTCGCGAGACAGAAGACGGTGAATATATTGATGTTCCAGTTGGTGAATCTGGCGAGCTAATTGTCAGTGGTCCTCAAGTAATGAAGGGGTACTGGAATCGGCCAAAGGATACAGAAGAGGTATTAAAAGATGGCTGGTTATTTACTGGCGATATTGCCAAGATGGATGAAGACGGCTATTTTTATATCCTTGACCGCCAGAAGGATATGATTATTGCAAGTGGATACAATGTTTATCCACGTGAAGTTGAGGAAGTCCTCTACATGTTAGAAGGTGTCGAAGAGGCCATTGTCATTGGTGTTCCGGATACTTACCGCGGGGAAACAGTGAAGGCGTTTATAAAACCTAAACAAGGCTATACACTTTCTATGGACAAAATCATACAGTTTGCAAAGGATAACCTTGCGCCGTATAAGGCACCAAAGGAAGTTGAAATTCTTGCTGAATTGCCAAAATCATCAGTGGGTAAATTATTAAGAAGAGTTCTTAGAGATGAAGAGATTTCGAAGGTTAAAGCTTAATAGAAAGTAAGAAAACCTTAAACTTTGATACTAAAATGCCCGGTCCACTTTGAGATCGGGCATTTCTATAGAAACTATTGTTTCTTTATAAATTCTAACACTCTTTCATTTACTAAATCATTGGCTTCGGTTATATAAATATGTCCGGCACCTTGAATCGTCAAAAATTCGGCATTTGGAATTTTTTCTGCTAAGGTTACCCCATTTTGGTAGGGAACTAATTTATCTTCATCGCCATGGATAACCAAGGTTGGAGCCTTAATTTGGTCTATCTTGTTGTAGGTATCATGAGCTAAGCAGGCTTGGAGCTGGAGCATATAGGCATAGGGAAGCACAGGGATCTCTATTCTTTTTTGTATGTCCTCTGCAACTAAATCCCGCTGATTCTCTATAAAGTCATGACTGTAAAGGATTGGAACAGTTGCCCAAGCCATTTCTTCCGGTGTTGCAACAGAAGAACCCCTCGAAAGCATTAACATCGAGACATCTGCACCAGGCTGTACATGATTGACCCCTCCAGAGGTTGTACAACCTAGAATAAGGGATCGGACTTTTTCGGGATACATAAGCGCTAATCTTTGTGCAATCATCCCACCCATGGAAATACCATAGACATGGGCAGAGTCAACACCGGCAGCATCCATGACGCACCTAGCATCTTCTGCCATTTGTGCGATTGAATAAGGGGTTTTAGGTTTATCACTAAGACCTGTACCACGATTATCAAAAATAATTACTTTATAATGCTCACTTAGAGCGGGGAGAGTTCTAAACCAAGATTTTGAATTAAGCGACAACCCCATTATTAATAGTAGAGGTTCTCCCTCTCCATGAACCTCATAATAGAGATTTATACCATTCCCAGTAGTTTGTGGCATTTATAATAAACCTCCTTTTTAAAGATACGGTAAATTATATGATTATTAGTAGTAGGAAAGAACATAGAAGAAGGGAAGAAGGAATTCTTCCCTTAACTTACTTTTGAGTGTTTCTTTAAAAAGTTGCGGAGAACCCTGTTAAATGCATCCTTTTGTTCTAACTTGGCTATATGGCCCGTATTCCTGATAATAACAAATTCAGAATGACGAATTTTTTTATGCATTAAAAGTTGCATCCATACAGGGATGACTGAATCATATTGAGAGCCCATGATTAATGTGGGAACTTTAATTTTAGGAAGTAGTTTTAAATTATTTACTTCGAGACATGCTTTTACTGATTTAAGAAAAACCTCATGATTAGGCTTATAAAATTTAAGGAAATCCTCATAAACTTTGCCCTTCCATGAATTAAGTGAAATACGTGCAGCCGTTTCTTTTGGCAGACTGGGGTTATTCGAAAGTGACCGAACCCTCCGATAGTTTATTATTAGCTTTGCTAAAGGTTTTGGCACAAAATGAAATGTACTTACCAGCATTAAAGAGAGACACATCTGAGGCGCTTGACGATAAATCTCCTGCGCCACCATTCCTCCCATGGATAAACCACAGATGTGTGCGCTTTCAATTTGGAGTTTCTTCAATAGATTAATAATATCACGAGCAAAGTGTGGTATAGAAATCTTTTCAGTAGTGATATGCTCACCATGTCCCCTTAAATCAGGAATAATCAAGTCATACTGATCTGCAAATTCAAACTGATTGTTCCAGCCCTCCTTTACCTCGCCTAGACCGTGAATAAAGACCAGAGGTTCACCTTTACCAAAACGTAAGTAAGGAATTTCAGAGTAACGAATTGTCATTTCACTCAAAATTTACCCCTCCTATTGAATTTTACTATAAAGGGGGTTGCCACTATTTGTAAAGTAATTGTTGTTATAAAATTCAGAATAATACAAAAGAACCATTTCACATATGTCCTCTCTATACGTACAAATGTATTCCTTTGGTGCCTGACACCTAGTTGAAATGTTATAGAAGAATACTACTTTTTGTGTTTTGTATTAATTTGGAAGGAGGATGGGAATAGGTATGTTTGTTTATTTATTTGAATTTTTACTCTCGGGATCGTGCGGGATTGAAAAAATATTCCGACATTTTTCGTCATCTTTCTCATGTTTTTGAAAATGCCTAAAAAACTAATAGTTAATTTATGGAGATTAGTATTTCTTTTTATTTAAGAATCACGGATTTTTTGTGGAATTTTGTCGAAAGAGGAAGGTTTACAAATGCCCAATTTACAACAATAATCGTAACTATATTAATATTCTAATTACAGATATAGATGAACGCTTCATAGTTATTGCACCATTTTTAAATGGAATAATTACTATTGAATTTTAGTATTCCTAAGGAGGCATCGTATCTAATGGTTTATCAGCAAAAGCCATGGTTAAAAATTTATGATCCAAGAATTACTGAGCATGTGAATATTGAACACAATTCTCTTTATGATTTTTTACATGGTTCTGTCAATCGTTATAATACTAATCCTGCCTTTACCTTCTATGGACAGGTTTGGACTTACAACGATACAAAAATGATTACCGATAAATTTGCTGCAGCCTTACATCGAGCAGGATTTACTAAGGGTGATCGACTTTCGATTATGCTTCCTAATTCCCCGCATTACATATTCACGCTATTTGGTACCTTTCGTTTAGGAGGAATAGCTGTTCAAGTTAATCCAATGTATGTAGAAAGAGAAATAGAACACGTTTTAAATGATTCTGGCTCTGAGTACATAGTAGCGTTTGATGCATTTTATCCAAGAATAAAAGAATTACAATCCAAAACATCCTTGAAGAAGATAATCGCAGTAAGTTTCGGTGGTGCAAAAGTCGACCTTGCAGAAGGCGATCATTATTTTGATGAATTTTTAGAAGAGGATGTAAATATCCCAGAGGTAGAGATAAAGCAATCTGAAGACGTTGCTCTTATACAATATACTGGTGGAACAACTGGTGTATCTAAAGGTGTCATGCTTACACATCGCAACCTCCTAGCCAATTTCAATCAAGTTTGTGATTTTGCTTATAAAGCTTGTGAGAATAAACCGGAAAATTTAAAGATGATAACCGTTTTGCCAATGTTCCATGTGTATGGTTTATCAAGTGTCGCGCTATGTGGAATAAGGGAAGGGGCAAATCAGATTGTCTTACCTCGATTTGATGCAAGGGAAGTAATGGAAACGGTTAATCGTGAAAAGCCGTTCCAAATGTCAGCTGTACCAACCATGTACTTTGCACTAAATAGCTTACCGGATTTAGATACTTGTAGTTTTAAGGACATGTATTACTTAAGCAGCGGCGGTGCTCCACTACCTGTAGAACAAGTAAAAATGTTTGAAAAGAAAACAGGTGCAAAACTGCTTGATGGATACGGTCTTTCTGAATCAGCCCCAACGGCCATTTTTAGTCCGCCGTTCGTCCCAAGAAAATATGGGAGTATTGGGATCCCTGTTCAAAGTACGGTTGCAAGAATTGTTCATGAAACAGCCAATGGGTATGTCGATGCTCCAATAGGCGAAGCAGGAGAATTAATTATCCAAGGCCCACAGGTCATGAAGGGCTATTGGAATCGTCCGGAAGATACGGCCGAAGTATTAAAGGATGGCTGGCTGTTTACAGGCGATATCGCAAAAATGGATGAGGACGGCTATTTTTATATTGTTGACCGCAAGAAGGATTTGATTATTGCGAGCGGATACAATGTATATCCGAGCGAAATTGAAGATGTGCTATATCAGCTTGAAGGTATTGAAGAAGTACTTGTCATTGGAGTTCCTAATTCCTACCGTGGGGAAACGGTAAAAGCCTTCGTCAAACTAAAGGGGGGATTTTCCATTACCGCAGAGGAAATCCTGAAGTTTGGTAAAGAAAATCTTGCACCCTACAAGGCCCCAAAACAAGTAGAAATACTTGAAGAACTGCCAAAGTCATCTGTTGGAAAACTACTCAGAAGAGTATTAAGAGACCAAGAGAAATTAAAGGTAAAAGCTTAATAGAAGGGAGAAACCGATGAATATTCAAGAACTTTTTAATTTAAAAGGTAAAACTGCGATTATTACAGGCGGAGGAAGAGGTTTAGGTCAGCAAATCGCTGTCGCTTATGCGGAAGCAGGAGCTAATGTGGTCGTTTGTTCGAGAAATCTTGATGCATGTCAACAATTCTGCGCAGCGCTTAAAGAAAAAGGGGTTCGCTCACTTGCATTAAAGTGTGACGTTGCCAACCCTACCGATATCCAACTTGTTGTTGACGAAACCATGAAGGAGTTTGGCCGGATTGATATTTTGGTTAATAACAGTGGTACCAGTTGGGGAGCCCCTGCATTAGATATGCCTGAAGATAAGTGGGATAAGGTAATGGATATTAATCTTAAGGCAGTCTTCTTATTTTCTCAAGCAGTTGGTAAAATTATGGTAAAGCAAAAATCAGGTAAGATTATCAATATTGCATCGATAGCGGGTATGGGTGGTCAAGATCCATTAGTCATGGATGCAATAGGTTATGCTGCAAGCAAGGGTGCTGTCATTACATTAACAAAGGATTTAGCTGTTAAATTGGCTCCTTTTAATGTCCATGTGAATGCAATTGCCCCGGGATTTTTTCCAACAAAAATGGCAAAAGCCATCCTGGATTACTCAGGTGAAAAAATCCTTGAGAGGACACCAGCGGGACGTTTTGGTTCCGATGATGATATGAAGGGTCCTGCACTTTTCTTGGCTTCGGATGCTTCTAACTATGTTTATGGTCATGTACTTGTCGTTGACGGAGGCACAACTGCCAGTGTACAGTAATAAGTAGAGAATGGCCAGTTAGTTAAGAGGGGTTTAGATGAAGTTCACCCACCAAGAAATGGATACTTTTTATAAAAAGCTAGAAAAAAAATGGAATGAACAAATCCATGCCCATACCAATACACGCAGCTTTACATTGGCTTTGGGGAGGGCACTGGATGCACACGTGAAACGAATAAGAATTCAGAAAAGATTAACAACTAGATGGTTAAAGCATTTAGACCTTCCGAATAAAGATGAAATAAGTGCTATTTCTGTAAGAATCGTAGATTATGAGGGGAAATTAGATTTTCTTGATGAAACAATCTATGAGATTAAACAAGCACAACAAAAGAATAATATCCAGTTAAGTATGGTTCGGATGTCATGTGAAGCCCTGCTATCTGTTTTAGAAATGGAGGCAAGGGATATACACGACTGTAAGATAAAAAGCTTAGAATCCGAGTTAATAGATTTAAAACAATTATTTCATTCAGATCACATGAAAATGGAGGAGAAAAACAATGACAAAAAAAACTGAAGCTGTATTAGAGGTTGAAAATCAAGAAACGAAGGTTGATGGGGAGAAGGATTTAACAAGTCTAGATCTTCTATGGAAGCTTGGGTTTAATGAATTGGATGCTTTGACAGAACGTTTTAACAAACGGGATGAACTTTTCTTGGAAGCTGTAAAGAACTATGTGGAAAAGCTTAAACAGAATCAGGAAAATGCTATCACGGTTTCGGCACAATTTGGAATGGAAATCAAAGAGTGGGAAAAATCAGCTCGCGAAGAATTACTTGTGACAACAACTTCTCTACAGAATTTATTTCCAGTAAAATCATATGAAGAAATTAACAAAGTAGTTGAAGACATTCAAAACAAAACAGCTCACCTATTGTTAACTCCTACCCAATCATTAATAACTGGTCAATTGGAAGCTCTAGATAAGTTTGTAGAAACAGTTGAACAATATATTGCTTATCGGAAAAATGGCAGAGAAAAATATATTGAAAGTGTGAAGAAAACTAGCAATGTTCTATATGAAAATCAAAAAGTATTTGTGAATATGTTTGCAAAGCAAGTGAAAAGTGCGATGCTCCCATTTCAAAACTATATGAAAACTACAAACGATCAATCTAAATAATTTCATCATAGGAGTGGAAGTAATGTCGGGTAAAAAACCTTTCGATCCATATGAATCCATTCATAAGCTTAGTCTATTATGGGAAAAACAGTTGAATGACTTTTTCTATCTTTTGACTGATAACAAGGATGTCGTGAAAATGTCAAATATAGGAACAGAATTTAACTCCCGTTATCTTGATACATTTAAAAAGAATCAAGAAGCACTTGCTAATGTGTTAAATCTGCCAACTAAAAATGATGTCTCTAATGTGGCAAACTTAACCATTCAAGCGGAAGAGAAAATTGAAGCTCTCGAGGAACAAATTTGGAACTTGCAGGATTCCATGAAAACGCAAAGCAAAGAAATTGAGAGTGTTGTAGAAATTTCCAAAGAAATTATTAAACTGACGAAGCAGCTTAAAACAGAATTAGTAAAATCGAAAAAAGAGCAAGTTGAATCAAAAAAACTACATGCAGAACTTCAAGAAATGAAGTTTGAACTTTCGAAATTATCGAATTTTAAAGAAGAGTTTGAGGCTTTAAAAACTCTTATCAATAAAGACAAAGACGCGGAACGTGAGCTACACGGGTCAGGAATATCAAAATAAAATTGAAATGGAGGTAGGATAGTGGCAACTGAAACACCTTTCAAAGGGCTAATTCCCGATGTGGATTACCAGAAAGAAATGGAACGTTGGGCTAATGTCTTTAAGCTATTAAGTGAACCGGAGCCCAGGATAGGTCAGACTCCAAGAACTGAGGTTTGGAGAAAGAATAAATCAGTGTTATGGTATTATCCTGCCAAACAGAAAAAATATGAAATTCCATTGTTTTTCGTGTACTCACTTTTTAATAAACCCTATATTTTAGATATTGATCCAAAGTCTAGTGTTATTAAAAAACTAACGGATATGGGCTATGATGTGTATTTATTGGATTGGGGTACACCAGGCTATGAGGACAAAAAAATCGGTCTCGACACCTATATTGAGAAATATTTAAAAACAGCTGTGAAGCGGGCGATACGCCATTCTGATGTTGAAGAAATTACATTAGTTGGCTACTGTTTAGGCGGTACGATCGCATCTATCTATGCATCGATTGCGGAAGAACCAATTAAAAATTTAATTGTAGCTACTGTACCCATTGATTTCTCCACGATAGTCGGACCGGAGAAATGGGCTGAGGGCTTCAAAAATGGGGATTTTACGATTGAACATCTTCTCGATGTTTATGGGGTTGTCCCACCTAAATATGTTGAAATGATGTTTAGAGCGGTTGGATCACCTATCTATTTTACTAACTATACCACGCTTTTAAATCGAGCCCACGATCAGCGTTATGTGGATAAGTGGCGTCGAATGAACAAGTGGACGCTTGATCAAGTTCCTTTTACGGGAGAGGCTTACAAACAGTTAGCCAATGACCTGATGAGAGATAACAAGCTGGTAAAAGGGGAATTTTTAGTTGGAAATAAAAAGGTGGATTTAAGTAATATTGAGGCCAATCTATTTGTTATCTCTGGTTCTAGAGATAACTTAGTTTTGGAAAATCAAAGTAAGCCAATTATGGATTTAGTATCAAGTAAGGATAAAACATATCTTTGCGTTGAATCAGGCCATGTTGGACTTGCATTATCCGGCATGTTTGCGGGAATTGTTGATCAATGGGCATCCAGTCGCTCAAAACAGCTCTCAAAATGATTTTGTACTAAAGTATGGTACAAGGAAATATATAATAAGTAGAGGCAATGAGAAGAGGAAGGTTAATCCTTCCCCTTTAACTTGCCATTCTATGTTTGTTCAAAAATGTCCATAGAACTTGATTGAATTCATCCTTCGCCTCTAACTTTGCAATATGGCCGGTATTCCTGAAAATAACAAATTCGGAGTGGCGAATTTGTTTGTGCATCATGAGCTGTACCCAAACAGGGATCACCGAATCATACTGGCCGCCAATAATTAGGGTGGGAACCTTGATTGTTGGAAGTAATGTGATATTATTTACTTTTAGACAGGCATCCATGGATTTAAAGAAGAATTCTTTATTTGGTTTGTAAAATTGAGAAAAGCTGTCGATATTTTCTTTTGTCCAAGAATAGAGGCAAACCTTCGCAGACCTTTCTGTTATATCCTCAAGAGATTTATTTTCTGATCGATTTTTCCGAAAGTCTGTAAATAGTTTGCCAAGATGATGTGGAGCAAAATGTAACGTGCTTACCAGCATTAAGGAGCGGCACATTTCGGGTGCTTGACGATAAATTTCTTGCGCTACAATTCCACCCATTGATAACCCACAAATGTGTGCGCTTTCAATTCCGAGGCCTTTTAATAGGCTAATAACATCATAAGCAAAGTTTTTTATTGATATCTCTCCAGGTGTAATATACTCTCCATGACCTCGTAAATCAGGGATAATTAAGTCATACTGATTCGCAAATTCAAATTGATTTCCCCACCCCTCCTTCACTTCACCAAGTCCGTGAAGAAAAACTAATGGTTCACCGGCACCAAGACGCAAATAAGGAATTTCGGAGCAATTTTTGAATATTTCTCTCAACATCCATTCCTCCTAGTTGTTTTATAACAACCTGTATTTCCAATATTCAAACGGTCTAAACGTGTATAAAATTCTGATTAGTGTATTATATAATTATCTGTGGGAAAATATTACATATGGGTGTAAACAACATATATGGAATGAGCCAGGTAGAACAAATTTTCAATCCATTGCTACTTTGAGTTATGATATGAGAATGAAGGATTAAAGGTGAAAATGGGGTTTCGTTCATGATAAAAAAGTATATGACATTTCAAAAAAATAATGGGATTGCACCGTATATATGGACGATTCTTGGTATTTTGCCGTTTTACTTTATCTTCCAGTCACCTTCCACGATTGAAATAGTTGTTGGAATTTTACTGACACTGCTATTCTTTATCTTTTACCGGATTGCGTTCATTTCAAAAGGATGGCCGGTTTATTTATGGACGTTGATTTTGATTGGAATTTCGATCACTGCGAACAGCCTTTTCAATTACGTTTATTTTGCTTTTTTCCTTGCCTATTTCATAGGAAATATAAAAGATAGGGTTGCCTTTTTGACCTTGTATTTTATTCATTTGTTTAGCACATCTGTTTCAATCAACTTCAGCATCGTCATGCATGAAAAATTATTTCTACAACAATTACCATTTGTTATCATTATCTGGATTAGTGTGATACTTCTCCCGTTTAGCATTCATAATCGCAAGGAGAGAGGACAGCTTGAAGAAAAGTTAAGTGATGCAAATAAACGGATTTCAGAACTTGTCAAAATAGAAGAAAGGCAGCGAATAGCACGTGACCTTCATGATACACTTGGACAAAAACTTTCACTTATAGGGTTGAAATCAGATTTAGCACGAAAATTAATCTCAAAAGACCCTGATCAGGCAAGGAATGAATTGAAGGATGTTCAGCAAACTGCTCGAACGGCTTTAAGTGAAGTTAGAAAGATGGTTTCTTCGATGCGAGGAATCCGCTTGAAGGATGAAATCCTTCGGGTGGAACAAATCCTTAGGGCAGCGCAGATTAATTTTGTCAGTGATGGAGACTTTTCACCAACCTGTGTCTCGCTGTTAACAGAGAATATTCTAAGCATGTGTTTAAAAGAGGCTGTAAATAATGTCGTTAAACATAGTGAAGCAAAGTCGTGTTCCATATCCATTGAGCAATCGTTGAAGGAATTAGTAATGAAGATTAAGGACGATGGCATTTTTAAGGGGGAGAAGGAAAAGTCAGCTGAAGGACATGGGCTGATTGGCATGAAAGAACGGCTGGAATTTATTAATGGAAGACTTGAAATATTGATAAAAGATGGAACAACATTAATTATAAGTGTACCGAATGATGTCAAGCCTAGAACAGGGGGATAAAAAATGATTAAAATCGTGATTGCTGAAGATCAGCAAATGCTTTTAGGAGCCTTTGGTTCACTGCTAAATTTGGAAGATGACATGGAAGTTGTCGGTAAGGCTTCAAACGGAGAAGAGGCGGTTTCGCTGGTGAAAAAGCTTCAACCGGATGTTTGTATTATGGATATTGAAATGCCGGGTAAGAGCGGACTTGAGGCAGCTGAAGAGCTAAAGGGTTTGGGCTGTAAAGTAATCATTTTAACGACATTTGCCCGAACCGGATATTTTCAACGTGCAGTAAAGGCCGGTGTAAGCGGCTATTTGTTGAAGGATAGTCCTAGCGAAGAGTTGGCTAATTCCATCCGAAGTGTAATGTCAGGAAGACGAATTTATGCACCGGAATTAATGGATGATGTATACGGAGAAGAAAATCCGCTAACCGACAGAGAAAAAGAGGTGTTAGAGCTCGTTGCAGATGGTAAAAACACAAAAGAAATCGCGGAAGAGCTGAGCATCAAAACAGGAACAGTCAGAAATTATATCTCCATTATCCTCGACAAACTTGAAGTTAAAAATCGAATTGAGGCTATCACCCAATCTAAGGAAAAGGGCTGGTTTAAATAAAGAGTGTTTTACAGGTGTCAGGCACCGTTACTAATATTCTTCAGGGATACCACCACCACAAAAACGGCAGCTAGGATTCAGCTGCCGTTTTGTAATGATCAATAAATCCCTTGATATATTCAAACACCTCCATAGGGCGCTCTTCCGGAAGGGCATGGCCGGTATCTTTTAATACAATTAGCTCAGAATTAACCAGGTCTTTATTTAGCTTTTCACCCACATTAAGCGGTATCGATTTATCATGATCCCCCCATAGCAATAAACAAGGTGTTTTGATTTGATTAAGAATTTCAATTGGCAAGTCCCCCTCACGGTCCCGAATCATTCTTGTAAGCGCGACGAAAATCTCATCCTCTAAAAATGGTTGTAAGTATCCATTAATCATTTCCTCGTTAATAATCGCATGATTAAAAAGTGCATCTTGAAGATTCTTTTTAACACCGGTTCGTGCAAACCAATATTTTACGAAGAGATGGAAATAGGGCAGGTAACTAGTCAAGATTAAGGGCAATTTCGAGCGTTTAAGATAGGCGGAACTGCAGAGCAGTATAGCTTTGTCTGCTAGCTCAGGCGTCATATGAAGGATATTTAATACAATTTGCCCGCCCATAGAATGACCGATAAAGGTCATTTTTTTTAACCCCAAAGACTCTGTAAGTTTTATGACTGTTTGGGCTAAATTCTTGTAGGAATAAACATAATGGTTACATTTCGCACTTTTCCCAAACGGGGGGAGATCAATCGATAATACCTGGTAATCCTTTTTTAATAATGATATGAGATGACGAAAAGTGAAGGTGGACGAAAGAAAGCCGTGTAATAAAACAAACGTTTCTTCCGATGCTTGATTTGGATAAAATTCATAATAAACATTAATGTTATTAACTGGTTGATAACCTGAAAAGACTGCTTGTTCCATCTAAACCCTCACCTGCTCTGTCGATAATAAAGATGAGTATAATGTTCCCCAAAAGGTGGTGCTTGACACCATATTTTTGTATTTTTGAACATTTTGTGAATTTTTTTTTGATTTTTGAAATAAAATGTTTGAATTTTTAGAAAACTCCTTGTATAATTAGAAAAAACGTAAGGAGTTGATTTCCATGGAAAAGAAATTACTTAATTCACCACAACATTCGGATGAAAATACAGATGCTGTCGTTGCTGAGATGTTTCTAAACAATGCCCTGCTAGAATTTAAGAGGGAGAAAATCCGCAAGGAAATCGACCACACATTACAACATGGGGATAAAGAGTTATTCCTAAAGCTAACAGAAGAACTAAAGAAAATTTCCTAACTCATTTCCTAGCGAACTTATTACTATTAAAAAGAAGCCCTATCCAAACCCTTGGATGGGCTTCTTTCTGTTCTAAAAGAGAAATTCCAATATCGAAAAAAGCGATTACACACTATAGGATTAATGGATATTATGATTTTATCTTGGCATAGTAATTCAATATAATATATTAGCCCAGATAGATGTAAGTTTTACTTTTTCAAGATATAGCTTGATTTGTTTCAAAAGTTTTTAATTGGTTAACTGATAGAGCATTAGGTTTTAACAATATTGTAATAATTTTTTGTCGAAATTTCGAACAATTTCAGATATAAAACTATCCCTTTTATTGGAGTGTTATTATCATATTAATCTTAGTTAAGTTAAAAACTTACAATATTGGTCAATATTAGTTTACTTTAACGTACATAATTCATCAAAATCATTATCTTAAGGGAAATAGGCAAAAGAAACGTAGATCATCAACTTTTATTAATATTTAATATTCAACACGCCATGGGCTTAACTGGATCGAAGGAAAATATGGCGATTACGTTTGAAGGTGGTCATGCAGAATTCCATGGTAATCCGGATGTGCTTCCTGAGGACGGCACACCTCTTACATTAACTTATTCAATCGTACAATAATAGGGGTGAGAAAATGAAAAACGTCATTCGTGCCTTCGGTCAATTAATTGCGTCGTTATTCCTCTTCTTCCTTATGGGATTTACGATGGCTATTCTGTTGATTCAAAATTCATGGCTGGATATGCGTTTTGATAGTGAATACTTTGTAACGATTTCAATTCTAACCGGAGCATGGTTTTACTTTTTAAGGACGTTTATGAGTGCAAAAAAACTTGCGCTCTGGGAGTCTGCAAAGGCAACAGCCGCAATTGTAATCGCAAGCATGGCAATTATCGCTTTCTTTACAATGACTAAGGGGAGTCTAGCAATTCTACCCGCCTATGTAGTAAGGAAATCATTGTTTTTAGAAGGGATTTTTACTCTAAGTGAAATGAATCAGATTTTACTAGTTGTTATTCCGGTTGGTATTGCCATTATGGTCATCACTCTTTTGAAGAAGAGGAATCCCGAAATGGCGTCCGACACAGGCTGGAATCTATTATCAAGATATCAAAAGTTTGGAATGATGTTTTTATATGGATTCATTGCTTTGTTTTTGCTAATCTATTTAGCCCAAGGAGAAATTCAGGATTCGCTTAACCAGTCGATTCAATATTTAAAAGACGCAGATGTTGAGGGCTTCCGTGATTACCTTCTATCATTTGGTTCCCTAGCTGCAGTTGTTTCTGGATTATTGATGGTCTTCCAATCCATCATCGCACCACTCCCGGCATTTGTAATTACCTTTGCGAACGGATTATTATTTGGCTGGGTTGGGGGAGCTATTCTCTCCTGGAGCAGCGCAATGGCAGGAGCAGTCCTATGTTTTTATTTAGCCAAAATTTTAGGTAGACCAGTCGTTGAAAAAATCATCACGAAAAAAGCATTGACCTGGTGGGATCAATTTTTTGATAAATATGGAAAGCATGCGGTTTTTATAGCCAGACTTGTTCCAATTGTATCCTTTGACTTAGTTAGCTACGCTGCAGGTGTAACATCCATCTCTTTTTGGCAATTTTTCTGGGCTACTGGCCTTGGTCAATTACCTGCAACGCTTCTCTATTCCTATCTTGGTCAAAATGCAACAAGCACCGTAAAAATATTGTTCTTTGTTTTTACAATTGTGATTGCACTAGCAGTATTAGGTATGATACTTCGCCCAAAATTACAATCCTGGGGTAAAGGAAAACAAGGAGTAAAAGGGTAATGGCCTCCATCTTGAAAAATAAAGATCTAATTATAAGGGTTTTGGGTAGCACCTGTTTAATTTATTGGATTCTACGAAAAATCGAGTGGAGTAAGGTTATTGAGGTTGCAAAAGAGGGCTCGTTCATTTATTTTATTGCTGCATTTATTGCCATTCAACTTACCGTTGTCTCGAGTATCTTAAAATGGAAATTGCTTGTTGATTCATCATTAAATCAAGAAATAAAGCGAGACGCCTCATTATCTAAATTGGGGCGTTTCTACTATATAGGTCTATTTTTCAATAATTTTTTACCAGGCAGTGTGGGTGGAGATGTTGTCCGTGTTTACTATTTAGGAAGAATCACAGGAGTTCCCATCGCCACCGCATCTGTAGCATTCGAACGGATAACAAGTGGGGCTGCACTAGTAGTAATTGCCGTTTTTTCATCCTTGTTTGTGGAAGAAGCGAGACCTTTCCTTTTGCCAATCCTGTTTGTCATAGGGATGCTTTTGCTGTTGTTTTACCTAATTAGTATAGTGGTCAAACGTAGAAAGAAGTGTAAAGTAGATAAAAAGAAAATGACTGACTCTGATATCAATCGTTGGGTCCTAAAAATTAAACACACGCTTGTTAAAACAAGTCAAATTGCCTTGAATTATCGAAAAGAAGATTATAAGTGGTGGTTAAAGATTACCCTCCTCTCCATCCTTTTTCAGGTCGGTCTTGCTTGGATTAATGATTTACTGTTTTTATCAATAGGTATCAATCTCCCGTGGATTCAATTGTTAATGATTATCACACTTATTTCAGTGATCACCATGCTGCCAATCAGTGTAAATGGTTTAGGGGTTCGCGAAGGGTGTTATGTATTATTTTTTAAAGGGCTAGGTGTACCTGCTGAGATTGCCCTAACTATTTCACTATTATTTTTTATTCTTGTTTCAATAACAAGTTTAGCCGGTGGTTTATTTTGGATCGCAGAGAGGAGGAAACAGAGTGAAACTATCTGGAAATCGGTTCATTGAATCCCTCGTCAGTATAAAGGCAAAACATATGGTTAGCCCGATACTTGGAGATATACCGATCGTACCTTTTACAAAGCCAGCATCGGAAGCAGTGTTTGCCCTTATCACAACTGCTGGTGTCCATATGAAAACACAGCCTGTTTTTGAGGTTGAAGCAGGTGATTCCTCTGTCAGGTATATTCCATCATCAGTCCAAGAAGCGAATTTAATGATCAGCCATACTCATTTTGATCGAAGTGATGCAGACCAAGACATCAATTGTGTCTTTCCTTTATTCCGCCTCAAAGAACTAGCGCTTAAAGGTATTATTGGTGGTGTTGCTCGACATCATTATGGGCTAATGGGCTATATTCCTAATACGACACCGCTGGTTGAAGAGACGATTCCGTTAATTCTTAAACAATTGCAAGAAGACAAGGTAGATGCCGTTATTTTGAATCCCGGCTGATATATTTGTCATCAATCCGTGGGATTGATTCAATATGCAATTGAAAAAGCAGGAATTCCGACAATTTCAATTACTCATTTGGCAGATTTAACTGAAAAGGTAAGGGTTCCTAGGTCATTACATTTACGTTTTCCGCTGGGAAGAAGCTTTGGAAGAGCAGGGGAACACCATTTGCAGACTCAAATCCTCCAAGATGCGATTCACTTTTTAAGCGAGATTAATGAACCGGAAACGATGGTAAAGCTTCCTTATAAATGGAAAGGGAAAGGGAAACAATGAAAGTAAAAACAGCAATATTGGTTCATAAGAGCCTCTGGCATTTTCGGTGGCTGCTTCTAATTGGACTTATGATTTATAATCTGTATTGCTTGAATTTGTCCTTTGAAATGTCATCATTTCTTCCTACCAATGGTTTTGTCATTGCATTATACTTTTTCGTAGGAATGTGGGAACGATATTTTAAATGCAAATCAAGCTGTAAAATCTAGAAAGGGATGTTTATGAAGAAATTCACGATTGTAGTTTTACTATTTCTATTGATATTATCAGGGTGTAGTTCTGATGCAAAGAATAATAGCAAACAACCAGGAGAAACTAGTTTAAAAAGTGACTGGAAAGAAATTACTGCGGAGGCAAAAGGGTCGAAAGTTAACTTCTTTATGTGGGGCGGGGATGAAGGTATCAACCGCTACATAGACGAATGGGTCGCACCGCTTGTAAAAGAGCAATATGGGATTGAAGTAAAACGTTATCCAATGGATGCAACAGAATTTATCAATAAATTAATGACTGAAAAGCATGCTAATAAAAAATCAGGAGAAATGGATGTTTTATGGGTGAATGGAGAGAATTTTAAAATTGCCAAGCAACAAGAATTACTCCTTGGACCATTTACTTCGAAGCTTCCTAACTTTAACCAATTTGTTGATACCAAAAGCAATGATATTAATTACGACTTTGGGTTTCCCACAGAAGGCTATGAAGCTCCATGGGGAAAGGTACAGTTTGTCTTTGCCTATGATGCTAACAAAATCTCAAACCCTCCAAAATCGATTGCTGAATTAAAAGAATGGGTAAAGAAAAATCCAGGTAAATTTACGTATCCTGCTCCACCGGATTTTACGGGAAGTGCATTTATTCGCCATGTTCTCCATGAAGAAAGTAATGATTATAATGCGTATTTAAATGGGTACAATGAAGCATTGATTAAAGCGGATGCGGACCAAGTTTGGAATGCATTGAACGAGTTAGAACCATTTTTGTGGAGGGAAGGTAAATCTTATCCTCAATCCATTTCTCAATTAGAGCAATTATATAAGAATGGTGAAGTTTGGATGACGATGGGATACGATGAAGCCAATGCCTCTAACTTAATCAAGAGTGGTGAATTTCCTGCTTCAACTAAAACCTTTGTCTTTGATCAAGGAACGCTGTCGAATACCCATTTTCTTGCTATTCCTTATAATGCACCTAATCCAAATGGCGCATTAATCCTCATTAATACCCTGCTTTCACCTTCTGCTCAACTGAAGAAAATGGAACTGGAGTATTGGGGAGAAAATATGTCTCTTTCAGTGGATCGCTTGTCTGAAAAAGATAAAAAAACAATGGCTGCAATTGATAGAGGGCCTGCTACCCTAACCCAGCAGGAATTGTCTAGTCATCGGATACCGGAGATTGGTGCTGAATATGTCCAATGGCTGGAACGAGGTTGGATGAAAAATGTGGCGAACGACTAAAATTAGCAATCAATTAAATAAATATAAGGGGCTGTTGGGAATTCTACCGGCCCTTTTGTTTATGCTAATCTTTTTTCTAGGTGGAACATTGCATTCACTTTCGTTAAGTTTTGAAAGTAAGGAAACTTTCTCATTGGTTTTGCAAGAGGAAAAATTTTGGGCATATAAAGAATTGATTAATGTCACATTTCTTCAATCAATTGGTGTCACGGTTGGGATTGCGGCTGCTGTATCAGTTTTATCCGGTGTAACCGGGTTAATTGCGTCATTATTCCTTGTTGAACGTTCACGTCATTGGAAGTGGCTAAATATTATTTTTCAAGCGCCGGTCGGTATTCCACATTTATTATCCGCATACCTCTTCATGCAAGTATTAATGCAAAGCGGTTGGTATTCTAGATTTGCCTATCAAATAGGCTGGATTGATTCAATCGAAGCATTTCCCGTTCTGGTCCACGATGAGTGGGGTGTTGGCGTAATATTAGCTTATATGTGGAAGGAAGTTCCGTTTATTATTTTATTAATAAGTCCATTTATTTTGAAACTGTTCTCTGACTGGAGAGAGCAATCAATCGCATTAGGAGGATCATTTTCACAGACCGTCCGCTGGGTCATCGTGCCGATCCTTTTACCGATGTGGGTTGGAGGGATGTGGGTAGTCTTTGCCTTCACGTTAGGCGCATATGAAATTCCCGCACTGTTAGCTAGTACATCGTTCGGCTCCATTCCCGTAGAAGCGTTTCAGGAGTATTCTCAATTTGGCTTGGAACGCCAACCGATTGCAATTGCAATGAATATGGTACTAGCTGGCATTTCTTTCTTGGTTGGCAGTATATTAATATTTTTACAATTGCGATGGTACAATCAGGGGAGGAGAGTATGGTGAAAAGTCTAAAATCTAGTTTGGTAGCAAAAGGTCTTTTCATAATGATGTTAACTCTTTTTCTCTTTCTTCCCTTTATTCCACTTGTAATTTGGAGTTTTACGAAGCAGTGGCCTTGGCCTTTACTTCTACCTGAAAAATGGAGTTTGGATTCATGGAATTACCTGTTTTCCGTTTCAGGCAGGGCAGGAGAAGGTCTATTAAACAGTTGGATCGTGGCTTTTTTAACACTCATCGGAAACCTACTAATAGGAATTCCTGCTTCGAGAGGCTTAGCACAGAATGAATTTAAAGGGAAGAGAGTAATCTTTGCGATTCTCCTCGCCCCCTTGTTCATTCCCTATACCGTTTCTATCATTGGCATGCATGATTTAGCGATTCAGTTTGATTTTTTAAATGAGTATGTAAGCGTGGCCTTTGCCCATCTTTTAGTAACACTGCCATATTTTATTGCGACAATCTGGTTTCAATTCCGTTTAATTGGAAACAAGCTTCAAGAAGCTGCTCTCAGTCTTGGGGCAAGTGAATGGAAAATCTTTATCTGGATTGAAGCCCCATTGCTTATTCCTTCGGTCTTATTAGGGAGTTTTTTAGTCATTGTCATTTCCTTTAGTCAGTATTTACCGACATGGATTATGAGCGGGGGTACCTTGCAGACCATTCCCTTGGTCATTTTTCCGTTTGCCAACAGCGGTAATTCATCGATTGTTGCAGCCTATAGTCTTTTGTTTTTTATCCCCATCTTGTTTCTGTTATTGGTTTATTATCTTCTACTGCGGATAAATTCAAGAAAACAATTCATGAAAAGGGGGTGAGGAAGAGTGCAGTTAGAGCGAATAAAGATACAAATAAACCAATCTATAATTATTAATTCGATAGATTTGCAAATTAATTCAGGGGAAATTTTTGTGTTAATGGGTCCTTCCGGAAGTGGTAAAACGACCCTTTTAAAGGGGATCGCAGGACTTATCCCATTTACCTCAGGGAAACTAAGATGGGAAGAAAAACATGGAACTACGGGAATTGTCTTTCAAGAACCCAGGCTTTTTCCTCATCTTACTGTATTGGAAAATATTGCGTTTGGGTTAAGAGTCAAAGGTATTCCAGCAAAGGAAAGAAGAAACCAAGCACTTGATTTCTTGAAAAATCTGCAGTTGGAAAGTTTGGAAAGTCGTTATCCTCATCAGTTATCAGGAGGCCAGCAACAGCGTGTTGCCTTAGGGCGTGCGCTGATTTTAAAGCCTGACCTGCTTTTGTTGGATGAGCCGTTTGCATCCTTGGATACATCACTTAGACAAGATTTAATTGAGTGGTTATCTAAACTGCAGAGAAGACTCGGTTTTTCAATATTATGGGTAACACATTATCTAGATGAAGCACTTTCGGTTGCTGACCGTATCGGGATTATGTTTGAAGGGGCAATTCAACAAATAGCTGCACCTGCTGCACTTTTTCAAAACCCTGCAACTGAAAAAATCGCACAGTTCTTATCGCTGCCGAATCGAATCTCCCGAAAACAATGGAATAAATGGTTTCAGAGTGAATTAAACCTGCCGACAACACAAAATAGAGGATGGATTGACTCCAATCATCTCCAAGTAATAGATAGAGACTGCCAGTTGCGTGATATAAATAAAGAAGTTTCATCGTGCATCATATCAGGTATCGTCACAAAAGTAAGACCTAACAGGGAGGGCTATTCAATCCAAGTAACATCGGAAAACAATTTGCTTGATGTTAATACGTTGGGATGGAATAAAATTCCGAAACTAGACGAAAAGATTAGCATTATCGTGCCATTTGAGAAAATTCATTGGTATACTGAATAATTTGGAAGGGGGAGGATGATTATGCTTGATACTCATGGACGTGCAGCCGTTCAACCTATTATTTCAAAAACTGCTCACAACCTATTAAAAGTTGGCTTAAGTGCCAATCATGTAACATATATCGCATTTATTATTGGAATCATCTCGAGCGTTCTAATCTATTTAGGACAGCCGATTGTGGGGGTTGCAGTGCTTTGGTTATCCGGTTTCCTTGATGCAGTGGATGGGAGTATGGCAAGGCAGAGCAAAACTTCATCTTCCTGGGGAACAGTCCTTGATGTCACATTTGACCGTGTAGTTGAAGCAGGGATCCTAGTTGCCTTAGCACTTCGACACCCTGAACCAAATGTACTAATGCTGTTTCTCTTGTTAGCTATTTCGATTATTTTTACGATGACGATTTTCCTAACTGTGGGGGCATTGTCAGAAAAAGAGAGCTATAAATCATTTTATTATCAGCCTGGTTTAGCCGAACGAACAGAAGGTTTTATTCTATTTTCCTTATTGGTACTTTTTCAATCCCATCTCGTATTTTGGACAATCATTTTTATTGGTGTTGAAATTACAACAGGAATCCAACGGTTATTGGAGGCACGGAAAATTTTAAAATCTTAATTTTTTACACAGAAATTGAAAGTGAAAAAAGGAGCTCTATCCAATTGGATGGGCTCCTTCATTATTTACAAAAGATTCCGAGGTATGTTCCCCAAGTTTTTCATTGTCTATTTATCGTTTTCTGCTTTTGTATCGTCATCACCGGTGTGTTTGTCTTGATGAGCACCGTCATCGGCTTTGTTATCGTCATCGCCGCTGTGTCTGTTTTGATGAGTGCCGTCATCGGCCTTGTTATCGTCATGGCCGCTGTGTCTGTTTTGATGTGCACCGTCATCGATTTTGTTATCATCATCACCGCTGTGTCTGTTTTGATGTGCACCATCAACAGCCTTAGCATCATCCCTAGTGTTGCTGTTTTTGTCCTCCTTATGAACCGAGTCCTCTACCCGTGTATCATTTTTTGAAGCTCCCACGGCCACTGCTCCACCCAATATAAGTAACCCTGATAATGCACCAACAATAAGTTTGTTTTTCATTAATAATTCCTCCTTTGTATTTGTTCCTACACTTACAGAATATCCACTGAAGATTAGAGCAAATAGGGGAGAAACATTAGAAATTAGTGAGAATTATTGGTAGTGCATTACTTTCACCTCTGTGATAAATTAGTCATCATCTTCTTTTTTATCATCCTTGCTCCGATTTTTAGAGTCATCCTTTTTATGATCATCACCGCTGCTATGATCATCCCATGTTACAGACATAACATTGCCTGTAATCGCATGTATTTGAACAATGGCTTCTCGGTCATCTTTGGTTTTAATTTGTACAAGATAATAGGTTTGTTCCCCTTTTGTCTCTAGCCAAACATGATCGACTGCGCCATCCACTTGTTTTTTTGCAATTTCTTTAGCTTCTTCCTCAGTAAGTTTTTTAGAAGCATCATTGCGGGTCGTAGTTGTCGAAGGAACAGGAGATTGTGACTTTGTTCCTTTTTTTGAAAACACTAAGACTTTTCCACTTAATGCATCAAGACTGATATGATATAAATTAGCTTCTTTTTCAAATTCAATTTCATATTGCTCGTCGGTTCGCTTTATTTGTGTAACTATTCCCTGATAGCGGTCTTGGACCAGTTTTTGTGCTTCCTCTTTGGTTAAAATTTCAGCAGATACATTGGTATTTCCGGATTTCTGCCAACTTATAAAGAGAAGGACAACAATTAATAGAGAGGTTAACAGAATCCAGATCCCTGTTTTGTTGTTCATTTTTTCACATCCCACCACGATTAGTACATTTATTTTCTAATATCAAGATTAGAAAATGCTGAGAAATGGATTAATTTTTATCTGCTTTAAAAAAAAGAGTTGCCGTGGTTCCAACTCCCACCTCACTTTCAAGTTGAATCCGGATACCAATCGCATCGGCAATTTCCTTTGCCAATGATAAGCCAAGCCCCGAACCGCCTTTTTTCCTGGTTCTCGCCTGATCAACACGATAAAATCGATCAAAGACCTTAGGCATTTCATCATTATTGATGCCGATTCCTTTGTCGGTTACCTTAATAAAAGCCTCACCGCGCTCCAGGCCAGAACTGACTGTTATAGCTTCATCACTATATTTCCGGGCATTATCTAGCAGGATGTACAACAGTTGCTTTAGTTTTTTTTCATCGGTAACAACAGTTGTCACGAGACTGTTTCCCGGTTGATATTGGATTTCTCTTTTATAAGCACTTTGGAAGGCCTTAATGGTTTGAAGTAGGAAATCACCAAGATCTATGGCAGCTCTTTGGATATTCCACTGCTCGTGATGTTTGGCCAACAGTAACAATTGCTCGGTCATTTCTTTCATGCGGATTGCTTCTGAATGGATAGCTTCAATCGATTCGTAAAAAAGCTCTGGTTCTGCTATACCACGCCGCTTTAAAAGACTTGCATAGCTCTCAATAATTGTTAGTGGGGTTTTCAATTCATGTGATGCATTAGAAACAAACTGCTTTTGTTTTTCGTAATTAGTTTCAAGCAATTCAATCATATGGTTAAAAGTTTCGCTCATTTGATTCAGTTCATCTTTGGATTTTCCTTCAAGAGTTAAACGCTTAAAATGGCCGCTGTGTCTAATTTCCTTCATTGTCTTAATCAGCGAAGTAACTGGGTTAGTTATCAGTTTACTAAGAATCCGGCTAGAAATAACCATGGGAATTATCGCAAGTAGTGTCACCAAAACCAGAACCAGTCGCAAAATTTCTAAGTTATCGGCTGCCGATTTAATACTTTTTGTAATTTGAAGATTTGCCACACTCCCATCTAATAATATAATCGGCATAGACTCATAGGTATAATCCCTTTTTTGAAAAACAATAAAGGTACTCACTTCTCCTTTAGAAAACTTCACTTTTCTTTCAATTAAATTTTTTTCGGTAGGACTTGTAACTGTCGATATGGGCTTGTTCTCAGTGGTGACAAATTGAATCATCCCATTAAGGGGTACGTAAGAACGTAAAAGTTCACCCTCAGAAATGGAACCTAGTGATTTCCCAATATCATTGGCGGTTTTTTCCATCTCCTTTGCGGCGGTGTTTAGCTCACTATCGAGAATTAATTTGCTAAAGGTGAAATAAACAGAAATATTCATGATGATTAAGAGCGTGGTAAATAATACAGAAGTGTACAAATTTATTTTATTGCTCAGTTTCATTTTGCTTCCTTCAAGACATATCCGACACCACGGACAGTATGAATTAATGCAGGTTTATTTGGCTGCTCCATTTTTTTTCTGACATAACGGATATAGACATCAACTACATTTGTGTCTCCAATAAAGTCATAACCCCAGACAGCTTCTAAAATTTGATCTCTATTTAGTACCTGGCGTTTATTCGTCATTAAATAGACCAACAAATCGAATTCCCTAGGGGTTAAATCAATTGATTCTTCACCTCTAAAAACTTCTCTTGTTTTTGGATTAATTTTTAAGTCTGCGAATGTCAAATAATTGCCACCTTCTTCTGTTTGTTCGACAACTTTAACCCGTAAAGCAGCACGGATTCGGGCCAGTACCTCTTCAATTTGAAATGGCTTTGTTATATAATCATTTGCTCCATAATCCAGACCGGAAACTTTATCCTCTACAGAATCCTTAGCAGTCAGTAAAAGAACCGGTGTAGTCTTGTTAGTTAGCCGAATACGGCGAAGAAGTTCAATCCCACTTATGCCGGGAAGCATAACATCCAGCAAAATTAAATCCCAGTCTCCGTTCTTATAGGCTGCAAAAGCTTCCAATCCGTCCATTACTTTCGTAACATGATAACCTTCGTATTCAAGTTCAAGTTCAAGTAACCGTGCAATCTTTTCTTCGTCTTCAACAACTAAAATTGAATCCTTTTTCATAAGAAAGCCTCCAGAAAATTCAAATGATTTATTTACCAATTTCCACAGCAAGTCCAATAAATCCTTCATTTAATGACCGAAAAAATAATTCACTCCACCGTGTCTGGCGTCAATCTCCAGTGGTGCCTGACACCCATTTCAAGTATGATGGAAAAAGAGAAACGGTAAGGGGTGGATTGTTTGCGTCAACTTCATTTGTACAGTAAAAAAATTCCTTATACTTATTCAAGGTTCTTTAGTCAGTTCCGCTCGCTTAGCGAGAATAGTACACATTTTGTGTTATTGGAGAGTGGGCGTGGGGGGCGTTATAGTATTGCTGCCTTTCAACCCGAAACGATTATTAAAGGGAAAAACAATCAGCTTGAAATTGAATCTGAAAACACGACGGAACGGTTAGTGGGTAATCCACTTCACATACTAACCGACTGGCTCAGCCAGCATCATGTAGATAAAATAGAAGGTCTACCTAGTTTCCTCGGTGGTGCGATTGGTTACATAAGCTATGATTATGCAAGAAACATAGAAGAACTTCCTAAAATAGCAAAAGATGATTTGGGCATGCCCGAAATTTACTTCTTCATTGTGAAAGAATGGTTCATTTATGACCATGAACAAGAACAATTATGGATAATGATTTTGGCTGAAAATGAACACGGTATTGATCAGCGGTTATCTTATTGGGAACAATGCTGGCTTCAAGAACCAGTCGAAAATAAACAGCCAAAGACAACAGAAATAACTTCTGACCATTTAGAGGTATCGTTAACGGAAGCGGAATTTAAACAAGCAGTAATAAAAGTTCAACAATATATTTCTCAAGGTGATGTGTTCCAGGTGAACCTTGCTGTTCGCCAATCAAAACCAATTGAAGTAAAGGCGCTTCAAGTATATGAACACTTAAGGTCCTTGAATCCATCACCATACATGTCCTATCTCCATACACCAGAATTTCAACTCGTAAGTGCATCACCAGAACTTCTAGTTAAAAAGAACGGACAGGAAGTAAGTACACGTCCAATCGCTGGAACTCGTTCTAGAGGTAAGGACGACCAAGAAGATACGATGCTTGCGAATGAATTAATTGAAAATGAAAAGGAACGAGCGGAACATGTAATGCTGGTGGATTTAGAGCGCAATGACCTTGGCAGGGTATGTAAGTATGGGACCGTTGAGGTCAATGAATTTATGGTCATTGAAAAATACTCCCATGTGATGCATATCGTTTCTAATGTAAGAGGGGAATTGGCTGATGATAAATCAAACTTTGATATTATTAATGCTGCTTTCCCAGGTGGAACGATCACAGGTGCCCCTAAAGTCCGGACAATGGAAATAATAGAAGAACTTGAACCTGTCCAACGCGGAATTTATACGGGTTCACTTGGCTGGATTGATTTCAGCGGTGATCTAGAATTAAATATTATTATCCGAACGATGCTAGTTAAAGATGGAATGGCACATGTTCAAGCAGGGGCTGGAATTGTCATTGATTCTAACCCAAAGCATGAATATAAAGAATCAATGAAAAAAGCAGCCGCATTATGGAAGGCAAAAGAAATGGCAGAGGAGTAAGCAGCGATGATTTTTATGATAGATAATTATGATTCCTTTACCTTTAACCTAGTTCAATACCTTGGTGAACTAGGAGAAGAATTGGTGGTAAAACGGAATAATCAAACGTCAATTGAGGAGATCTCGAAACTGCAGCCTGAATTCTTAATGGTGTCTCCAGGCCCTTGCAGTCCAAATGAAGCGGGAATCAGCCTTGAGGCAATTAAAGCATTTAAAGGAAAAATACCTATATTTGGTGTATGCCTTGGTCATCAGGCGATTGCCCAAGCATTTCAAGGTGAGGTAGTCCAAGCAGAACGGCTTATGCATGGTAAAACATCTGATATGTATCATGATGGAAAGACGATCTTTCAAGGTTTACCGAATCCTTTTCCAGCAACACGATATCACTCATTGATTGTCAAAACAGAGACGCTGCCAGATTGCTTTGAGATCTCTGCCTGGACAAAAGAAGGGGAAATTATGGCGATTCGTCATAAGGAATTACCAATTGAAGGAGTTCAATTTCACCCGGAGTCGATTATGACTACTTCAGGGAAAGAGCTTTTGCAGAATTTTGTCTATCACTATAAACCAGCACCAATTCATCAGGGGAATTAAAAATGTATATCTACTTAAACGGTCAATTTGTAAAAAAAGAAGAGGCAAAAATATCACCTTTTGATCATGGTTTTTTATATGGAATGGGATTATTTGAAACGTTCCGAGTATATGTAAGGCATCCCTTTTTATTAGATGATCATCTAGAGCGTCTTAAGCAGGGGCTAGAGTTGCTTAATATTAACTTCCGCTTTGATAGAGACGAACTGTATTCAAACTTGCAGGAGTTACTAGAAATAAACAATTTAACCAATGCCTATATCCGCTTAAATGTTTCTGCTGGAATTGGTGACATTGGTTTGCAGGTGGAACCTTACATGGAACCGAACATCCTTATTTTTCCTAAGCCGTTACCTCCTGCTGGGGAATTAGCGGAAAAAAGGGCTGTTTTATTGAAGCTAAGACGAAACAGCCCAGAGGGTAAGGAACGAATAAAGTCCCATCATTTTATGAATAATATTCTGGCAAAAAGAGAAATCGGAAATGCCGCTGATGTGGAAGGAGTTTTCTTAACCAAGGATGGATATCTGGCTGAGGGGATTGTCTCAAATATCTTTTGGTTAAAAGGAAATGTCTTATTTACCCCGGCAGTACAGACCGGTATATTAAATGGAATTACACGTCAGTTTGTCATTGAATTAGGGAAGAAAAATAATTTGAGTGTGGCAGAGGGGTTTTATACCGTGGAGAACGCCCTACAGGCAGATGAATTGTTTGTCACCAATTCCATACAAGAAATCGTGCCAATTACTTCTTTTGAGGGGCTGAGGTTGCCAGGCAAAAAGGGGCCAATTGTTCAACAGCTCCATCATGACTATCGCAATTATTGTAAAAGTCTTTGGTCAAGGCATGGTTTAGGGGAGTGAATAACGTATGAAAGAAAAAATCCTAACAGAAATTAAAAAAATCGAGGAACATGACGATGTGAAAATCTGTCTTGCAGTCGAGTCCGGTAGCAGAGCATGGGGCTTTCCATCCAAGGACAGTGATTACGATGTTCGGTTTATTTATGTCCACAAAAAGGACTGGTATTTAAGTATTGATCAAAAGCGTGATGTCATTGAACTTCCGATAAATGACCTTCTGGACATTAATGGCTGGGAATTGCGCAAAGCACTTAAGCTATTTCGCAAATCCAATCCGCCGCTAATGGAGTGGCTCCATTCGGGCATTGTTTATTATCAAGCTTATTCATTAGTAGATAAATTGAAGGCCATCCAAAATCAAGTGTTTTTACCGCAATCAGCACTCTATCATTATTTAAATATGGCAAAAGGTAATTTTCGTGATTATCTTCGTGGTGATCATGTGAAGATTAAAAAGTACTTCTATGTCCTGCGACCAGTTTTAGCGTGTATTTGGATTGAAAGGTATAATTCGGTACCGCCGATTGAATTTCAAACATTGGTGGAGGAACTTCTTGAAGAGGGGCAACTAAAAGAGGAAATCCATACATTGTTAGAGCGGAAAATTAGTGGGGATGAGTTAGACCTTGAACCAAAGTTAACGGTAATTAATGAATTTTTAGAAAAAGAAATCAACCGGCTTGAGGAATACACCAAAACGCTTAAAGTGTCCAAAAAGGATATGACCCCACTTTTGGATGATTTATTCCGAGAAGTTCTTGAAGAGGTTTGGGCTTAAACAAAATTGTATAAATAAATTTAGATCCTTTTGTGAGAATTGATTCAGCAGAATATTGACGATTTTTAGGTTGTTCTTCATAATTTCTGCATCACTTTATGTTAAGCTTTTGCCTATCAAATAATGATTTAAGGTGATTAAATGTACAGTATATTGAGTCAATTTAGCTCCTTTGTGAGTAAACCGTTTACCAATTTTGCATATAGCTTAGAATCATGGCCAATAGTTTTTGCGTTTATTCTGGGACTTATAGGAGCTCTTGCACCATGTCAGCTCACAGGTAATATAAGTGCTGTAACACTTTATGGTAACCGTTCTATTCAAAAGAAAATTGCTTGGAAGGATGTTTTCTTTTTCACTTTAGGGAAGGTAGTAGCATTTTCTTTATTGGGTATTTTGGTTTGGCTGCTCGGAAGGGGATTTGAACAAAATCTTACGTTATATTTTCCGTGGCTACGGAAGATTATGGGACCTTTATTAGTTATTGTTGGGTTGTTTATGTTGGGTTTTATCAAATTAAAAGGAACAATAAATCTATTAAAGGGTTCAAAAGAGTACAAGAGTGATAATGCTCTAGGTTCTTTTATGTTAGGATTTAGTTTTTCACTAGCATTCTGTCCTACTATGTTTATACTTTTCTTTGTCACCTTAATGCCAGTCGTATTGTCTAGTGCCTATGGGTTTATACTGCCTCCTATATTTGCCATTGGAACGGCTATTCCACTATTGATTTTCATTTTTATCATTTGGTACCTCGGTGCTAGTGGTGTGATTATGAAAAAAGGGAGAAAGTTTGGGATGTTGATTCAAAGGATTGCAGGAGTTCTGATGTTACTATTAGGAATTTTTGATACATTAACTTATTGGTCTTTATAAAAATGATATATAACAAAAAAAACAACGAACGATGTATCGTTGTTTTTTTGTTTTGTAAGTATGATTAAGCTCGAGTTTTTACAAATATATGAACAAATGACTAGAAAATCAATTGTGCATATTATCTCCTTCAAAAATGCATACAAACTGCAAATTTCACCAGTAAATTAAACATATGAACATTAGATGCATAATTAACTTTCTGGAGGTGGAAAAATGAAAAAACTATGTTTATTTATTTTTGCAATAGCATTTATTTTCTCTTTCGATGTAAGGGCTTTAGCAGATGAGGGACATTCTCATACCCCAAATGTAAAACAAGCAACAGAGAATCTCAAAAAGGATCATGATGAATCCGGTGGTGAAGATGCTACTATGGACCATGAAAGCGGAACCGATATGGAAGGTATGAATCATGAAAGCGGAACCGACATGGAAGGAATGGATATGGAGGGTGGAAGCAGCAGTGAAGTTCATGATCACCATGCGGCAGTTGTTGAAACACCGCCAAACTATAAGGTGTTAGGAACCTATGGAGCAGTAAATCTATTATTTATTTTAATAGGTGTTTGGAATAAATGGTTTAGACGGAAGGGGGATGTAAACAATGGCCATGCCTGAGAAAAACTTACCAGAAAAAGAACCTTTTGATCTCCTATCGATACCGATCGTGAATAAATTTGTTAAAAGCAAATGGTATCCGGGAATCTTTCAATGGATTGTAATTTTTGTATTTTCGATTATTGTCTATGAATTAGTTATGGGTACCGTAGATCCAAGCAAAAACTTTGGTACAACAATGACGTGGGTATTGTGGTGGCCAGTTATTCCAGTCCTATTTTTAGTAACCGGCCGCTTCTGGTGTGCCATCTGCCCGTTCGGTAAATTAAGTGATATTGTTCGTAAATTTGTTGGCAGCAAGCGACCAATGCCTAAGTTTTTAAAAAAATATGGAATTTGGCTGATTGATTTATTCTTTATTATGATTACTTATAGTGACCATGTGTGGGGAATTGTCGAGTCACCACGAGGTTCTGGTTACCTATTACTTTTACTCGTCACAATGGTGGTAGCAACCTCTGTTTTTTACGAGAGAAGGACGTTTTGTAAGACGCTATGTTTCCTTGGCGGTCTTGCCGGAAACTATTCACGCTCCGGAGCATTAAAAGTGCAGGCAACACCTGATATATGTAAATCGTGTAGAGTGCAGTCCTGTTACAAAGGAACAGAGGGTGTAGAAGGATGTCCAATGTTCCAATTCCCTAGAACAATGGAGTCAAGTGCAGAATGTAATATTTGCGGAAACTGTGTGAAAAACTGTCCAAATAATTCAGTTAAAATTACAACAAGAATTCCTACGAAAGAATTATGGGGCTTAAAAAATCCGAAGCTTGAGCATGCTTCCCTTGCCGCTGTTATTATGGGAATCGTGTTTGTACAAAATATTACGATGCTAGAACCTTGGCAGGATATCTTAAATACAATCAGTTCTATTACCGGTACCTCAAACTATGTTGTTAACTTCACTATTGCCTTTATCATTGCCATGGCATTACCGATCCTATTATTGTTAGGAACTGCAAAACTAGCATCATTTCTTGGAATGGAAGGTTCAATTAAAAAGAACTTTACACGTTTTGGCTATGCTATTATTCCTTTAGATCTTGCTGGACATCTGGCTCATAACCTGTTTCATATCTTCACTGAAGGAAAGGCAGTATGGTTTAATTCGATTCGGTTATTTGGAGTCGACTCAAATCCAGCAAGTTTAAGTCTTGCATCTACTCCAACCGTACAAAGGATTCAGTATATCGTGATTTTAATCGGATTGGTCGGTACTTGTTACGTTATGTATAGGATGGGCAGAAGCAAAATGACCTCTATAAAAGCAATGCTTCCATATTACGTACTTATGACTGTACTAGCCATCACTAATATTTATTTATTCTCCTTACCAATGATGCATAGGGTATGATCATGAACCAAGGAGTTACATTGATTTTATATTACCTGGATAGAATTATTTATTCTATCCAGGTTTTTTATTATGGGATTAGATAGATTGCAAAAAAGGTCTGGTAATAATACCAAACCTCTAGAATAGTAGAGATGAATTTATTTTAAGGCTTTAAAAACTATTCATCATATTTTCACTATTATTTCCTATCCCTTTTGTATCACCCATCATCCCTTCATTTCCATGACAAGCTTTGTACATGTCTTTTAATTCAGCCTTTGAAGAATCTGGATGCATTTTTTGCATAAACGGTAACATTTTTTCAAAACTTACACGTTCACCCGAATTGCTATTTCCAGCTGCAAATACAGCCGTGCCTGCTCCAAGAATTAAAGCAGCACTTAGAATTCCAACAATAAATCTTTTCATTATTCTACAACTCCTTTCTTTTCTTAACAATAAATCAAAAATTTGCAGAAATAGGGGAGATTCTATGTACATATTATGAAGATTTAATTTATATATTTAGTGTTAAAAAAATATTAGCGGTAAAGCTAATATTGTGTGACAAATCTGCCTTATAAATATGAAAGTTCAACAATTTTTCACAAGTTGTTCTTATAAAGATATTGTTAATATTCTTATTTATCATTATCATAGTATCGATAGTGAAAATTATATTACATATGATGTATTTATGAATTACTATATCAATTCGAATGTAAGGGGAGTGATGGATTGCATATTAGAGAAAAAGCCAGTTCATTGCTTGTTATCCTATCCCTGCTTTTATTTTTATTTCCGTCCATTTCATCTGCACATGCTTATATTAAAAAATCTACACCTTTTGAAAATGAGACGGTAGAAAAAGTGCCAACCAAAGTAACGATTAAATTTGATGAATCGATCCAGCCTTCCTTTAACTCTATAAAGGTTTTTGATTCAGAAGGAAATCGAGTCGATAAAAAAAATGGGCGGATTGATGCGAAGCAACCTTTTATCTTAAAGAGTGATTTAAAAAAGAATCTCCCCAATGGCTCTTATCGAATAAAGTGGAAGGTGGTTTCAAGCGACGGCCATCCCGTTGAAGGAGTTATTCCTTTTCAAATTGGTGAAAAAGGACAAGACTCTACTGCGATAGAAAATAAAACGAAAGGCTACACACCCAAAGCAGATTTAATTATTATTCGTTGGCTGCAATATTTAAGCACTGCGTGTTACGTCGGGCTCATCTTTTTTTATATGGTTATTTTGCCTAAGGAACTAAGGGAAACAGGTTTAGTTGATAAGCGGTTCCGTAAACTGATTAGCGCAGGTTTGAAACTTTTATTCATTATAATTCTGCTAGGCCTGCCATTACAGGCGACGATTGAATCGGGTTATCCTTGGAGTGAAGTGTTTACTTTCTCAACCTTCGAAAATATGCTAATGAACACAAATTACGGTCAATCGTGGCTTATACAGATCGCAATCCTTTTAACGCTAACCCTACTCACCTCTTTTATAGGATTGGCCGAGAGCACAAAACGAATCATTTTGTGGGCGTGCTTTTGTTTAGGGACAGCTATGGTATTGACAAAAGCAGTGACAAGTCATGCAGCTGGACAAACCAATCAGGTATTAGCGATAACAATGGATTTTCTCCATTTACTTGCCGCATCGATTTGGATAGGAAGTTTAATTGGTTTTGTCGGATTGCTATCATTCCGTAAGAAGCCGGAATTAAAGCAGGAGTATCTAAAAATGGTCAAAAATTTCTCCAAATGGGGAATCTTGCTGGTTCTTATTCTAACGTTAACAGGATTGTATGGCAGCTTTTTATATATTCCAAACTTTTCAGCACTTTTCCAAACGAACTATGGACAGGTTTTATTGTGCAAAGTAAGCCTATTTTTGTTAATGTTGATACTTGCAGCTGTGAATTTTATTAAAGGAAAAAGGGGAACAGCTGAAGGACTAAGGGCAACACTAAAGGGAGAGCTTTTAATTGGATTGATCATTCTAGTCCTTTCAGTTGTTTTAACCAATTTGCCAACGGCAATGCAGTCACCGGGACCTTTCAAGGAAACAAAAAAAGTAAATCAAGATATGCAAGTTTCATTGAAAGCAACGCCTAATATAATCGGAGTGAATTTATTCGAGGTTACCTTAAAAGACCGAGAAGGGAAGCCAATCAAAGATATTGAACAAATGCACTTAACCTTTACCATGCTTGAAATGGACATGGGAAAAGAAACCGTTAATTTAACAAAAATTGCTGAAGGCAACTATGAAGTAAAGGGTTTGCATTTTAGCATGGCAGGCCGATGGAACGTACATGTCCATGTGCTAACAAAGTCGTTAGAGAGTATCGACACGGATTTTAAAGTTTTAGTGGGAAGTCAATAAAAAAATTGAGGAGAATTCAATTGAAGAAAATGATGATTAGGATTTCAAAATTATTTATTCCAGCAGTAGTAAGTTTATTTTTCTTTTCAAGTTTGGCAAGTGCCCATGTTACCGTAATGCCAAAAACTTCTACAACAGGTGCTTGGGAAACCTATACTCTAAAAGTGCCAGTTGAAAAAGAAGTGGCTACAACGAAAGTGACCATCAAGGCTCCTCAAGGAGTAGAGATTATGTCCTATCAGCCTGTTCCCGGATGGACTTATTCTTCTGAAAAGGATGCTAGTGGAAAAGTTAAAACCTTCACATTTAAGGCGACAGGGGAAGGAATTCAAGCTGGTCAATTTCAACAATTTTTGTTTGTAGGGAAAAACCCTGAAAAAGCTTCAAAAGCTGCGTGGGATGCGTTTCAATACTACAAAGATGGCAGCGTTGTCGAGTGGACAGGTGACGAAGGATCAGATGCACCTCATTCGATTACAGATATTGTAACGTCAACAACCACGGATCACCATGCCACTCAAAATACAGAACATAGTGATAAGACTCAGAAGCAAGTAACTGAAAAAGCAAAAACAGAAGCAACTAAGAAGACAACAGAAACATCCAATTCTTTATCCCTGATTTTATCAGGAATAGCTGCGTTACTTTCTTTAGCATCAATTTTTATCGCAATTCGCAAAAAATAACAGACTAAAGTTTTAAACCGAAGATGCCACCGGCATCTTCGGTTTATTTAGATTACAATACTTTCTTGAGTTTTGCCTTTTTTCCTTTTGACAGTTTCCACTAATGTTTTAAATAGCTTAAGAGAATGCTGGAAAATCGGACTTTGAATGAATGTATATACGAAAGTTGCAATAAATACAGGACCACCTAATAATAAACCGATAATTAATACCATGCTTTCGACAATGATACGTGCTTGGCTTACTGACAGCTTTGTTTTATCAGAAATGGATAGCATAAAACCATCACGTGGCCCAGCACCAATTCCTGCCGCTACATACATTCCACCACCGACCCCTGTAATGATGATCCCACTGAAAAGAATGAGGTAGTCCACCCAAGTTCCCGTTGCTTTTGGAAGAATATCTAACCAGAGGAAAAAGTCCATGATTGGTCCAATACAAAGGGCGTTTAGGACGGTACCAATGCTTATATAACTTCGTGCCACAAAAAAAGAGATGAGAATCAGTATTAACCCGCAAATCACTCCCCAAGTACCAATAGTTAAACCAAAATGTTCATATAGAGCTACATTTAGTACTTCCCATGGGTGTAACCCTACATATTTTACTTTTACGGCAATCGCATTTCCTAATCCGAAAAAGGTTAAACCCCCAAAAAATAAGAAATATTGAAAGATTTTCAACCTTAGGTACCCCCACTTCTTATGTATTTTCTGAATATTTTAATCTATCATAAGATTCTAAGGTATTGCCCGGTAATAATCAATGGTTAATCTACATATATTTTTGAAAGGACCTTCTGCCACTCGAAGGTCTTTTACATTGAATACGAAAGAGGGATACAAATGCTAAGCGATTTACAACATCTAGAATTAGATATCCCGATTGAAGTAATTTGGGACTTTATCCGAGACGAAAACAATTGGGCACCACTTGTACCTGGTTATATTCAACATGAAAAAATAAATGACAGTCAAATCTGTTGGGAATTTAAGAGTGATCTCGGTGTTATGAAAAAGAAGGTAAGTTTATTAATTGATATTAAAGAATGGAATGAACCTGCCCGAGTAAGTTTTGAATTAAAACGGTCAAATGAAAAGTATTTGGGTGAAGGTTACTTTGAAGCAAAAGCATTAAATAAAAATAAAACACGTGTGACAGGCTTTCTTGAAATTAATGCAACAGGGCCAATGGGTACATTAGCGAATTCTCTTTTCAAAAAAGCACTTCAAAAATCGGATGAAGAGGTAGCATCAGTTATTTCTTCAAAATTAGAAGAATTTCATCGCAAGTAAAAATAAACTTAAGTTAAACTTAAGCTAGGATTGATAAAGTTAGTCCAAAATACGGCTCCGAACCAGGAAAACCAACTTGAAAAATCCTAAAATAAATCACTTTAATTTTTTAAATAACTTGAAAAAGCCTGCTTTTCTGCAGGTTTTTTTGATTAGAAAAACTTTATTTTAAAAAAAGACCATTTAATTTTTAACATGAAGTAAAAAATTATGTTATATTAATAAATAAAAATTTAGTGAATTTTTCGATTAAAGGAAGGTGGCCGTATGACTACAGAATTGAAATTAACTGACAGCAGTCTTCCGTTGCGACAGGATGTAAAATTACTTGGCAAAATGCTAGGTGAGATTCTGCTCAATCATGGTGGTTCCGATTTACTTGATAAAGTGGAAACAATTCGATTAATGTGTAAGACATTAAGAGAACATTTCGACCAAGCTATCTATGATGCCTTGAAGGAAGAAATTACTAGTCTTAGTGCACCGATGAGGAAACAAGTTATTCGGGCGTTCTCCATGTATTTTCATTTGATTAATGCCGCTGAGCAGAATCATCGTATTCGTAGACGGAGACAATACCAACTCGAGGCTGAAAATATTGTCCAACCCGCATCAATTGAAAGTGCGATCCTTTCGCTTAAAGAAAACAATATTAAGGAAGATGTCATTCAAGATATCCTTAATACTTTGTCACTTGAACTTGTTATTACAGCCCATCCAACAGAGGCAACTAAGCGCTCCATTCTTGAAATTCAGCAGAGAATCGCTGTTATCCTAAAAAGTCTTAATCACCCGTTATTAACAAGCAGAGAGAGAAAAAAACTTGAAGAAAGTTTGTTTAATGAGGTTTCCATTCTTTGGCAAACAGATGAATTAAGGCAAACGAAACCAACTGTTTTAGATGAAGTCCGAAATGGTTTGTATTATTTTGATCAGACACTTTTCGAGGTTCTTCCTGAAATCCATCAAGAAGTCGCAGATTGTTTAGAGAAAAACTTCACTCAAACACAATGGGAAGTTCCGAATTTCTTACGTTTTGGCTCATGGATCGGTGGAGACCGCGATGGTAATCCCAATGTTACACACGATGTTACTTGGGAGACACTAAATAGGCAGAGAAGACTCGTCTTAAAAAAATATAGAAATGTTCTGGTTGATTTAATGAAACGATACAGTCATTCCACTTCAAGAGTGGAGGTAAGTACAGAGCTTCTTCATTTGATTGAACGAGAAGATATTTATTTAACAGAAGAGAAAAAATGGCCAATTCAAGGGGAAGTGTACCGCCGGGCATTTGCAATTATTATTGAACGGGTAAAACAAGTGGGTAAAACTAACTTGGGCTATAATTCTTCCGATGAATTATTAGAAGACCTATTTATTATTAGAAAAAGTTTGAAAAAGCATCATCCAGCTGCACATGAATTAAAGACGATTCAAAAGCTGATCCGACAAGTACAATTGTTTGGTTTTCATTTAGCCACACTCGATATTCGGAATCATAGCGGTGAACATGAGGCAGCTATGACGGAAATCTTACGCAAAGTTAGTATCTCCGAAAATTATGCGAAGCTGACCGAAGAAGAAAAACTAAAAATACTGCAAAATATTCTAATGGATCCTCGCCCACTACTATTATTAAATGAAGATTATTCGGAGCAAACACAAGAAATGATTAAAGTGTTTCAAATGATCAAGAAGGCACATGAGGAATTCGGAAAACGAGCTATATCCGTTTATCTTGTGAGCATGACAAAATCACCAAGTGATTTGCTTGAAGTACTGGTTCTTGCGAAAGAGGCCGGAATTTATCGCCTTCATGCAGATGGGACCTTAGAAAGCCATTTACATGTGGCGCCATTGCTAGAAACAATTGACGATTTATCCGCAGGACCAAAAATTATGGCAACACTATTTGAGATGACTGTTTATCGAAATCATTTGCAAATTATGGGCGACCAGCAGGAAATTATGCTCGGTTATTCAGACGGAAGCAAAGATGGGGGGACATTGACAGCTAACTGGAAACTTTATAAGGCTCAAATTGAAATCCATGAAATGGCGAATAGGTACAAAATCGGACTTAAGTTCTTCCATGGCCGTGGTGGTTCGTTAGGACGTGGCGGCGGTCCGTTGAACAAAAGTATCCTCTCCCAACCGACAGAAACTATTGGCGACGGGGTAAAAATCACTGAGCAAGGAGAAGTATTATCATCACGGTATTTACTCGAGGATATTGCCTATCGCAGTTTAGAACAGGCAACTTCCACACTCCTTTTAGCAGCCACACATTTATCAAAAGAAGCGGAGCAAAGACAGACACGTGACCCTTTGTGGGTAGAGGCGATTGAAGAAATCTCAAGCCTAGCGTTGACTAAATATCAATCACTTGTGTTTGGCGATCCAGATTTCCTTACCTACTTCTCAGAAGCAACACCACTCAGAGAACTCGGGGATTTAAATATTGGTTCAAGGCCGATGAGCAGAAAAAACCAAGGCCGTTTCGAAGATTTACGGGCAATCCCATGGGTATTTGCCTGGACGCAAAGCCGTCAGCTGCTGCCTGCATGGTACGCTGCCGGTACTGGTTTATCAGGTTATGCAGCAAATGAAAAACAAAATTTGCCACTTCTACAGGAAATGTATGAAAAATGGCCGTTCTTCCAATCAACCATTGATAATCTGCAAATGGCATTAATGAAAGCAGACATAACAACAGCTAGAGAATATTTATTGCTTGTGGAGGATCAGAAAATTGCAGAACGGATATTTACGAATATTCTTGAAGAGTATGAAAGAACAAAAGAAATACTTCTTAGAATTACTGGCGATAAAGAATTGCTAGATCACACACCGAATATTAAGGAATCGGTCTATAGAAGAAATCCATATGTCGATCCGCTTAACTTTTTACAAGTAGAATTAATAAAAGAATTACGAAATCAAGACGAACCTAATGAAGACTTGCTAACGGAAGTCTTGCTGACAATTAGCGGGATCTCTGCAGGGCTACGAAATACTGGTTGATAATAAGGATAAAGCCATGAACTCTTTCCAATAAGGAGTTTATGGCTTTTTTTCATGCTAACATGCCTGAAACGGAATTGAATATCTGTGTGATCTGGATAATTATGAACATTTTATGAAACTTCTAATAATGAATGGTTATTCATTCATTTTTTCGCACAATTCGACAAATTTCGATTTATCTGTCGTGATATATTTTAGCCAATAGAGAAAAGGGAGTGAGTTTAAACCCATTTGCTTAGTATACGAGCCTGATTTTAGTCGAATTTCTAAAGTAGTAATGAATACGGAGGGATATAAAATGGCAGTTGAAGAAAAGGCAGTACAAGAAAAACAAATGATTGCTTCGATGATTGATAAATTAGCTAATAATGCTGCAAAGGCGCTCGGAGATTTTCGATGTTTCAACCAGGAAATGATCGACGAAATCGTCAAACAAATGGCTCTTACGGCCCTTCAAAATCATAAGAATCTAGCAAAGCTTGCAGTTAAAGAAACAAGAAGAGGCGTTTATGAAGATAAAGTTTTCAAGAATATGTTTGCCACAGAATTCATTTACAACAATATTCGAGATATGAAAACTGTGGGTGTTATTCGTGAAAACGAAAATGAAGGAATGGTAGAGATTGCTGAACCAGTTGGTGTGATCGCAGCGGTCATCCCGATTACAAATCCGACGTCGACTGTTATCTTTAAATCATTGATTTCACTTAAAACGAGGAATCCAATTATTTTTGCATTCCCGCAGTTTGGGCAAAAATGCTGCACTGAGACAGCAAAACTACTTAAGGAAGCTGCCATTAAGGCAGGTGCTCCAGAGAATTGTATTCAATGGATCGAAGTCCCCTCCCACGAAGCCTTTCAGGCCTTAATGAAACATCCGAAGGTATCCATGATCCTAGCAACAGGTGGACCAAATTTGGTAAAGGCTGCTTACAGCTCCGGTAAACCGGCACTAGGAGTTGGCGCTGGAAATGTGCCTTGTTATATTGAAAAAACCGCCAACATTAAAAGGGCAGTCAATGACGTTATCTTGTCCAAAACATTTGATAACGGAATGATCTGTGCTTCTGAACAAGCTCTTATTATCGATCAAGAAATTTATGAAGAAGTTAAGCAAGAAATGATAGCAAATAATTGTTATTTTCTTAATGAAGAAGAAAGATTAATGGTGGAAAAGGTTGCAGTTTTTGAAAAAACCAATTCAATCAATCATTTAATCGTTGGGTTGCCAGCTGCGATGATTGCTAAACTGGCTGGAGTAAATGTCCCGGTAAATACCAAGATTCTCATTGCCGAATTAAAGGGAGTAGGTCCAAGATATCCGCTTTCATGTGAAAAACTAAGTCCGCTTCTTGCGTGTTACAAGGTTAATAGTTTTGCAGAGGGTATGCTTATTGCGGAGGAAACTCTAGAATACGGTGGACTTGGACACTCTGCTGCGATTCATACAGCTGATCAGAATTTAGTAGATATGTTCGCACTTCGTATGAAAGCCGGCAGAATCATGGTTAATACACCATCGACCCATGGGGCGATTGGGGATATCTATAACACATCATTGCCGTCATTAACAATCGGATGTGGTACTTATGGGGGGAACTCTGTGTCACAAAATGTAGGAGCAGAAAATCTGATAAATATTAAAAAGGTTGCCAAAAGAAGAACGTTTACCCAGTGGTTTAAAGTGCCTTCACAGATTTTCTTTGAGAAAAATTCAATTCAAACGCTTGCTTCAATCCCAGGTATCTCAAAAGCTTTTATTGTTACAAGTGGAAGCCCTTTGAAAAATGGCTATGTCGACAAGGTTCTTTATTATCTTGATAAGAATCCAAGTAAAATCCAATTTGAAACTTTCTCCGATATTGAACCGGAACCGAGCATTGAAACGGTTATGACAGGTGCGGAAAGAATGAGAAAGTTTCAGCCGGATTGTATTATTGCCCTTGGCGGCGGTTCTGTTATGGATGCAGCGAAAGCAATGTGGTTATTCTACGAGCATCCAGAAACAGATTTCCACAGTTTAACACAAAAATTCTTTGACCCAAGTAAAAGAGTGGTAAAATTCCCAGTTCTTCGTGAAAAAGCAAAATTTGTAGCGATTCCGACTACTTCCGGGACAGGTTCAGAGGTTACCGCTTTTTCTGTTATTTCAGATAAAAGGTCAAATATGAAATATCCACTAGCAGATTTCCAATTGACACCTGATGTCGCAATCATCGATCCACAGTTTGTCATGACAGTTCCAAAGCATGTTACTGCTGATACGGGTATGGATGTCCTGACACATGCAATTGAGTCGTACGTCTCAGTTTTAGCGAATGACTATACAGATGGACTTGCATTGAAAGCAATTCAGCTTGTCTTTAAGTATTTGCCAATGGCCTATAGGGATGGCAGTGATGAGCTTGCACGCGAAAAAATGCATAACGCATCGACAATAGCTGGGATGGCCTTCGCCAATTCCTTCCTAGGGATTAATCATAGCCTTGCCCATGTTTTAGGTGCAGAATTTAACATCCCGCACGGACGTGCCAATGCGATTCTTTTGCCGCATGTCATTCGTTATAATGCTGCTAAGCCAAATAAATTCATGACCTATCCTAAATATGAAAGTTTTATTGCAGACGAGCGCTATGCTGAAATTGCCAAAATGCTTGGTCTACCTGCAAGAACAACAGAGGAAGGTGTTGAAAGCCTAATTCATGCAATTATTAAGCTGGCTAAAGACTTGGAAATTCCAATGAGTATCGAAGCAAATGGTGTCAATGCAACAGAATTTGAAAGCAAAGTAACAGCTCTCGCTGAACTTGCATTCGACGACCAAGACACGATTGCAAATCCGAAACAACCGTTTATTAGCGAACTGGCAGAAATTTACCATCAGGCATTTTTGGGGAAATAACCTATAAAAATCAGTCCCAACTATTTTGGGACTGATTCTCAAAATAGTTTTCAATTTTTTTAATAAATTAGAGGGAAAAACAAGGAGTGGCTACTATGGTATATATGAAAAAACCTTGGTTGAAGTGTTATGATCCCCGAATTAGTGAACAAGTTTCAGTAGATTACGATTCATTATTTGACCTATTGAAGCAAGCGGCAAATATTCATAATGAAAAACCTGCGCTTACTTTTTTTGACAGATCTTGGAGCTACAAGGAAACTAGAATGATCTCGGAATGGTTTGCAGCTTCATTATATCGGATTGGTCTTAAAAAGGGTGATCGTCTGGCAATAATGCTTCCTAACTGTCCTCATTATATTTTTAGTTTATTTGCCGGGTTCCGGTTGGGTGGAATCAACGTTCAAGTCAATCCAATGTATGTAGAACGAGAAATTGAATATGTTCTTAATGACTCAGAAGCAGAGTACATGGTCGTATTTGAAGCCTTTTACCCAAAAGTTATTCAGGTAAAGCCAAAAACCTCTTTGAAAAAGGTTATTGTCGTTGGTTTTGGCGGCAACAGAATACCACTTGAAGCTGGGGATATTTATTTTGATGACTTCCTTACCCATGACAACGTTATCCCTGATGTCCCGATAAATGTACATGAAGATGTAGCACTTTTACAATACACTGGTGGTACAACAGGGGTTTCTAAAGGTGTAATGCTTACTCACTACAATCTTCTTGCCAATACTATTCAAGTATGTGATTTTACTTATAATGCTGTTGATGAGAAACCGGAAAACTTTAAAATTGTCAGTGTCCTTCCAATGTTTCATGTATATGGACTCTCGTGTAATGCACTTGCCGCAATCAGGATAGGTTGTAATCAACTAATCATGCCGCGATTTGATGCAACCGAGCTGCTTGAGCTTATTAAAAGAGAGAAGCCATTCCATATGACAGTAGTCCCAACAATGATTTTTGCTTTAAACAACCACCCACTATTAGAAGAAAGCAATATTGGGGAAATTTTCTATTTGAACAGCGGCGGTGCACCGTTGCCTATCGAGCAGATAAAATCATTCGAGAAAAGAGTAGGGGCAAGAGTGGTAGATGGGTACGGGCTCTCAGAAACGGCACCATCAGCGATCGCAACACCTCCTTTCCTTGCACAAAAATTGGGTAGTGTAGGGATCCCGCTCCCTGGTACCGAGGCGCGAATTGTAAAAGAAACACCGGAAGAATTAGTGGATGTGCCTGTTGGAGAGGCGGGAGAGTTACTCCTTCGCGGTCCACAAGTCATGAAAGGTTACTGGCGACGACCTGGAGATACGGATCAGGTACTGAAAAACGGATGGCTCTATACTGGAGACATTGCCAAAATGGACGAAGACGGATACTTTTATATACTAGACCGTAAGAAGGATATTATTATTGCGAGCGGATACAATGTTTATCCACGTGAAATAGAAGAAGTACTTTATCAGCATGAAGCTGTTGAGGAAGCAATTGTAATTGGAATTCCAGACATGTATAGAGGAGAAACTGTAAAGGCGTTTGTAAAGCTTAAAGCCGGTGCTTCAGTTTCACCACAAAGTCTGATCGAGTTTGCCACACTGAATCTTGCACCGTATAAAGTTCCAAAGGAAATTGAATTATTAGACGAGTTACCTAAATCATCAGTAGGCAAGCTGCTTAGAAGAATGCTTCGCAAAGAACAGGAAAAAGTGGAGAAATAAAAAGGAGATTTTATAATGCCAATAACAAATGCAAATGGTATCGAGCTTTATTATGAAGTCCATGGTGAAGGCGAACCTTTGTTATTAATAATGGGATTAGCCCATAATTTATTATCATGGAAAAAAAGCCTCCCAGTATTAGCAGAACAGTTTAAGGTGATTATTTTTGACAATCGCGGAACAGGGAGAAGCTCCAAGCCAGAAACCCCTTATACGATAGAACTAATGGCAGATGATGCAAAAGCTGTCCTAGATGCAGCAGGTGTGGAGCAGGCACACGTATATGGGATATCAATGGGGGGAATGATTGCCCAGCGCTTGGCAGTAAATTATCCGGAACGCATCAAATCACTCATCCTTGGATGTACTTCACCAGGAGGAATTAATCAAGTCGCGCCCGGTGGAGAAGTGATTATGACGTTACTCTCAGGTGCTACTATGCCAACTACACCACTAGAAGCTGCATGGGCATCTGTTCCCATACTCTACAGCACATCCTTCATAGAAAACCATCGAGATTCCATTGCAGAGCATATTGAAACAATGATAGAGATTCCAACACCGGTCCATGGAATTATGCAGCAATTCCAAGCATGTCTTGCCCATGATACGTATGAGGAACTGACCAAAATCAATATTCCGGTATTAGTCCTCCATGGGGATGCAGATAGGCTCATTCCTGTTGAAAATGGGAAAATGTTAGCAGATAGAATTAAAGATTCAGAGCTTTATATTGTCTCCGGCGCTGGGCACCTATACTTAATAGAAGCGCAGAAAGCTGTCGATGAAAAAGTGATCGATTTCTTAAAAAAACATTAAATTGAAAGGATGCGAGTAAGATGACTGACAAAAATGAAATAGAAAAAGAACCAGTAAAAGAAACAAAATCAAGGAAGAAAAAGCAAGAAGTTGGAGCCTCTCATGAAAATGAAGCAAAAAAGGAGCTAGATTCAGAAGCAGTAGAAGAACCCGTACTTGAAACTATGATCGTAGAGGAAAAGGTCATCGAAAAAGAAGCTGGTGAAGCACAACTTTCAAGCTTAGATACCCTCTGGCACAATGCTTTTAATGAATTAGACGAATGGGCAAAGCGCGGTGATTTCCGGGATGAGGTTTTCCTTAAAGAGGCAATGTTTTTTGCAGACAACATTCAAAGAAATCAAGGAAACATAAAGGCACTAGCTGAAAAATTTAACAAGGAATTTACCGAATGGGAAAGAACAGCTAGAGAAGAATTCTTGATGTCCACAACAAGTTTGCAACATTTCTTTCCGCTAAGATCATATGAAGAAATCAATGCCCAGATTAATCAAATTCAAAAAAGAACTATGTCGATTCTACACAAACCTTTTCAAAAGATAACAAATTATCAAGCTATGGATAAATACCTTGAAATTATAGATCAATATATTGCTATTAGGAAAAAAAGCAGGAATCAATATATCAAAACCGTTAAACAAGCAGGAAATCTTATCTATGAAAATCAAAAGGGTTTTGTTAATCTTTTTGCGAAACAAATTGAAACACTGATGTTCCCATTAAATAAATATATGGAAAAAACAGAAGAACTTACTAAATCATAATTACAAGGGAGCGATAATGAATGTCTAAGGATAAAATATATGATCCTTTTCTAGGATTCAGAAAAATAAGTAGCATGTGGGAAAAACGTTTGAATGGTCTGTTATTCATGATGACTGACAACAATGAGTTCGTTCGGCTATTGAAGGTTGGTACGGAAAGTCACGCACGTTACATGGAATTGTTACGAAAAAACCAAGAACTCATGGCAGGAGTAATAAATATTCCAACGAAAAAAGATGTGGCAAATGTAGCAAAGCTGTCTCTTCAAACGGAAGAAAAAATTGATATTTTAGAAGAGCAAATTTGGAATTTACAGGATAGTTTAGGTTCGTTAAATAATGAAAACTTGGCTATGTTTCAAGAAATAGTGAGCATCGTCCAACAAATGAAGGACGAATTCCAAAAAATGGCCCAAGAAGTAGCAGAAACACAAAAACTGAAAGAAGACGTTCATGAATTACGGCAGGGTATTGTAGATTTATCGGAAATTAAGCAAGAACTGGCCACATTGAAAAATCTTTTACAAAAAGGAAAGACAAAAGATAAAGAAAAAGAGCTAGTTCTTACTGGTGCTGGCACTAAGGAAGAAAGGAGCTGAAAAGGATGAGTCCTAAAGCATCGGTTTCTAATTTAATACCACTTCTTGATATTGAAAAAGAAATTGCAAGGTGGAATACAGTCTATAAAGTCTTGACAGAACCGAAGCCGGATATTGTCTCGACACAAAGAGAGATTATTTGGAAAAAAAATAAATCAACCTTATATTATCATCCGGCAAAAGAAAAAAAGTATCAGATTCCTATATTTTTAGTCTACTCACTCCTAAATAAACCTTATATTTTAGATATCGGGGAAGGGAGCAGTGTAGTCGGTGGGTTAACAGAACGAGGATACGATGTATATTTTCTAGATTGGGGTTCTCCTGGATACGAAGATAATGATATTACACTAGACGATTATATCCTTGATTATTTAGAAAAGGGCGTCAAACGAGCCCTACGACATTCAGGGGCAAAAGAAATCTCAATGATTGGCTATTGTTTAGGCGGGACCATTGCAGCAATCTTTGCCTCACTTACGAAATTACCAATTAAGAATTTAGTCCTCGCTACAGTTCCAATTGACTTTAGTGTTGGTATTGTTCCGGATAAGTGGTTAAAAGGGCTGCAAAATGGGATTATTAACTTTGATCGTCTTTCTGAGGTGTATGGAGTAATTCCATCAGAAATTATGTATGGAATGTTCAGAGGACTCTCTCCGGTTTATGTGAGTCCAATGATCAACCTGATTTCCCGTGCGCATGATCCAGAGTATGTTAAAAAGTGGCGGCAGATGGACAAGTGGACAAAAGACTCTGCATCGTTTTCAGGTGCAGCGTTCAAACAATTATTTAATGATTTATATAAAGATAACAAACTTCTTAAAGGCGAGCTTAAAATTGGTGGGAGAAAAGTAGATTTAAAAAGTATCACCTGCTCTTTCTTTGTCTTCTCCACGTCAAGAGATACTTTGATCCTAGAGAAACAAAGTCTCCCTGTTATTGACATGGTATCTAGTAAAGATAAAACATACCAGGTTTTTGAAGGTGGCCATGTCTCATTAGCTTTAACAGGAAGGTTTGCCATTTTTGCAGATAATTGGCTATCTTTACGTTCACAAGAAATTTAGGAATTTCACTCATAGATTGAGTAGTGATTGGAATAAATTATTAGCGGGAAGGATTTATCCTTCCCGCTTTATAATTAATTAGGCAGTTTTTTGTTGAACAAGGAATTTCCGCAGGAGATTATTAAACCGGTCTTTTGCTTCTAGTTTGGCAAGATGACCGGTATTCCTCATAATAATAAATTCTGAATGTGGCATTAGCTTATGCATCCACAACTGAATCCAAATAGGTAATACTGCATCGTATTGTCCCCCAACAATAAGGGTTGGTACATTTATGGTCGGAAGTAAAGTTAAATTATTAACCTCAAAGCATGCTAGCAGGGAGTCAATAAAAATACCTCGTTTAGGTTGGAAAAACTTATCGAACTTTTCAACCGTTTCTTTATCCCAAGAGTAAAGTGCCATCCGTGCAGCAAATTCTGAGGGTTGGCCAGAAGTTGAAATTCGTTCCAATTTTCCTTTTCGTGGATCAAATAATAAACCCTTTAATTTTTTGGGGAAATAGTGGAATGAGCTTATTAATAGGAGTGTACGGCAGCAGGTTGGAGCCTGACGGTACATTTCCTGTGCAACGGCACCGCCCATCGAAAGACCTAGAATGTGTGCGTTATTAACTTCTAACTCCTCTAATAACCCAATTACGTCCGAAGCAAAATTTCGAATTGAAATTCCATCCGATTTATGGCATTCCCCATGACCGCGTAAATCGGGGATGATTAGCTCAAATTGGTCTGCTAATTCATATTGGTCTTCCCATCCTTCTTTAACTTCACCTAAACCATGGATTAACACCAATGGTTCCCCTTTACCTAAACGTAAATAAGGAACCCCCAATTTACTCATTTTTGCCTTTTCCATTTCACACCACCTTCTTATTTTTTATAGTTTATTCCCAAATAAAGGAAATGGTAAACGCTGTTATTCAACTTTTATTCATATTTATTTACTTGGTTGACAAAATATTACTGATAGGTGTAAAATACATATATAGGGTGAGGTGATAAAGATATGGTGAATCAAGACAATCAAACAATTAATCCATCGAAAAATTTTGTGCTACCATTTATTTTATTGCTTCTTAGCAAGGTTTCACTTCATGGATACGAACTCAGCCAGAAGCTAGAGGCATTTGGTTTTAAGACACTTGATCAAGGGAATTTATACAGATTATTAAGACAGCTTGAAAAGGAAGAGCTTCTATCTTCAGAATGGGATACGACAGGCAGTGGCCCTGCAAAAAGGAGATATTCAATAACTAAAGCTGGTATTACATACTTAAAAGGCTATGCCAATCAACTAGAATCCTACCAATCGTTATTGGATCAATTTTTCAAAATGTATTCAAGTTTCTTTGAGCTCTATATGCCTTCATTTCATAAGAAGGATCCAATAGAGAAAGTCAATAATAGAAAGAGGAGGAAAGACGATGGCACAGAAGAAAAATGAAACGGTTCTATCTGCAGTAGAAACAATTAATCCGTCAGCAGAGGAATCGGTAGCCGTAGGTTCATTTGTAAACACATTTTGGGATCAATTTGAGTTATCACGTGAACGTGCAGAACAGCTTCGGGAAAATAGGGAAGATGCATATATTAATGCAGTAAGGGAAGTCATCAAGTTTAATAAGCAATTTAGGAATTCAGTTGGAAATTTATATCAACAATCCAAAAAAACCAACAAGGAAATGGTTTCAGAACTAATGAACCAGTTACCATTTGGTAAAGAGGAACCTAAGGATGAAGAGGTATCACCAACCGATCGAGAAGAGCTTAAGAACCAAATTGTAGAGGTCTCAGGCCAATTAGAGAAAGTCGCCCTTACTCCAATTAAGTCGATTGTTCATTTTGTGGATCAGATGGAAGATAATTTTGAAAAAAATGCAGAATCGGGTGTAGCTTTTGAGCGTAACCGTCGAAATGCGTGGCTCAAAGTAAGAAAGCAATATGTTAAATTAGCAAAAGATTCTCATTTAAATCTTGTTGAAAGAGGCAAGTCTAGTTTTAAAGAGTTAATTAAAACAAAATAATTATTTTTATCATGTAGGAGAAATAGCAGCTTTGAATAAAAATAACAGACATTTTATAAGGACCACCATCTCTTTTCATTAAGAAATAAGAGATTGTGGTCTTTTATTTTTGTTCGTTTGCATGCAATTTTAAGTAAAAATTGAACACTTTGTTAAAAACCCTCCAATAATAGCCATTGAAATAGAAATTTAATTTTAATCTTACTTTTTTTACAAATCTGGATGTTATACTTTTAATTAAGATTAGACAAGATTGGTAATATGAGGTAATTTGGATATTAAGAAGGCAGGGGAACTTAATTGAAAAAGAAGTTAATCGTATTAAGTACGACCATTATTATGGGGCTAGGAAGTGTATACTCAATTTCGACAGTGAATGCAGAAGCAACTAACCTTAAAAAAATACAGGATCAGCGTTCAGGTCTTCAAACGGATATCTCCAAAACATATCAGGAAATATTACAGATCCAAAATGAATATACAAAATTATCGGAACAAATTACTAGAGTTGAGTTAGCGATTAAAGATAATAATAAAATGATAGTTCAAACGGAAGAAAAAGTGAAAGAATCACAGTTCGAAGTGAAAACCCTTCAACAGGAACTTACCACAATTCAAGAAAGAATCAATAAACGAAATGAATTGTTAAAAAAACGTGCCTTATCCCTTCAAGTAAGTGGCAAGGTTAGTTATATAGATGTAATTCTTGGCGCCTCAGGTTTTAGTGACTTTGTGAGTCGACTTGGTGCCGTTGCGACAATGGTTGAAGCAGACCAAGATCTTGTTACACAGCATATAGAGGACCAAAAGGAAATTGAAAAGAAACAATCTTCTGTAGTAAAAAAGCTAAATGATTTGCAAAACTTGAAAACAGAGCTAGTTGGAATGCAAGCCCAAATTTTAGAACAAAAAGAGCAAAATGATGCACTAAAAGAAGATTTGAAATTAAAAGAGCAAGAAAAACTTGCATTAATGGCAGATTTACAAATTGAAGATGGTACGCTTGCATCGAAAGAGGCACAAATAAAAGGTAATACATACAAGGATGATACGAAAGAGACTAATAAGATTAATGTTTTAATACCTACTACCTCAAATGAAACAACTAATATTGTTATCCACGCAGGTGATAAGTATATTGGGAATTCTGTTTATGTTTTTGGCGGGGGGAGAAATTCTTATGATGTTGAACATGGCAGATTTGATTGTTCCGGCTTTGTTGCATGGGCCTTTAAACAGGCAGGAATTAATGTTGGAGCCCATACAGATATTTTAAAAAATACTGGAACAAGAGTTTTAATGAGTGAGGCACAACCTGGTGATCTAGTATTCTTTGATACTTATAAGATTGATGGGCATGTGGGAATTTATCTTGGTGGAGGTAAATTCATTGGTTCACAAAGCTCAACAGGGATTGCCATTGCAGATCTAACGAGCGGTTTCTATAAAAAGAAATTTAATGGACGTGTAATGAGAATTATCAGCGACAAACCATAAAAATAAGCGATGCTGTCGATGCATCGCTTATTAATTATGGTGTGTTACTTATTAATTGCTGTAGATATGTTTTCATTTGAAGGAGTTCCTCCTCGCTCTTTGATTCCATTTCAACTTGCCCCCCCTCGTTGAGACTTAGCTTAAATTGGGGGAGAATCGAATGATTAGCTGTTACACTATGTGCTAAGAGTTTAATATTTTTGAGACCGAAGTTTCCAGTTGTGGGCAGGTAGTTCTCACTAAATTGAGCATTGGTAACTTTTAGGCTTAAATTGTTAAAAAGGACTTTATCCTCTGGACTCATATCAATTGTTACAATTCCCTGTGGTGACTTTACTAACTTCTTAATAGTCAAGCCTTCAGCTGAAAGATTTTCAAATTTCAATTCAAGCATTGCCTGATTTTTTTGTACTGTTGTATCACCAACAGTCATAGACGGTTCTTGCATTGTCCCTTCCATTTGAGTTGCCTCAATAATAAATCCAATAATTTTTGGATCGCTTGCAAAACTATCCTTCGATGAGATAAGTAGACCACTAATAATTAGAATCAAAATGATTATAAACCTATTAAAATAATATCTATGTCTCAAAGAACATCACCATTTCTGCATATGCTATTAGTATTTCCAGACCGAACTGCTCTAGTCCAGTACAATAGTACCTATCTTATTACATTTTTTCTGGTGAAATTTCCTTCCCTGTGGCAACTTCCTTTTCAGCTGAATTATCTTGTTCTGACTGTTGTTTGCTCTCATTAATACCAAGTTGGGGTTTCCAGGCAATCAACATGGAACCGCCAATGATACCGAGAATGGTTCCAATAAAGAAACCGCCTAACGCCCCCATAATTGAAAGAACAGATGCGAAAATCGCAATAACTCCAAGGAGGGTGGAAAGCCTTTGCATCATAAAGGAAAGCACACCCATTAATAGCGTGATTCCTCCTAAGAAAAAGCCAACAAATAGAATACTTCCGGGTGCTGCCGCTAATTCATAAAGTTTTGCCGGGACCCATAAAATGATCAGTCCAGAAAGGATACACAAGGTCGCCCCCCAAAAGGGGCGCCTTGCTCTCCAATTCCTAAACCGCTCACGTTTTGAATAAGTAGAGTTCATTTTTATCATCCTTACTCAATATTCTGTGATGGTTAAATTAGTTGAGTTTTTCGAAATAAACCTTCATTCCTGGTAAACTTACAGTTTTTTGGAATAGATATAATGTTTGCAAATTACCATTTTCGATTGTAATTGTGTTGGCCTTTTGGGTGAATTCCTTAGCTATTGCCTCAGCTCTTTGTTTTGGATCAGTAAGGTCATAATCTCCAATATAATTTTCGGACATCGTAAGTTCATCAAACTTAGCATCACCATTGACCATGGTAGCTTTTTGAAGAAGTCCATTAATTTCAACTGGCTTATCAGAGCTAATAACAACACGGATACCAAGAGCTGGGATTGCTTTAGAAATTTCTAACCCATTAATTGTGGCCTTATCAATAGCATTAACTGCAACTGGATTATTTTTAGTAGTTGCACCATCTGCAACTCCACCATATAATTGAAAGCCTTGGCCAACCATCTTATCAAATTTAACAGTAAATTCTCCAAAGCCACTTAATGGTGCTGCAACTGCTACACCTGTAATACCAAAAATACTTAAAAGCATCCCTAAAAACAAAAAACCACCTAATAGTGCATAGACCAACTTCTTTCGAACTGTTTGCCCTCCAACAATTACTGTTTCTGTTGCAAAATTCATTGCATCTCCTCCTTTTTCTGATTTTAGAATGTGAAAGCAGATTAAATGTAAAGGCTTACACTATTCGTCACAATTTTATGATAAATTGCCGTTTTGTGGTATCCCTACATTTGTAGGAAGTTTGTAATGCTAATTTAAAAGGAAAGTACAAGATTCTACAGAAAAACAAAAGTATCCAAATTTAGCAGGAATTTTGGCGGGTTTAGTTGAAATATGTATAAACGTAAACTGTGATTTAATTCAGGGGAAATGACAGCTAAGATCTTTAGGGAAGGGAATGCGATCATAATGTCTAAGTCATTAAACCACCATTTGGACAATCTCTTAAACGATGCTGTTAAATTGCTAGCTAATTATCAAGATGATTTAATACAAGAATGGGGAATTATGCTCCAATCTCTTAAGAATACAAATAAAAAGTCAGTTGCGGTTTTTGAATTTATAAGTGAATTCTTAGACAAGTTTCTACGATCTGTAAATGAAGGTTCGATTGATATTTATGGAATGCTGAATGAAATACAAGTTGAGTGGTTGGAGACGTTTCAAAGGAGTCCGCAACCGGAGGCACTTATTTTTCATCTTAACTTGTTGGAGAACGCAGCACATCGGGTATTAAAATCAAGGATTACATACTCATCAAAATTACATCCGTCTGTCCACTATTTATTTTCAAAAATTAGTGAAGTGATGCTTTTTCCAACCGAAAAAGATAATTATAGTATTTGGAAGGATGCTGTGATTCTTTTTAATGAATGGATTATCCGCTCGCAAAATTTTCGCGAGTCCATTGAGAATATTTGCTTCGGATTTGGTTATTTTCTTCCTTTTAAAAGGTGTGCTCTTTTTAAGTTTACCAATGAGGAAAGTATTGGTATTGGTTTATATGGACATCATTTCAATAACCATGAAGTGCAAGCGATTGCAGAAAAAATTACTAATATTCCTGTCCTTAGCGAAAGTCTTGTTAAACTAAAATCACAAGGCAGTGAAATGAAAAACTTTCAGCCCATTTATATACCTGTTGCAGAACATGACCTTCCAGAGATGTATGTGAGAAAGTTCGACCTTGCCTCCTTAATTATTGTGCCAATTTATGTTCCAGAAGAAGGGAAGATAATCGGTGGAGTGATCTTAGATCAAGGTCAGGGCACTCATTTCACAGTGGATACAAGTCTTTTTCCAGCGTTAATGAAATTTGGCCAAAGTTCTGGAGAATTATTGTCAAAATTTATTGAAGCTATTATTAAAAAGCAAGACTTACCCTCAGGGAATTCAGTTTCTCTGTCACCACGGGAAACAGAGATTATCAAACTGTTAGCAGATGGTGCATCGACGGCAGAAGCTGCTTTAAAATTATATTTAAGTGAATTTACGGTTAGAGATTATATATCTAATATCATGAAAAGATTAAATGCCCAAAATAGGACAGAAGTTGCCGTCAAAGCAATTCGAATGGGGATTATTGATTAGCGAAAACCTAGGTGTGGCCCGATAATATCGAAGGCCGTATTTTTGTACGATGGAAAAAGTAAATGAAACTATTATCTGTTCTATTCGTTATATATAATATAAATGCCAATAAAAAGATATTGCTATATTGTTAGTTTATCAGTAGAATAAATTGGTTGTAATTCATCATGATTTACGATACTGACGCAATAGTTAGGAGAAACTCACAACATGGAATTACTTATGATTATTAAAGCTATTTTGCTTGGATTAGTAGAAGGATTAACAGAATTTGCACCAGTTTCTTCAACTGGTCACATGATTATTGTTGATGATATGTGGCTGCGATCTGAAACGTTTTTGACACAACAAGGAGCTAATACGTTTAAAATCGTGATCCAGCTTGGGTCGATTCTTGCGGTTGTCGTTACCTTTAAAGATCGATTTATTGATCTATTGGGGCTAGGCCGTATCAACAAGCTAACAGGTTCGGGACAAGGACGTCTTAAATTAACACAGGTTTTAGTTGGATTAATCCCTGCGGGTGTATTAGGTGTCCTTTTTGATGACTATATTGACGAACACTTATTTTCAACATCAACGGTTTTGATAGGATTGGTCATTGGTGCTTTTTTAATGATTATTGCAGATATTATTGGTCCAAAACAGCCGAAAACGCAAACTGTTGATCAAATTTCCTATCGACAAGCCCTGGCAGTTGGTCTATTTCAATGTTTCTCCCTTTGGCCTGGTTTCTCCCGGTCTGGTTCAACCATCTCGGGAGGGGTTTTGATGGGGATGAGTCACAAAGCCGCGGCTGATTTTACTTTTATTATGGCCGTGCCAATTATGGCTGGTGCAAGTTTTCTGTCCTTATTAAAGAATTGGGAATATATGACGATGGATGCCTTACCTATCTTCATCGCAGGATTTATCAGTGCCTTTGTTTTTGCATTACTGTCTATTCGTTTTTTCTTAAAGCTTATTAATAAAATAAAACTTTTGCCGTTTGCCATTTATCGAATTGTATTGGCACTCATTCTGTATATTGTATTCTTTTAAATTAGTCAGCTTACTAAACGTAAGCTGTATTTTTTTTATAAAAATAACGGTGTATTTCTTTTGTATAAGATAAATTGAACGGTCCAGGATTGGGACTAGCACCCACTTATAAAATAATTATTTGCCTATTAAAAAATAATTAGGCAGGAACCTATTTAGAAATAATTAGTCACTTACCTGTTTTTCATAAGAAAGCAGCCTATACCATAATCACTAAATAGAATAATTTAAAAAGAGGGGGTTGCTTGAATGGGAACGAAGGGAGGGAAAGACTTGGAAAAAGGACTGTGTGAAAAGCACTGTTTATGTAATGAAATGGAAGAGTTGCTTGAAGAACAACAAAGATTATCTTTAGAAGATTTTCGATTTGTTTGCGCTAAAATTGGATATGATACCATTCCATTTGTCCTCTCTAATGATAAATGTGCATTTGAAGTATTTGGGCGAACGAAGAGTGGTATATTTTTTACTACTCAAGTATTTAGATTAGAAAGGCTTGATACAAGGAATTGCTGTGCGAAGCTTTCGATGCTTGTCCCTGTCGATATAGATGGTTTTCCGGTTGATCTGTGTGACGAGGTGTTTTCATTAGTAAGAACAAATAACTGTATTTTAGTTGATCTATCCTGTTTTTGCAGTATTCAACCTTTATCTCCCAAATTGGTTAATCGGGAACTGCCCATCGTTGAACCAAAATGTTAATAAAAAGAGGAGGTTAGGGTCTAATCAGGAAGTAAAAATAGACCCTAATCGATTTCTTAACACAAATCTGGAAAGTCAGTGATAATTCCTTCGACATGTAGTTCTTTTAAAGTCATTACATCATTCTTTTTTTTAACGGTCCAAATAATCGTTTTTAATCCATGATGATGGATTCTTTTAATAAGCCTTTTATTAACCATAGTTATTTTGGGATTTACATAAGAAACATAGCTAGTTAATGATCTTAAGTCCTTGTTCGTAATCATTTTTACTCCTGAATTCTTTACTAATACTCCAATCGGAATGGAAGGAAGCAGTTCATGAAAACGTTTAAGTGAATCTCGGTCAAAGGATTGAACAATCATTTGATTTTCTCCAGTTGTTAATTTCCTTTTGATCAGTTCCTCGGCAGTCTTTTCCACAATTTGTGGATATAGTGATGGTTTTTTTAATTCAAGTAAAATCCCAACTTTCCCGGTAAACTCATCAAGAAACTCAGTGAGGGAAGGGATTTTCTCCCCGGCAAATTTAAAATCGAACCAACTTCCTGCATCAAGGTTTTGAATTTCCTTTAAGGTGTAATCCTTTACCTTCCCCTTCCCATTCGTTGTCCGGTTGACGGTGGTATCATGAATCACGACCAATTCCCCATCTTTTGTCATTTGGACGTCAATTTCAAGATAATCTACACCTAAGTCTAAGGCTTTGTTAAAAGAAGCAAATGTATTTTCTGGGCAGTATCCTGCTGCACCTCTATGACCAATTTTCAATGGACTATGTTTCTCTCCTTTTAAACTTAAACGTGTAATCACTCGAAAAGTTACCATAAATATCAAAAACAAAAGGGTTACGACATTCCTCAAGTTAGGGTCTCCTATCTACATTTGGTTGTGAACATGTTATGAAAGACAGTGACAATTGTCAATCAAATGCCAAGAATTTAGTAAAAATGAATTTTCCTAGAACGTACTTTCCTATTTTATTACTTGATGTTGGTGGAAAAGAATGGGCTTCTTCTTTTTTTCAAAACTAGGTAATTTGGATATGTGTCTATCGCACATTTTTATCTGTGTGAATAGGATATATGGAATTCAGAAAAGGAGGTAATGTAAATGTCTGGTGCAGTTGGTGGCTACGGCGGCGGATTTGCCCTACTAGTCGTTTTATTTATTTTGTTAATCATTATTGGGGCTTCATGGTGCTACTAAGCTTTTCAAGTTAAGATAAAAAGGAGGTCATGAATATGTTTGGATACGGTGGATATGGTGGATGTGGAGTTGGATATGGTGGATGTGGAGTTGGATATGGCGGTGGCTGTGGTTACGGCGGCGGCTTCGCTTTAATCGTAGTATTATTTATCCTCTTGATTATTGTGGGTGCAGCTTGTTTTAGATAATAACATCAAATTTAGAACCCGCTTGGTTAATCAAGCGGGTTCTCTTGTGCAAAATTATTGGCTCGTTTCCATTTACTAAATGCATCAAGTTCGCTGGAAATTTTCTTTACGGTAAAGCCGATCAAAGCAGCGTCATCTAATATGCCAAGCCCAATAATGAAATCAGGTACCAAATCAAGTGGTGAAACAAAATAAAGCAAAGTTCCAATAATGGTAAGGATGGTACTTGGAGAGACATTTTTATATTCGCCCTTTGTATAGGCTTTAACAAGATCAAAAAATAACTGCAGTTTTTCCCATACTTCTTCTAAATTTTGTTTTTTATTATTCGCCATTTTTATTGCTCTATTTAATAAGCCCTGTGTTCTTTGCTGATCGCCAATGTAATCTTTAGCTTTGTCATTATATTTATGCTGCTCTTTTTCAAAAATCATATGACTGCCTAACATTATACTCACTTCCTTTTTGTGAAGTACAATTAGTGTTCCACCAAATTAAAAAACCATGAAATAATTAATCGCAAACAATAAGAAAACCAGGTGCAAGAACCTGGTTTTCTATAACAATATTAAACAATCTTTTCACTTAAATTAGTCTTCTTTCCCCAAACAATCTCTTCGATTTCAGAGCCTTCAAGTGTTTCCTTTTTTAATAACGCTTCAACTAACTGTTGGTACTGATCATGATAGCTTTTCATGAGATTTTCTGCTTTTTCTAAAGCTTTTCCAAATAGTTCTTTCATTTTTTCTTCTTTATCCTGTTTATTGAAAGTCAAGCTGAAGCCTTCCTCAAGCATTCCAGTATCCACCATCTGCTCAATCATTTGTTTTGCTTGTCCGACATCGCCGCTTACACCGATGCTATGTTCACCTAGATGCATTCTTTCGGCAACTCCGCCTGCTAAGACCATTGCCACACGCTCTAGTAAGTCACTGGTTGTCGAAAGTTGCATTTCTTTTGGAATGGGTGCAACATACCCCAATGCCTCTCCGCGAGGGATTATTGTAGCTTTCCTTACAGATCCCGGCTTCGTTAAAGAGGCAACAATTGCATGTCCTGCTTCATGGATGGCAACTCTCCGCTTTGTTTCAAGGTCTTGCAATGAACGGGATGTACTCCCTAAAATGGTTCTATCAAGGGCGTAGTCAAGATCTTGCTTCTTAATCATATCCTGCCCGTTTCGAACAGCTCTCCTACTGGCCGTTTCAAAAAGGGATTGAAGTTCTGCACCGGAAAAACCAGAGGTGCTTTCTGCCAATGTATCTAATTGTGGAAGTACATCTGAAGCAAAGGACTTCCCTTTCGCATGAATAGTTATAATTTCTCTTCTTCCCTTTGTATCGGGAAGCGGTACATGGAAGGAGAAGTCGATCCTTCCAGGACGAAGAAAAGCTTCATCTAGCAAATCTTTTCGATTGGTTGCAGCAATAAATAGAATTCCATCATTAGAATGTCCACCATCCAGCTGTACAAGTAACTCAGTTAATGTTTTTTCTGCTTCCTCGCCGCCATGGGCTTTTCTTTTAGCAGCAAGAGCATCCACTTCATCGATGAAAATAACAGCAGGGCTTTGCTTTCTTGCTGTTTTGAACAAGGAACGGACTCGGCTTGCCCCTACACCAATAAACATTTCATTAAAAGCTGATCCACTGGCTGTAAAGAATGAAGCATTTAATTCATGAGCAATTGCTTGAGCAAGCAAGGTTTTACCAGTTCCGGGAGGTCCGTACAGCAAAATTCCCTTTGGTGGTTTTATCCCCAACTTTATTGCTCGTTCCGGTTCTTTTAGGATTGTGAGGGTTTGTAAGATTTCTTCCTTCATTTCGTCCCCGAGGCCACCTACATCATTTAAACTAATTTGTGGAAGTGGTCGAGCAGTTGCCACACTATTTCTCATTGAATTATTTAGACCAAAGCCGCCTTTTGTTTTTTGAAGTGCAAGGGCAGCTCCAACAAGCAAGAGAATAACGCCGCCCATAATCCATTTCCCATAGCGACTGCTTGTCGAATACGAATAATCAATATTATATTTGCCAACTAGCCTGTCTATCATTTGGCTCTCTGGTGGGATATGGGATACGTATTCTGATTCTCCAATTTTAATATAGAGTTTACCGTTCGCCTGTTCATTTAATATGACAGGTTTTCCATTTTGCTCCTGAATTGTTTTTTCAACAGATGAAAATGGAATAGACACTTCATTATTTGTTGTTTGAACGATCCAGATAATGCCTGAAATCACTAATATGAACGCTGCAATGAGCGGAATAAATTTAGATGCTTTTCTTATACTTTGATTCAATGCATTCATCTCCTTCAACAGAGTCATACTCTATTATAAGGGGATTTCCAGAAAAATGGGTGTGGGAATTAGTGGGAAACACACATGCCTTCATCCAAAAAAAAATACACCAGCGTGGTTAGGGAAAAAATGCTGGTGTGGGTTAGAAAGGCTATGATAATAAACGAAGATGTGGAATGATTGGCAGTAATACACTTTGAGCAATTGCGCCGATACTCGCACCGATACATGATGCTTTATTCCATCTAAAAGTATGAACTTTTTCATCTTTTCCTTCATACAAAAATAATAATTGTGTGTCTTCTTCAGCAATTCCAATTTTATTAAAAGGAATCTTATTCTCATTGAGAACAATTTCAAATGCTTTATGCAATAAATTTAATGTCTGCTGATCAATTTTAGTAATCTCCAAGACATGTACCTCCGTTGTGGTTATGTATTTACGGTACTTATTTTCCTCATTACCGCTTTCTTTCATTATATTCTTTATGCTCACGGGTTTAAAGAAATATTGCAAAGTTTCCGTTTGAGAGATAAGATTGAAGTTATGGACAAAAATATTTATTGTCAAAAGAGAGGAAAACGAAATGGGTAACAATTTTAAAGAAGATGTATTGTCACGCCGGACATTTGCGATTATTTCCCACCCGGATGCCGGAAAAACCACGCTGACTGAAAAGTTATTATTATTCGGCGGTGCCATTCGTGATGCAGGTACTGTAAAGGCGAAGAAAACGGGAAAGTTTGCAACAAGTGACTGGATGGAAATTGAAAAGCAACGGGGTATTTCCGTAACCTCCAGTGTAATGCAATTTGACTATGATGGATTTCGAGTGAATATTTTGGATACTCCCGGGCACCAGGATTTCAGTGAAGATACCTACCGCACCTTGATGGCGGTTGATAGTGCTGTGATGATCGTCGATGCTGCAAAAGGGATAGAGGCACAAACACTCAAGCTCTTTAAAGTATGCCGAATGCGCGGTATTCCGATTTTCACATTTATGAATAAACTCGATCGCCAAGGCAAGCCGCCGCTTGAACTTTTGGCTGAATTAGAAGAAGTTCTCGGCATTGAATCATATCCAATGAACTGGCCAATAGGTATGGGAAAAGAATTCCTTGGTATTTATGATCGATTTAACAATCGGGTAGAACAGTTCCGTGTCGATGATAGTGAAAGATTTATTCCACTCAATGAAGACGGAGAAATTGCTGGGGAACATCCCTTAAAAACGTCAGGACTGTATGATCAAACACTTGATGAAATTATGCTGCTGAATGAGGCTGGAAATGAATTTTCAGCTGAAAAGATAGCCGCGGGTAACCTGACACCTGTATTCTTTGGAAGTGCCTTAACTGCCTTTGGTGTTCAGACCTTTCTTGAGTCATACTTGGAATTTGCTCCGCCGCCAAAGGCACGTAATTCATCCGTAGGGAAAATTGATCCGTTAGGGGAACAATTTTCTGGTTTTGTCTTTAAAATTCAAGCCAATATGAATCCTGCACACCGAGACAGGATTGCATTTGTACGTGTCTGTTCCGGGAAATTTGAGCGTGGTATGACAGTGAATATTCCTCGCTTAAATAAACAAATAAAGCTTTCCCAATCGACATCCTTTATGGCTGAAGAACGAAGCACAGTGGATGAGGCGGTCAGTGGTGATATTATTGGTTTATATGACACCGGCACTTATCAAATAGGAGATACTTTAACATCTGGGAAGGATGACTTTCAATATGAAAGGCTGCCTCAGTTTACACCAGAATTGTATGTTAGGGTTTCAGCCAAAAACGTAATGAAGCAAAAATCCTTTTATAAAGGAATTCAGCAGCTCGTCCAAGAAGGTGCAATCCAGCTTTATAAAACAATTAAAACCGATGACTATTTATTAGGTGCAGTTGGTCAATTGCAGTTTGAGGTTTTTGAGCATCGAATGAGAAATGAGTACAATGCTGAAGTAATAATGGAACGAATGGGCTCGAAAATTGCTCGCTGGGTAGATGGTGAAACGGTAGATGAAAATTTATCGAGTTCCCGATCACTTCTAGTCAAAGACCGTTTTGACCAATATGTATTTTTGTTTGAAAACGACTTTGCGCTCAGATGGTTCCAGGAGAAAAATCCAAAGGTCAAACTCTATAATCCAATGGATCAGGAAGCTTAGAAAGAAGACGGGATTGAAACCCGTCTTTTTTTTTGAAAGTATTAAACAGAAAATTCAGACTAATTACCTATGGACGAATCTTTTCATGGGACTTTACAATGGTTACAATCGTCTAGTTATAGACTAAGGAGGAGATACGTTGGAAAAAGGGTATTTTTTCACAGGTTTTCCCGGTTTTATTTGTAACCAATTGATTCGTGAAGTCCTAAAAAGAAATCACTTCAATGGAATTATTTATGTTCTTGTCCTGCCTGAAATGGTGGAGAAGGCAAATAAAGAACTAACGGCTATTGTTTCAGAATATAGGTTAGAAGTGTCATCCTTTAAAATTATTGTTGGGGATATCACTAAACCTTACCTCGCGATTACACCAGAGGAGAATCAAGAATTACAGCAAAAAGTTACACATGTTTACCATCTAGCTGCGATCTATGATTTAGCTGTTCCTAGAGAAATTGCTTATAAAGTCAATGTTAAAGGTACAGAAAACGTAAATGAGTGGGTGAAAAAGTTACCAAACATAGAAAGATATACTTATTTTAGTACAGCGTATGTTGTTGGAAATAGAGAAGGGACTCTATATGAAACGGAACTCATCGCTCCGGAGAGTTTTAAAAATCACTATGAAGAAACAAAATATAAAGCAGAAGTTTTAGTGGATAAACTAAAAGATGAGGTACCTATTACCATTATCCGCCCTGGGATTGTCAAAGGTCACTCCCATACAGGTGAAACCATTAAATTTGATGGGCCATATTTTATTATGAACTTTTTAGAACGATTAAAATTTCTCCCGCTTATACCCCGACTAGGAAAAGGTGAATCCTATGTAAACCTTGTTCCGATTGACTATATTATTCAAGCAACTACTTATCTGAGCCATCTAGACAAAGCCGCTGGAAAGACATATCATCTAACAGACCCCAACCCCTATCGTGCTTCTGAGATATATGAAATAATGATGAAAGAATTACTGAACAAACAGCCAAAAGGAATGATTCCCCTAACCCTAGGCAAATGGTTCTTATCCATTAAACCGATGAGAAAATATCTTGGGGTGGAGAAAGAAGCATTAGATTATTTTACTTGGAAAGGGCACTTTGATTGCAAACAGGCCGTATCTGATTTAAAGGGTTCAGGGATAACCTGTCCTGATTTTAAAGATGGCATTAAGCCTATGACAGCTTTTTACATCAAACAAAAGGATAACCCAACCTATCAAATAAACATTTTTTAATAAAGGGGTGACGACTTATTGCTGCAATTCAAGAAAAACTAACGGTGATAGCCCCCGCAACAGGAAAACTAATCGGAGAAATTGCGGAAACACCGATTGGTAAAGTTGATAGCTTTTATCAAAAGGGAAAAGGGGCTTTTCAGCAGTGGAGTAATCTGACTTTTTCAGACCGAGCGAGCTACCTTTTGAGGCTTAAAGAAATCATCGTTGAACAGATGGAAGAAATAGCAAAAATTATTGCGGAGGACAGTGGCAAAGTAGTCACGGAAGCACTGGTTGCTGATATTATGCCAACCCTTGACGCCATTGATCATACCGTTAAGCATGGTAAAAAACATCTTCGACGCCAAAAAGTAAGAACCCCCCTATTATTGATTGGTAAAAAATCGTTTATTGAATATATGCCAAGAGGTGTTGTGTTAATTATTTCCCCTTGGAATTATCCAATGCAACTTGCGATGGTCCCCATGATTAGCGCTTTGGCGGCAGGAAATACGGTAATTCTAAAACCATCGGAAGTAACTCCCCTAGTTGGAAAATGTATTGAGGAACTTTTTGAGAAAGCAGGCTTACCAGAGGGGGTCGTACAAGTAGCCCATGGCGGGAAAGAGGTAGGGGCAGCATTTACAAATGGAAAACCGGATTATATCTTTTTTACAGGGTCCGTTAGTACCGGAAAAATTATTCAGCAGGTTGCTGCGCAGGACCTAATTCCGACAACGCTTGAGCTTGGCGGTAAGGACCCGATGATTGTGTTTGCTGACGCTCATTTAGAAAGAGCCGCAAAAGGAGCGGCATGGGCAGCATTTACCAACAGCGGTCAGGTATGTATGAGTGCAGAACGGCTATATGTTGAAAAAACAATCTTTCCACAGTTCCTTGCCTTATTAAAAAAAGAAATCAAGAATCTTAAACAGGGAAATGATCAAAATGCGGATGTTGGTTCGATGACGTTCCCGGCACAATTACAAATCGTTAAAGAACAGCTCGAAGATGCTTTAAGTAAAGGCGCACGACTAGAAACAGGGCTCCCACCTGAGAGGTGGGCAAACGGAATGTATATACCATTAACTGTCGTAACAAATGTAAACCATCAAATGAAAATTATTCAGGAGGAATCTTTTGGACCACTTCTTCCCGTCTTGCCTTTTGATAATGAAGAAGAAGCGATAGGTCTCGCAAATGATACAGTTTACGGATTAAATGCCAGCGTGTGGACAAATGATAAAGAAAAAGCAAGAAGGGTAGCCTCGAAGCTTGTATCAGGTGCGGTTGTTATTAATGACGCAATCATTAGTATTGCAAATCATGGTCTGCCTTTTGGTGGGACTAAACATAGTGGCATTGGAAGATACCATGGAGATGCTGGCTTAAGAATTTTTTGCCACGAAAAAGCAATTGTTGAAGATAACGGTCGAAAAAAAAGTGAAATACATTGGTATCCCTATTCCGACAAATTTCCGTTATTTCTACAACTTTTTAAGAGTTACTTCCAGAAAAATCGAGATTGGGTTGGGTTTGCAAAAAACTATTTACGCATCTTAAAAAAGAATTAAGATGTTGGGAAAAATATTTATTTACCGATATTTTTAAGCATAGACTGGATAAGCTAAGATGAGGTGTTTTTTTAGCTTACCAAAAAATATGCCTGAGAAGCGGGATTATAATGAAAAAAATGAGCAAACTCGAAGCCGTTTTATGGAATATTGCTTTTCCTGGTTTTAGTCAATTACTATTGGGTCAGTATATCAAGGGGATATTGTTTGTTACATTAGAGGTAATAATAAATGTTTATAGTCGTTTTAACACAGCGATTATGTACAGCTTTCTAGGTGAAATTGAGCAGGCAGAAGCGGTTATTAACTATCAATGGCTTATGTTTTATCCATGTGTCTACATGTTTTCTATGTGGGATGGTTATCGTTCTGTGATGCCGGATAATGAAAAATACTCGTTTTTGCCATTTGTCTTTTGTGCCTACTTTGTTACGGTGGGGTTAATGGTATCTCCTAAAGTGACGATTTTTCATATTCATCCCGGTCCTATCTTTTTACCAATGTTATTTTTAATTCCTGGATTACTAATTGGTTTTTTGATTCAATCGATCTTGTCTTTAAAGCAAAAAAAAGAATAGTATTTTTAATAAAAAGCTTCAAATCAGGTTTTTCTGGTTTGAAGTTTTTTATTGGGAAAAAAATTTTTTTCATAACCCCCACAAACTGATTAAGAAGAAACGTAACTATGTAGAGAAAAAAGCATTCGCCAAAACTCATGGACTCAATTATTACACTCGTATGTTATAATTGGTCGAATAGAGGTGAGCAAATGCTAAGTTTATTGTTTATGGCCAAAAAGAAAAAGCGAACTTTAGAAGAAACCGTACTCTTAATTCAACAAGGTGAGCAATATTTACTGGATGAAATAATCCGTTCATATAAGCCATTTATTGCAAAAACAGTGTCTTCTGTATGTAGACGATATATCTATGAAACCGATGATGAATTTAGCATTGGTCTTATCGCATTTAACGAGGCGATCGAGAAATATTCAACTGAGCGCGGTAGCTCTTTGTTGAGTTTTTCCGAAGTCATAATCAAACGAAGAGTTATTGACTATATCCGTAAACAGTCCAAAAATCAACATTTAAGTCTTGACTTAACCAATGAAAAGAATGACGAAGAATCAGCAGGAGCAATCATCGTTAATGAGCTCTCATTAGAAGATTATAATAAAAAAAATGATGAGCAATTGAGAAAAGATGAGATTATTCACTTTCAAGAATTATTAACTTCCTTTGATTTAAATTTTAGTGACTTGGTTGAGAATTCACCAAAGCACTTCGATGCCCGAAAAAGTGCAATTTTAACAGCCAAAATGTTAGTGGATAATCAGGAGCTGAAAGAAATGTTATTTACTAACAAGCGTCTTCCAATTAAGCAATTAGAAACCATGGTAGATGTCAGCAGAAAGACAATTGAACGAAACAGAAAATACATTATTGCAATTGCACTTATTTTAGCTAGTGATTATGTCTACATGAAAGATTATATAAAGGGGGTGCTTGAAACATGAAAAAGGGAATTGTTATGGAAATTGATGATGCATTCCTTACGCTTTTAACCCCTGATGGTGAATTTTTGCATGCAAGGAGACAAAATCAGCCATATCTAATTGGTGAAGAGATACACTTTTTTCCATTGGAAATTGTTAAAACTAATAAAAATAATGCAGTAATAAATATTCTTAAATTAAAACCAGTTTGGGCTCTAATGGCTGCATTATTTATCTTCGTTGGTTCGTTTTTTCCAATATATCAAAATAATAAGGCATATGCCTATATGTCTATTGATGTAAATCCAAGCATTGAGCTGGGTATAAATAAGAAGATGCAGGTTGTAGAGATAACTGGTTATAACAAAGAAGGAAAACAAATTATTTCTCATTTGAATAACTGGAAGAAGGAGGATGTTTCAAAAGTAGCTCAAACTATTTTAGCTGAAATAAAAGAAGAAGGCTTCTTCAAGACACAGGAACACGTTATTATTTCCACAGTACAGACCAAAGAATCTGAAGATAAGATTGAAAAAAAGCTTCAAGACAACATTGAAGAAATTAAAGAGTCAGTAAACAAAGAAAAGCTAGAGCTTACAGTTTTAAAAGGTTCTAAAAGTGAAATGGAAAAGGCTCATAATCTTGGAATTACAACCGGGAAATACAAGGATAATAAAATCCAGGGGAAATTAAATAAAAAAGCGAAGACAAAAGCTATAGAGGAAAAAACAGAGCGTAGAGCTGTTCTAAAGAATCCAGTAGACAAAATTCCTCCGGGACAATTCAAAAAGCAATCAGAACATAAAGTTATTCAAAACAAAGGGATTACTGAAAATAAAAAGACAACCGAAAAAATTAAGTTGAATGGAAAATTAAAGTCACAAGGACAACAAAAAAAGGCTGACGAGGCTCAACTTAAAAAGAAACAACCACAGCACCAAAAACAAAATAATCAAAGGGAAAAATCTTCTGAGAATAAAAAAACAACTAGAAACGAAAATCATAAAGAGAAAGACAGTCCAAAGGGGAACAGCAAAAAAGTCGGGGACCCTCAAAGTAAAGGCAAACAAAAAGACAAGCAAAAAGATAAGCATAGAGATATGCAAAAAGAAAAGCATAGAGATATGCAAAAAGAAAAGCATAGAGATATGCAAAAAGATAAGCATAGAGACAAGCAAAAAGATAAAGTTAAAGTAAGAGGCAAAAATATGGAGCATAATCTCCAAAATCCTCATCGAGAATATAATTAGGCAAAAGAGTAAATAAAGTCCGGATTTAATCCGGACTTTTTTCCATTTTTATTAAATTATTTTTGTGAGGATTGTCCAGAAAGTTGTGCTTGGGCTTGCTGTACAAGGCGTTTTGTAATTTCGCCGCCTACAGATCCGTTTGCTCTTGAAACTGTATCAGACCCTAAATTAACGCCGAATTCTTGGGCGATTTCGTATTTTACCTGATCCAAATATTGTTCAATTCCAGGCACTAACAATTTGTTACTGCTATTGGCCATTTTATTCAACTCCTTATTTTCGATACAGAGAATTTGTTCCCTGTATAAGTATTATGAATTTATTTTTGTAATTTATAAGTGGTAATGTTTTTCGGTATTGGATATAAATTTTTATAGAATAATAAAAAAGAGCCATTTGGCTTTCAGACTGTCGTAAAAACTATAATATAATTATGTTGGTTTTTTGATATGTCTGTTGATTGGCGCTCCAGGCACTTCGCTTTCCGCGGGCGTGGCGGGGAGCCTCCTCGGCGCTTCGCTTCTGCGGGGTCTCCCTAGCCCCGTACTCCCGCAGGAGTCTTCGTGCCTTCCGCGCCAATCAACAGAGTGTAATATTCATTTAAGGGACCCTCAACTCATTAAAAAAAATTAAGAATAAGCGATGAAGTAAAGCAAAAGAGTCGAGTCGAGGCAAAGGTGTTTTAAAACCATTTTCCGTTAAAAAATCACTGGAGAGGTCAATAAGAAGGATTTATAAAGCCTTTTTCAGTTAAAAATTCACTGGCTTGTCGATAAAAGAAGGGGGTATTCTACGACCTTCAAAAATATAAAAGATTGCAGCACACATAACAAATCTAGGAAAAGTATGTAGCAATACTTTAGGTTGTTTTATCTCCCTGTTGATTGGAGCGGAGGGCACTCGACTCCTGCGGGATAGAGAGGTCACGGGAGACCCCGCAGGCGCCAAAGCGCCGAGGAGGCTCCCGGACCTCCCCGCGGAAAGCGAGTGCCCGGAGCGGAAATCAACAGACCATTTCAGAGACAGACAAAATAAAAAATTGCCGAGAAAAATATCCTTTCTCGACAATCTGAGAGCCCTTCGGCTCCTCTTTTATTATTGTTTAACTGCTTCTAATAACAGGTCAACGATGTGAATGCCTCTCATTTTATTTGAGAGTCCTTCTTTTTCTATCCCAACCTTCATTTGCAATAAGCAGCCTGGGTTAGCTGTGACAATAGTTGCTGCTTGTGTGTCTTTTGCTTGCTCCATTTTGTAATCAAGCATTTTCATCGACATTTCTGACTCGATAATATTATATATCCCTGCAGAACCACAACAGCGGTCGGCATCTTTCATTTCCACATACTCTGCTCCCTTAATAGACTGGAGCAACAGTCTTGGGGCAGAAGCTGTTTTCATAACATTACGTAAGTGGCATGAATCCTGATAAGTAATGATCTGTGAAGAAAGCTCGAGCCTTACCCTCTTATGGAAATTAACAGAAACTAATATTTCTGAGACATCTTGGATTTTTTCTGTAAATTTCTTGGCTCGTTCACTCCATATAGGATCATTCTTTAGCATGTGATCATAACCAAGTAAAAAGGCGCCACATCCGCCTGCATTTGTAATAATAAAATCCACATTTAAGTCTTCAAAGGCTTTGATGTTTCTCTTTGCCAGATCCTTAGAACCACCTTTTTCACCATAATGACCATGCAGGGCACCACAGCATGTTTGGTCCTCTGGAATGACAATTTCACAACCAGCCAATTGAAGTAATTTAATGGTAGCATCATTTGTTTTCATAAACATTGAATCCATCAAACAGCCACTAAAAAAAGCAACACGATGTGTTTGTTTTCCAATGGGCTCTACATGTACTGGCCTATTTTTCATTTCTTTCACTGTTGCTACTTCTGGTAGGACTTTTTCCATTAATGCTAAATGCTCAGGCAAAATACCTAAAAATCCAATTTTTCGTGCAATAGATTGTAAACCTGACCGTTGGTAAAATCCAATTAACCCTGTAACATTTTTCATTCGATTTGGATGTGGAAACAATCCTTCAAATACAGTTTTTCGCACAATACTAGTTGGCAATGAGTACTTCTTATTTTGACTGACAATATCCCGTGCTTCTTCAAGCATATGGCCATACTTTACTCCAGATGGGCAAACTGTTTCACATGCCACGCAGCCTAGGCATAAGTTAAGCGAACGCTCAAAATCTTCATCCGGTTCAATTAGTCCATCAACAACTGCTTTCATTAAGGCGATTCTTCCTCGAGGTGAGTGAGATTCTTTATAGCCTGATTCAATATAGGTTGGGCACGCAGGTAAACAAAATCCACAACGCATGCAATTTAGTAGCTCATCTTCATTCATTCGTACTTTAAACTGTTCCTGGATCATTTCCTTTTCTTTCACAGTTGTCATTGTGTAACCACCACGCGATTTTTGTCATCATCTCTAAATGCTGAACCTTGGTTAGTTATTACCACGCGCTTCCTGTCTTCTTTTGCAAAAACTTTTCCAGGGTTCATAATATTATTTGGATCCAATGCCTGTTTAATTGCCTTCATAACAGCAATGCCTTCTTTGCCAAGCTTTAATTCTAGGTAGGGAGCTTTCATTACGCCGACACCGTGCTCACCAGTAATAGTTCCACCTAACTCGACTGCTTTTTCAAAGATTTCAGCAAATGCCATCTCCACACGTTCCATTTCCTCATGATTTCTTGAATCAGTTGGGCAGGTTGGATGGAGATTTCCGTCACCAGCATGGCCAAAGGTACAGATTTGCAACTTGTATTTTTCAGCTATTTCATTGATGGCTCTTACCATTTTCGCTAGTTCAGATCTCGGGACAGTAGCATCTTCAAGTACAGTGGTTGGCTTAAGTCGTGCCAGAGCTGAAAGAGCGGTCCGTCTTGCTGCCGCTAAGGCAAGTGCCTCTTCCTCAGTAGAGGCAACTTGGACGGAGACCGCACCTTCTTGCCTACATACCTCGATAATTTTTTCTATATCACGGTTGACTACCTCAGGTGAGCCATCTTGTTCAATTAATAGTACAGCCTTTGCGTCTGTAGGCAGGCCGATTTTTGAATAGTCTTCAACTACCATAATCGTAGGCTGGTCAAGAAACTCGAGGGTGATAGGAATAATTTTATTAGCAATAATCTTGGAAACGGTTTTGGCCGCAGCTTCCAGGTCCTGATATAAGGCAAGCATCGTCTTTTTTGTTTCTGGCATAGGAATCAGCTTTAAGATAGCTTCAGTGATAATACCAAGTGTCCCTTCTGAGCCAACCATTAGACGTGTGAGGTCATAACCAGCCACATCTTTTGCCAGTTTCCCTCCTGTTTTGATGATATCACCATTTGGCATGACGACCTCAAGACCGATGACATAATCACGTGTAACACCATATTTAAGTCCACGCAATCCGCCAGCGTTTTCATTAATAGTTCCACCAATTGTGGCAATTTTCATTGAACCTGGATCTGGTGGATAGAAAAGCCCTTTAGCTGAGGCGGCATTCGCCACATCAACTAAAATGACCCCTGGCTGGACAGTAATGGTTAAATTTTCTTCATCAAGATCAAGGATTTTGTTCATATATTTGAAAAGAATGACAACTCCACCTTCAGTCGGGCACGTTCCTCCACACAGATTGGTTCCCGAACCTCGGGGAACAATTGGCACTTTATATTGATTACATACCTTAACAATTTCAGAGACTTCCTTTGTATTTCTTGGACTGACAACTGCATCGGGCATGGACTGCAAGTTTGGTGTTGAATCATAGGAATAAACCAGTCTTTCAGTTTTGGCATCATCAAAATTTTCCTTCGAAACAATAGCTACTAATTTTTCCTTCACAACTTTGGAAAGCATTCTGTTTCCCCCATTCATTGAATACGCTTACAGGTTTGTTAGCTCTGTTTTTAAATTTTTTACTTAATTAAAGTATAAAAAAACAGGCATCTGCCTGCTATGGATAAACATCTAAATAAAATCACTTATTATTTCTAATTTTTGTTTGTTCATCCAAAAAGAGGATTCCTAGGTAGAGGATCACTAAATCATGGATATTATTTGATTTTAAATGTGTTAATTCTTCAACTTTTTTTAAACGGTAATGAAGGGTATTAATATGTATATGTAATTGATTAGACGTATTTTTTAATGAATGGTTTTGCTTGAATAATTCCTTTAAAGTTTCCAGGAGTTCTTTTTCCTTCAGAAGGGGCCCAATTGTTCTCATTACAAAATCAGCTTTGGTTTTGGGGTTGATGTCTTCAGAAATCATTTCAAGGGTCAAATCTTCATCAAAGGTAATCGTGTTATTTAACTTGGCAATTTTCAATGATCTTTCTGCTTGTCGATAAGAATTGCTGATTTCTATTGATTCGGATGCTTGCCCAACTCCAGCAGCCGCTTGTATCCCAAAGTTTGTTGTTAAGAACTGAAAAAATTGCTTTAGCCGCTTTTCAATACTAGCTCGGCTTCGACCATTTGAGCAATTTATCAGTAAAACGATCCTCTCATTGCCAGATCTTGCAACCACTTCTTTTGTATTCTGCTGAAACCGATTAAAGATGGATGACCAACTATCTCTAGAGAGAGGGGAGGTTAATTCTAAAAATTCAATAATGACCACAACCCTCTTGACTTCAATATTTATAGATAAAAGCTTAGCATTACTTAAAAAAGAGTCGGTCCACTCTTTCGCTTGAACCCAATCCATGACGAAGGATTCTACCGCTCGGGTGTGCCAATCAAACTGCTCGGCATAATAATTTTCACTAATAAGGAGTTCGGTCATTTTTCGGATTACTTCTCCAAATGGAGTGACTTTATTTGGTTCACCGGTGATTCCAATAACTCCAATAACATCATGTTGAAAGAAGATTGGTAAATTAATTCCTGCTTTCACACCCATTAATTTTAATTGATCTTCATCAGTAATAGTTAGCTTTCGCTTTTTTTTAGCGGCGACCAATGCCCCTTCATGAAAGGTTCCGACTCTTTCGATGTCTGTACTTGCAATGATATACCCGTCAATGTTAACAACAATAATATCTTCTCCGATTAACTTTCTTACTTCTTTAACGATTTTTTCTGCTAACTCAGGTAATAACAACGTTTGCACCTCCTAAAAATCCTCATCTTTATTATATCAATGTTTGTATAGAGGGTATTAAAAAACTCCGGAGTAGATACCCCAGAGTGTGTACAAAATTTTAATATGCATCAATCGCTACCTTTACTAACATCTTTTGTAGGATGCATAAAAGGGTAGGCCTGCGGTTTCTTTTTCTTTTCTAATAACTCACGATTTTCGGATGTGTTCCAACCGATATCATTTGTAGGGTGAACCCATTCATCGCCAGCCATGATTGAAGGGTCCGTATCCTTTGTCCAGGTTTCTAATGGGGAATTAGGAGAGGAATAAATACTATCGCCAATAATAACACCATGTTTATTCTCAAAAGGAGGCTCCATCTTAATTCCAGTCCCTTCAAAGCTGGGCGAATTTATTTGATGTGGCATCGTTTCATTCATGCTTACCTGATCTGTCGACTGAGTATTTTTCGATTTTTTCATTTCACATCACTCCTGTTTTTTCTTATTTTCCTCGAGTCATGCAATTTTATTAATGAAAAATAAGGAAAGGAATGATTCCTCTTTATTTGTTTAAAACTATGGTAGTAAGATAAATTTTTAAGGGAGGATTTTCAATGGCTAAGCGTAAAGCGGAGTTTGATGCAGTAGAAAAATATACAAAAACACCCCATAAAAATGTTCAGGAGAGTGAATTTTCAGCGGAATTCACAGATAATAATAATGCAATAAGGTTTCAGAACCGAAATTCTAAATTAGGGAAAAAGGGAAGAAGCTGATGAAAAGCCGCCGTAAAACCCCACCACGTATTCCTACTGAAGAATTCAGCATTGAATTTGGCGATGTTAACGGCACAAAATTGTATGATATTCTACAGGTGTCACAGAAAGAGAAGAAAAACAATAAAAAGAAATAAGCCGGCTATGCCGGCTTTGTTAGTTCTCAAGAAATGAAAATATAAGTGTTCTCCCCTTCATAGGGTCAAAATAGGTTAATAAACATGAAGGGTGTTTATTTATCTGTCCTGTTGCTTGATACAGTGATAAATCAAAGGAAATTTCCTCAAGCATGGTATGTTTATATAACTCCTTTTCTTCTAGGCCAAGGTCAACAAACGATTGTCCTAAAATAGATGGGTGTTCGGAAATTTGTTTGTAAATTTGTGTTCGCTTTTCCTTATCAAAACTAGCTTCCCACCAAGGTTTTCTCGGTTTATATTTATGGTTCTTGAGATAATCATATTTCATTAGGCCAACAATGACATCGAGGTCGTTAACGCCCTTGTGTTCCAAAAAGGTATACAGTCTGCGGAATAAATCCTCCAGTTGATGACCAATTCTGGACCAGCCTTGCTTTTCCCAGTGGGAACCAAACTGTTGGAAAAAATCAAAAGGAGATGGAAAAGCATTGGATATTAAGAATTCAACAGTTGCATCCATGCGATGGTCATTCCAGTACTTTTCTAATACGTCTTCCACCTGCTTGATACGAACAATATCATCAAATGAGAGAACGTTATTACTTAAGATTTCATAGGGAGAATGATCCATATAAACATATTTGTGTTCAGCAGCACGAAGGCGGACTCCCGTTCCCCGGAGCATTTTTAAAAATCCTAACTGCAGTTCTTCAGGTCGCAGTTCAAAAACATCATTAAACGTTTTTCGGAAAGAATCATAATCTTCTTCTGGTAAACCAGCAATTAAATCTAGATGCTGATCGATTTTTTTACCTTCCTTCACCATTAAAACAGTTCTAGAAAGTTTTGAATAATTTTGTTTGCGCATCACAAGTTCATTTGTAAAGTCATTCGTTGATTGGACACCGATCTCAAATCTGAATAGTCCTTTAGGGGCTTCTTGATTTAGAAATTCAATTACTTCAGGGCGCATAATATCTGCAGTAATTTCAAACTGAAAGACGGTGCCGGGCAGATGTTCATCAATCAAGAAACGGAACATTTCCATTGCATAGCTCCTGCTAATATTAAAGGTTCGGTCCACAAATTTGATCGTCTTTGCACCATGAGCCATTAAATAACGTATATCATCTTTAATTTTTTCACGATCAAAATAACGGACACCTACTTCAATCGATGACAAACAAAATTGGCAGCTAAATGGACAACCTCGACTAGTTTCAATATAGGTGACTCTTTTGCCTAAATGAACGATATCTTCAGGGAAGCGATAAGGGGACGGTATATCCTTAAGATCCAGTTTATTCATTTGGAGAGTGATAATTATCTGTTCATTATCACGGAAGGCAATGCCAGGTACCTTGTTATAATTATGATTTCTTTCAATTTCAACTAGAAGTTGTTTAAAGGTTTGTTCTCCTTCACCGATAACAATAAAGTCAACTTCGGGAATTTTTTCCATCCATTCACGCGTATCATACGTAACTTCAGGACCGCCAAGAACAATAATAAGTGATGGATCCACTTTTTTTAACAAATTAACCACTTTAATGGTTTCTTCGATATTCCAGATATAACAGCTAAATCCAATGACTTCTGGATTCAATTGATATAGATCTGTTACGATATTTAAGACGGGATCCTTTATCGTATATTCTTTAATTAGTATGTTAAATTCAGGTGCTGCATAAGCCTTTAAATATCGAATCGCTAGGTTTGTATGAATAAACTTAGCATTCAAAGTGGAACAAATAACATTCATAAAAAAACTCCTTCGTTTATATGAGAACCTTATCTATTATAGCTTATTTTTGACAAAAGACTAGAAGACTAACCATAACAAAAGGCACATGCCCTGTTTGAGCATGTGCCTTCGTTTTATATTTTTATTAAGGTATCATCCAAGACAATACACCGTTTTGTAGGAAGGTAAGAATCCCCACAATAATAACTAAGAAAAAGCTATGTTTAATCGTGAAGCGGAATAAATCGGATTCTTTTCCTGCTAACCCTACCGCAGCACAAGCGACAGCTATAGATTGCGGTGAAATCATTTTTCCAGTTACCCCACCTGAAGAGTTAGCTGCAAGGGCAAGCACTGGATCCATGCCAACAGAAGTTGCTGTAATTTTTTGCAGGTTACCGAATAATAAGTTTGCAGATGTATCAGAACCAGTAATAAACACCCCAAGCCAGCCAAGAAAAGGTGAGAAAAACGGAAATAACGTTGAACCTGTTTTTGCAAGTGTCATTCCAAGAGTAGTACTCATACCAGAGGAATTCGTGACATAAGCAAAACCAACAACAGAAGCAATTGTTATAACTGGAAATTTTAACTCGTTAAGTGTCTCTCCAAACGTAATTGCCCAATCTTTCCAAGAAATTCCGACGATGAATTTTGTTATGATAGCTGCGATTAAGATTGCAGTCCCTGCTGCTCCAAGAAACTCAAGTTTATAAATAGCAGGAAGAGCAGCACCGGCCGTGTTGATAATTTTATTATTTATTAGTGGGACATTTGGAATAAACGTTAGTGAATGTCCGATGATATTAAGAGCTTTTAAGATTGCATTTGCTCCTTCATAATGACCAGTTAAAGCTAGTTTAATAGTAGGCATACCCCATAAAGTAATGATTCCTGTCAACAATAGGAAAGGGGACCAAGCTTTGAAAATTTGCCCTCCTGAATGTTTAACATCTTGGGTTTTTATAGTTTTTGCGGTTGAGGTTGCAGCAAGCTCTTGTTCAGAAGCGAAACGGAAAATCGTTTTTGGCTTCCAGAATTTTAAGAAGATTGCAAGTGCGAATAATGAAACTAACGCTGATAAGATATCGGGAAGCTCTGGTCCCATAAAGTTAGACGTAAAGAATTGTGTAACAGCAAATGCAATTCCCGAAACAAAAATGGCGGGCAATACTTCTTTCGTTTTCTTCCAGCCTGCCATAATAAATACTAAATAGAACGGGATAAAGACAGATAGAAACGGCAATTGACGGCCTACCATCTTGGAGATTTCAGTAGCTGCAATTCCAGTTGGACCTTCCATGGCAATGATCGGTGCTCCAATAGCTCCGAATGCTACAGGTGCAGTATTTGCAATAAGGCAAAGCCCGGCAGCGTATAAAGGATTGAAACCTAAACCTACTAATAGAGCGGCAGATATTGCTACTGGTGCACCGAATCCGGCAGCACCTTCAAGGAACGCTCCGAAAGAAAAGGCAACCAAAAGAGCTTGTAAACGGCGGTCCTCAGTAATGGATACAACAGAAGTTCGAATAATATCAAATTGTCCCGTTTTTACTGTAAGTTTGTATAAAAATACTGAAGTTATAATAATCCAGCCGATTGGTAGAATACCATATACTGCTCCTTGGGATGCGGACATAAATGCCATCCCTGCTGGCATTTTATAGGCAAAAATTGCAATTACTAAGGCTATTGCGAGTGTAGATATTCCGGCTAGATAGCCCTTCATTCGTTTGACTGCTAAAGCCCAAAAAAAGTAAATAATTGGAATTAGTGCAACAACTGCTGAAAGTGCGAGATTATCTCCCACTGCGGTAAAATTTTGAGTAAATGTCATAATAGCTTAATCCCCCCGAATTAGCTTTTTTTTTTGTTTTTCCCCCAAGTAAATACTATCTACCCTCCTTTAATCGAGCAACCGCTTACAAATGGTGACAAGGTCATCTGATGATTAGATGTATCGTGTGCTAAAATGAATTATAAGGGACAATTTGGGAAAAACACAATCTTTTTTTTGAAAATTTATATTTATAGTATTTTTTATATTAAGATAGTGTAAAAATTGTTTTTTTGGGATGATGTGGGATGGTAGATACAGATTTTTGAAAAAACGGTATAATAAAGGGTGTGTGAAAGACGAAATGCTTGTAAGGGGCTGGTTGGGTGAAATATAAAAAAATTAAACCAAAAAAAATATATGAAGAAGTAGCAGAGGCTATATATGAAATGATTCGATCCGGCCAAGTTAAACCGGGTGAGAAACTTGATTCTGTCCAACAGTTGGCGGAAAACTTCCAAGTGGGGAGATCAGCTATTCGCGAAGCATTAACATCATTAAGAGCGATGGGTCTTGTTGAAATGAAGCAAGGGGAAGGTACATATGTAAACGAATTTGAAACAAATCGAACTATCTTCCCACTTTCAACAGCTATTTTAATGAATAAAGAAGACATCGCACAACTTTTAGAGGTTCGTAAGATTATTGAAGTTGGTACTGCTGCAGCGGCAGCTAGAAAAAGAACAAGTCAGAATCTTACCATGATGGAGAAGGCTCTAGATGAGATGAAAAATGCCAATGGGGATGAGACCTTAGGTGAAAAGGCAGATTTACAATTTCATTTTGCTCTTGCGGATGCAGCTCAAAACCCTCTTTTGCTTAGCCTGATGAATCAAGTTTCCGGGTTAATGGGAGAAACGATGAAAGAAACAAGACGGGTTTGGCTCTTTTCTAAACAAACAACGGTTGAACAACTTTATGAAGAACATAAAGATATTTATGAAGCAATTAAGGAGCAAGATAATGAAAAAGCGAGTAAATATATGCTTGTTCATTTGGAAAATGTTGAGACAATTCTAGAAAAGTATTTTCAATCTGCAGATTTTCCGAAATGATCCATATATTCCTAAAAAAAGCATGCCGGGCCAATTATTTTGGAACGCATGTTTTTTTTTCTAAATATTTTTTGTGCAAACCCTTTCAATTGGAACTAATTTTATAGTAGTATGAATGATATAAAAATTTTTTCTTTTTTCACTAAGTCATCAGATGACCTGCTTACTGTATGATTTATGGAAATTTGATATTTAGGAGAGGAAAACAGACATGAAGGTAACACTTTTTGCAACCTGTATTGTAGATATGTTTCAAAGTAATGTAGGAAAAGCAACGGTTGAATTGCTTGAAAGACTTGGATGTGAAATAGATTTTCCTGAATCCCAAGTGTGTTGTGGTCAGCCATCATACAATAGTGGTTATGTAAAAGAAACAAAAGAAGCGATGAAACGTATGATTAATACATTTATAGATGCGGAGTACATAGTCTCGCCATCAGGCTCTTGTATAACGATGTTTCACGAATACCAACACATATTTAAGGGTGACCCTGTTTGGGAACCTAAGGCAAAAAGGTTGGCAGAAAAATCCTTTGAACTAACCCAATTTATTGTTGATGTTTTGAAAATTGAGGATGTTGGTGCCCGTTTTGAAGGTAGTGTAACCTACCATACTTCTTGTCATATGACGAGGTTATTAGGTGTTAAAAAAGCTCCGATGATTCTCTTGAGCAATGTAAAGGGTCTTAAATTCACAGAATTACCCGGGAAGGAACAATGCTGTGGATTTGGGGGGACCTTTGCTGTAAAAATGGCTCAAATTTCTGAGCAAATGGTCGATGAAAAAGTTCGCCATGTAGAAGAAACAGGCGCAGAGTACCTTATTGGTGCTGATGTGGCATGCTTAATGAATATCGGCGGACGGATTGATCGAGTAGGAAAGCCAATCAAAGTGATGCATATTGCTGAAGTACTAAATAGCCGATGATTATTTTTCTAGTTTAGTAAATTCAGGGAGTGGGGGAATGATTGTATGTCAATGAAGATTAGCACGGATCAATTTAAAGAACGTGTTGATAAGGGGATTCATGATGACTTCATGCGTGGCGCCGTTGCAGGAGCACAGGACGGTATGGGCGTAAAAAGACGAGTTGCAACTGAGGAATTAGGCAATTGGGAAGAATGGCGTTCGCATGGGGAAGAAATCCGTCAGCATGTACTAGAAAACTTGGATTATTACTTGGAGCAATTAAGTGAGAATGTTGCCAAACGCGGCGGAAATGTATTTTTTGCTCAGACCAAGGAAGAGGCGAATGAGTATATTCGTGGGGTTGTAAAAAAGAAGGAAGCAAAGAAAATTGTTAAATCAAAATCGATGGTAACCGAAGAAATCAGCTTAAATGCAATGTTGGAGCAAGAAGGCTGTGAGGTAATTGAGACCGATTTAGGCGAATACATTCTACAAATTGATGATAACGATCCGCCTTCTCATATTGTTGTACCAGCTTTACATAAAAATAAGGAGCAAATTCGTGAGGTATTTACAGAGAAGCTAGGTTATACAAAAACATCAAAACCTGAAGAATTGGCCTGGCATGCTCGTCAAATGCTGCGAAAGGAATACCTATCAGCGGATATCGGGATAACAGGCTGTAACTTTGCCGTCGCAGAGACCGGATCTTTCAGTTTAGTGACAAACGAAGGAAATGCTGACCTAGTGACTGCATTACCTAAAACACAAATTACTGTTATGGGGATGGAAAGACTTGTCCCTACCTTTGAAGAGATGGAGGTCCTAGTTAGTTTATTAACTAGAAGTGCGGTCGGGCAGAAACTAACTAGTTATATTACAGTGTTAACAGGGCCAAAAGAGGCACTGGATGTTGATGGTCCAGAGGAATTCCACCTTGTCATTGTTGATAATGGTAGATCCAAAATTCTTGGCGGCGAGTTCCAGTCGGTCCTTCAATGTATTCGTTGTGCAGCATGTATAAATGTATGCCCAGTTTATCGTCATGTCGGCGGACATTCATACGGCTCTATCTATTCAGGTCCAATTGGTGCAGTCCTGTCTCCATTATTAGGGGGATATGATGAATTTAAAGAACTGCCTTACGCATCAACTCTTTGTGGTGCTTGTACAGAAGTATGTCCGGTAAAAATACCGTTACATAACCTTCTTCATAAACACCGTGAAGTCATAGTTGAAAAAGAGGGGAAAGCACCAATATCCGAAAAATTATTAATGAAAGCATTTGGTTTAGGGGCAGCATCACCACTTATGTATAAGCTTGGGTCTAAAATGGCACCTGCTGCAATGAATCCATTTACTGTTGGAGAGAAGATCACCAAAGGACCAGGTCCGTTAAAAGCATGGACAGATATTCGTGATTTTCCGGCACCAAATAAGGAACGTTTCAGAGATTGGTTTAAAAACCGTGAAAAAGGAGGCAAATAATCATGGCAGGGATGATTCAAAATCGAGATAAATTTTTAAATCAAATTGCCAGTCGTCTGGAACGCCCGAGAATTTCCTCTTCGGTGGAGAGGCCGACCTGGAAATTCCAGCCCCAATATGAGGTGCTCAAAGATGCTACTCAGGACGAATTACTAGAGGTATTAATGGAGCAATGTAAGAAGATCCATACAAATATCTACGTAACTGACAAAAAAGACTTAGCAACTACTCTTAACAAAGTGGTTTCAGGCTATGGTGGAGGTCCAATTGTAACCTGGAAGGATGAGCGCTTTTCGCAGTGGGGATTAGACCCACTCTTAAATAAGGAATGGCTTGCTCAGAAGATCGAGGTTTACGAATGGGATCACCTGAAAGGGAAAGAGAATATCGCAAAAGCGGAGAAGGCGAATATAGGGATTACAATAAGTGAAGTGACACTTGCTGAATCGGGAACAGTTGTTTTGTATAGCGATGAGAATAAAGGGAGAACGGTCAGCTTTTTACCTGCGACCTATATTGCCCTTATACCAAAGAGCACATTAGTCCCACGAATCACCCAAGCGGCTCAAAAGATGCGGGAGATTCACAAGAAGACGGGTCATGTTGCTTCGTGCATCAACTTTATTACCGGACCAAGTAACTCTGCGGATATAGAATTGAATCTAGTCGTTGGAGTCCATGGACCAGTTAAAGCGTCGTATATTGTTATTAACGATTTATAAATAATATAAAATGGTCTGTATCCTAAATTGGATGCAGGCTATTTTTGTCTGTTATACAACATAGATTACCCTGTTATATAATTATGAAAGCCCTTTAAAATCATATATGGCAACAATTATTCGAAAATCTATTTTTGTGTATCAAAATAAATATCATGATGTTTAACATTTATCACAGCGAAATAAAAATAGCTGTCTTACAATAGTTGTTGTGAAGAAGCTAAGTTTTTATGTCTATTTCGTGGTATTTTATTGAACGAATTTAGGGAGGGACATTATGTCTATTTTACCGAAAAAAAATGAACTAGGATTTTTTGAAATCCGTCTTGAATCAATTGGGGGGCTAGGAGCTAACCTAGCTGGAAAAATGTTAGCAGAGGCTGGAGTTTTTAGTCTTGGTTTGAAAGGCTCTAACTTTTCATCTTATGGGTCTGAAAAAAAGGGGTCTCCAGTAAAGAGCTTCATCCGCTTTTGTGAACCAGATGTAGAAATTAGAGATCATAGTCCAATTGAACAACCACATATTGTTGGTGTTTTTCATGAAGCATTATATAGAACTGTTGATGTTGTCAGCGGCTTAAATGCTGATAGTATCGTTTTGGTAAATACAGCTAGGGATTTTGATGAAGTTAAAACAGATTTACAATTAGAATACGGAACACTTGCGATTGTTGATGCCTTATCAATTGCCGTAGAGGAAAAAACCAAAGTAAATACGGCAATGCTTGGTGCATTATATCGTTTATGTGACTTTTTAGACCCTGAATCAATGAGAGATGTGATTCGGAAAACATTTACAAAAAAATACCCACACCTTGTTGAACCGAATATCCGTACTTTTGACCGCGGGTATAATGAGGTTCAATTTAAAACATATGAAGTGACAGCAGGGGCGGAAGGGAAAGCCTTCACACGCCCACAACCACAGCTTGGCTACATGACGCAAGAAATCGGTGGAGTCATGGTTTCTCAAGCAAATAGCATTTTAAAAGATTTAAGTGGTTCACGCCAAGGATTCCTTCCTGAGTTCCAACAAGACAAATGTATTCATTGTGCAGCTTGTGACAATGTTTGTCCTGACTTTTGCTTCGTTTGGAAAGAAGGAGAAGATAAGCGTGGCAGAAAACAAATGTTCCTTCAAGGTATTGATTATCAATACTGTAAAGGCTGCCTAAAATGCGTAGAAGCATGCCCAACCGACGCACTTAATGATCTTCGTGAACTGCTCGGATATGCAGATGATAAACGCGTAAAGCATAACTTTCCTTATATTGCAGGAGGAATCCAATAATGGCTACTTTAGAAGATAAATTAACAACAAAAAGTGTTGCAGAACAAGTTTCTACATTTGAATCAGGAAATGAAATGGCTGCTATGGCTGCCGCGCAAATCAATTATCATATTATGGGGTACTTCCCAATAACACCGTCCACTGAGGTTGCACAATTTTTAGATCAAATGAAAACCCGCGGGGAGCATGATATTAAGTTGATTCCTGCCGATGGCGAGCACGGTTCAGCAGGTATTTGTTACGGTGCTGCAGCAACAGGTGCACGGGTAATCAATGCAACGAGTGCAAATGGATTCTTATATATGCTTGAACAAATGCCTGTACAATCTGGAACTCGTTTCCCAATGGTTATGAATCTCGTTACTCGTGCTGTCAGTGGTCCACTTGATATTCGTGGAGATCATTCTGACCTCTATTATGCATTAAATACTGGCTGGGTAATATTGACAGCGAAAACACCACAAGCTGTTTATGATTTGAATATCATGGCACTTAAAATTGCTGAACACTCAAAAGTGCGCTTACCAGTTATTGTTGCTTATGATGGTTTCTTTACATCCCACCAAAAACGCAGAGTGGAATTCTTTAAGGACCGCAGTGTTGTCCAGCAATTTGTTGGTGAATGTCCTACAGATTACAACTTCGTTAGGGATTTAAGAAAACCAGTCACGATTGGTGCACATATGAGTGGGGATGATTTCCTTAACAATCACTACCAACAATCAGAAGCAATGTATAATGCTGGTGAGGTCTTTAAAGAGGTAGCAGCGGAATATGCTAAGCTTTCTGGAAGAGAATATCCTGTTCTAGATTTATATAAAATGGAAGATGCAGAAGTAGCCCTTTTCCTATTAAACTCTGCTGCTGAATCAGCCAAAGATGTAGTAGATCAACTTCGTGCAAAAGGAATTAAGGCGGGCGTTATCAGTCCAAATATTATCCGTCCATTCCCAGCAAAAGAAATTCGCGAAGCCCTTAAAAATGTAAAATCATTATTAGTTGGGGAACGTGCAGATTCTTATGGAGCAAATGGCCCTAACCTAACACATGAAGTGAAATCCGCACTTCAAGATGACAAAGACAACCAAACAATTGTCCTAAGTCGTGTATTCGGTCTTGGCGGCAAAGACTTCTATGCAAGTGATGCCCAGGCTTTCTTTGATATGGCAATTGATACAATGGAAAAAGGCTATGCAGAAAAGCCATTTGATTACTATGGTCATGTTCCTGGTAATCCTGAAAAAATCCTTAAGCCGGTTATTTTACCACAGCATGGGGATGTATATAAAACAGGTCTAATTGATGTGAAAATGGATGAAGAAACCAATAAATTAAAGGTGAAAATCCCACCGCTTCGTGCCTTAACTAGTAAACCTAAACGAATTGCATCAGGTCACGGGGCTTGCCCGGGATGCGGAATTTTTGCTGGTCTTGAGTTATTCTTTAAAGGGATTGAGGGAGACATTGTTACTCTATTCCAAACAGGCTGTGCTTATGTCACAACAACATCTTATCCAAGCACATCACATAAGCAAACGATGATGCACAATTTGTTCCAAAACGGTGCCGCAACGCTTTCAGGTACAGTTGAAGCATTCATGGAATTAAAACGCCGCGGTGAAATTGAGGTTTCAGATGACGCTACCTTTGTTATGATTACTGGAGATGGCGGTATGGACATCGGAATGGGTTCAGCGATTGGTACTGCTCTTCGTGGACATAAACTGATTATGCTTGAATATGATAATGAAGGCTACATGAATACTGGTTCACAAATGTCTTATTCCACACCTCTGGGTCACATGACTAGCACTTCAGGTGTAGGTAAGACTCAGCGCGGAAAGGCTTTCCATCATAAGGATACAGCCCAAATTATGGCAGCAACGAATATTCCTTATGTGTTTACCGGTTCGGAAGCATTCCCGCAGGACTTAGTTAAAAAAGGCGCAAAAGCACAATGGTATGCCCAAAATGTCGGAACAGTTTATGGGAAACTTCTCATCACATGCCCACTTAACTGGAAATCTGATGACCGTTTCGGTGCCACCATTATTGAAGCTGCAGTAAATTCTTGCTTCTTCCCACTTTATGAAGTGGAACAAGGTGTGACAACAATTACTTACAATCCTGAAGAAAAGAATAAACGTATTCCACTTTCTGAATGGTTAAAATATATGGGTAAAACAAAACACCTTCTAAAAGAAGAAAACAAACCAATGTTAGAAGAATTCGAAGCAGAAGTTGAGAAAAGATGGGGCCGTCTCAAAGCGAAAAATGAAAATCCAATGTTATAATAAAACAAAAACACTTCCATATCGGAAGTGTTTTTGTTTTATATTGACAGGGTTTATTAGATTTGATATATATCTAATTAGATGAATATAAAATCTGATGAAAAGGAGATAGAACTTTGATTCAGCTAGATCGGATTGTTGCGTTTTATAAAACAATGGGTGACCCGACACGGATTAGAATCGTAGCAATATTAGCGAAAGGGCCTCTACATGGGCAGGCGATAGCAGGAAAACTTGGCTTATCCGCTCCGACCATTACTCATCATTTAAAGAAGTTACGTGATATCCATGTCGTATATGACAGAAGAGTGAAGAATACGATTTACTTTTACTTAAATGAATCGTTGATAAACCAGCAGGCTAAGGTGTTTACAGAGCTGTTAGAAAAAAGGGGAGAGGAACTGGATGATATGGTCGAAGAAAGTATCGAGAGACAAAAAATTATCGAGAACTTTTTTACGAAGAATGGGAAACTAAAAAATATTCCTGCTCAAAGGAAGAAGAAATTAATCGTGTTTGAACACATAGTCCAAGGGTTAAAAATTGGTGAAAAATATGAAGAAAAATACCTAAACGAGTATATTAAACAATTCCATGAAGATTATGCAACGATTCGCAGAGAGTTCATCATTAATCACTACATGTTCCGTGAAAATGGAATTTATGAACTAAATCCAGAAGAAATGTGGGCAAAAATAGACTAGAAAAAGCAATCCGTTTTGGATTGCTTTTCTAAAATATTATTGTTGAAAGTTTAATTATTTATAGAATTCAGGTTTTCTATCTGCGAAGATAGGAATTTGTTTCCGGACTTCTTTGACTAAGTCCATCTCAATCTCAGCTGATAAGATTTCTTCACTTTCGCCCGCTTCTGCTATAACCTCACCCCACGGATCAATTATCAAGGAGTGCCCGGCAAATTGGTTATTAGGGTCCTGTCCGGAACGATTACAGCCGATAACATAACATTGATTCTCGATTGCTCTGGCAATCAATAGTGCCCTCCAATGCGACAGGCGCTGCGCTGGCCATTCCGCCACAACAAATAGAGCTTCTGCACCTTCAGAAGTATGAGCTCGGATCCACTCTGGAAAGCGGATATCATAACAGATTGCCCCAGCAAACTGATAATTATCAAGCTGAAAAAGCCCCTTTTCGGACCCGGCTTCTAAATAAACATGCTCATCCATGAGTTTAAATAGATGTAGTTTACTGTACTGGTGGACAAGCCGGCCATCTTTATTGATGATGAGGAGTGTATTCTTTACGCCTTTATCCACACGATTGGCAACAGAGCCGCCAATTAAATGTACCTGATATTTTTGGGCTGCATTTTGCAAGAATTCTATCGTTTGTGCTGCTTTAAGGTCCGCAATTTCATTAAGGCGTGTCAAGTCATATCCTGTCGTCCAAAGTTCAGGCAGTACAATAATATCGGGTTTTTCAGTGGAAGTTTTATCAAAAAGTCTTTCGACAGTTTGGTAGTTTTTTTGCGGGTTACCAAAAGCAATATCCAATTGTATACATGAAATTTTTAATTTCATAGTTCTTCACCTCGTTTTGGAATTTCGGAATTTATTTTGACAAGTCTTCATTTTTTGTCGGATTACTACGAAAAAGTTTAAGGATTTTGTCGAAAAACGAAAGAAATAGATTGTTTTGTCTACTTTTGCGATTGTATTTACTTTTATATAAATTCTTGTCATAATTCATCAAGTAGTCTAATTTTTTATAGTTTATAGTAATAGAGTAATAGGTAGGAGGATAATTGTGTGCGAGTATAGTATTACCCAAATGGAAATGATTGAGGAAATAAAGCTTAAAAGAGAATTAATGATAAATAGTGCCAATACACAGGGATTTACCAATGAGATGACGATACAGTACAGCCAGGAGCTGGATGAATTAATAAATAAGTATCAAAAAGTAATGGAGCATATCTCCAGGCCAAATGAAGAAATTAAATTTGCCTTTAAACAAATGATCATGATTTGGCCTAAGATTTTAGTCTAATAATTTGAAAGTACCTTGTTATGAAAAAATATCTATTATGTACACCATGACAAGCATCCCCAAGATAAATGCATAGGTGGATACCCGCTCATTCCCATCTCCGTAGCTTTCAGGAATTAATTCTTTATAAATAATAAATAACATGGCACCAGCCGCAAAAGATAGACCATAAGGGACAAGCCTCTGAACATATGTGGTTAAAAAATACCATAATAAGGAAGTAATGATTTCAATGGTTCCAGTTAAAGTTGAAATAATGAAGGCCTTCAGTTTACTAATTCGCTGATTGATTAAAAATAATGCGACAAGAAGGCCTTCCAGCGCATTTTGAAAGCCTATCGCTAAGGCGATTAGTTTCCGGTATCCCCTTGTTCAGATGCGTAGCTTACGCCAACTGACAGCCCCTCAGGAATGTTGTGAAGGGTAATTGCAGAAATAATTAATAACGCGTTCTCATCAAATTGAATTCCCTAATTCCTGCACTAAAAGCTAATAAAACATCCTTCCATCGATGTGTAATGGATTGTTAATAATTAGTGCCCAGCCCCTGTTGATAGCGCCGAAAGTACACTGCCCCAAAAAACTCCAGTCATTACACATCTCCTTTCTTATCCAATTAAAGCGAGTCAAATATCTACAAAGTTAGACATTAGCTGTGATTTTTATCATTGTTAATATCTAAATATTTCTTATAGTTATATTAGTAATCCTTTTTTAATTTACATCACGATTAACTACATATCTTACCACAATCTGTAATAACTTCAACTTTTTAAAAACTACTTCTTAGCTACTGCACAAGATGATGTGTAAGGATTGTTTAATAAACAATAGTTTTAGGTTAATTCGAGAAAGAAAAAAAAGAAAACTATCATTGTTTGGTACTATGCTTGTGTTGCGATTCATATATCGTAAATAAAAGCATTTTTAAACCATAAGGAAGCAAACGCTTTCAATAATCTTAGATCATATGGAGGAGGGAAAGTCCTACATGCATATTGTCGTATGTGTCAAACAAGTACCCGATACAAAAATTATTAAAATTAATCCAAAAACAAACACACTCGACCGTCGCAGTGCACCAGCCATCTTGAACCCTTACGATGCTCATGCCGTTCAGGAGGCCGTAAAAATCAGGGAAATAACAGGGGGAACCATTTCTGTCCTATCAATGGGACCACCGCAAGCGACTGAAATTATTAGGAAGAGTGTAGAAATAGGTGCCGATAGAGGATATTTAATTTCTGACCGTGCCTTTGCAGGTGCAGATACACTGGCAACTAGTTATGCTCTTTCAAAAGCATTAGAAAAAATTAATAATGAGCACCCAGTAGACATGATTATTTGCGGGAAGCACGCGATCGATGGTGATACTGGACAAGTTGGACCAGGTATTGCAAGAAGAATGGATATCCCGCCAATAACAAATGTAATTGAAGTGTCTGAAGTCAATCAGAAAGAAAATACGGTTCTAATTAAGCGGAAATTAACCAATGGATATGAATTGATTCAATCCAATCTTCCTTGCTTATTAACAGTTGAAAAAGAAATTAATGATATCGATTATTCGCCAATGCCAAACATGATTAAGGCGGCACGTTACGAACCCATTATTTGGGCAGTAAGTGACTTTGAAAATGTGGATCGGTCACAAATGGGACTAAAAGGTTCACCAACAATTGTTGGAAAGATGTTTACACCACCACGTCCAGAAGGTGGAAAAAGACTAGATGGTACAACTGATGAGCAGGTTAAGCAGTTGATGGAGCTGCTGATGGAGAAGAAGGACCTTTTAACAATTCAGTCAGCTAAATAATAAGGATTAATCTTTTGTCATGGGGGGGAATTTACATGAATCTAGACGATTATCGGGGAGTCTGGGTATTCATCGAACAAAACGATGGTAAAATCGAAGGCGTTTCTCTAGAGTTACTTGGTGCTGGAAGGAAGTTAGCGGATAAATTACAAGTTCCTTTAGCTGGCTTTTTACTAGGAAATGAAATCAAACCATTAGCTAACAAAATTATTTCTTATGGTGCAGATGTCGTATATATGGTCGACCATCCTGTATTAAAACATTACCGGACTGAATCCTATATGAGGGGCGTAATGTTGCTCGCTGAAAAATATAAACCTGAGATTATCCTTTACGGTGCAACACCAAACGGTAAAGATTTAGCCAGCGCCGTAGCAACGGATTTAAATACAGGTCTAACTGCAGATACTACAATGCTTGATGTGGATATTGATAACAGATTACTAGAAGCAAGCAGACCAGCTTTTGGCGGAAATATTATGGCGACAATCCTTTGTAAAAAACATCGACCGCAAATGGCTACCGTTAGGCCAAAGGTTATGAAGGCATTAGAACCTGTGTCTGGAAGAAAAGGTAAGATCATCGAAGAGAATATATCACTGCAAGAAGAAGATATGCGCACAAAAGTGCTCCAAATTGTGAATGATGTAACAAAAAAGGCTAATTTGGCCGATGCACATGTAATCGTATGTGGAGGAAAAGGGATGGGGGATTTGCAAAACTTCCAGCTTCTTTATGAATTTGCGGAAACCATCGGAGCAACGGTGGGTGGTACGCGTGACGTGGTTGAAGCAGGCTGGCTGCCACACCATCTTCAAATTGGTCAAACAGGTGAAACAGTTACACCCAAAATTTACTTTGCAGTTGCCCTATCTGGAGCTATTCAACACGTTGTCGGCATGAAAAATTCGGATTTTATTATTGCAATTAATAAAGATCCAAATGCACCAATTTTTGATGTTGCTACTTATGGAATTGTTGGAGATGCAATGGAAATCTTACCAAAATTAATCGAACAATTTAAGCAGCTTAGAACAGAAAAAGGCGGTGAAATAAGTTATGTCTGAAAAATTTGATGTGATTGTTGTGGGGGCAGGTCCAGCCGGAAGCGCATGTGCTCTTACTTGTGCAAAAAATGGACTAAACGTCTTGCTAATTGAACGAGGAGAATACCCGGGAGCGAAAAACGTAATGGGCGGGGTATTGTACCGCAAGCAAATGGAAGAATTAGTTCCTGAGTTTTGGAAGGAAGCTCCACTTGAAAGACCTGTCATTGAACAGCGTTTTTGGATGATGGATAAAGAATCTGTCGTTCAATTCGGATATAAAGGTCTTGAATGGGGAATGGAACCATATAATAACTTTACAGTCCTTCGGGCTCAGTTTGACCAATGGTTTGCTAAAAAAGCAGTTGAAGCTGGGGCACTTCTTATCAATGAAACGGTAGTAACGGAATGTATCGTTGAAAATGGCAAGGTTGTCGGGATACGTACTGACCGTCCAAATGGAGAGGTATATGCTGATGTTGTGGTACTTGCTGACGGTGTTAATTCACTCCTTTCTAAGCAGTTAGGCTTCCATAAAGAATTTCGGCCAGATGAAGTAGCCTTGACAGTAATGGAAGTTATTAATTTGCCAAAAGAAAAAATAAATGACCGTTTTAATTTGGAAGATAACCAGGGTTGTACAATTGAAATCTTTGGTGATTCTACAAAAGGTAATCTTGGAACTGCTTTTGTTTACACGAATAAAGAAAGCTTGAATATCGGAGTTGGTACAACGCTATCAAGTATGATCAAAGCAAAAATAAAGCCATATGAGCTGTTAGACTACTTGAAAACTCACCCAATGGTCAAGCCAATGCTAGCTGGTGGGGAATCTGCGGAGTATCTTGCCCATCTTATTCCTGAAGGCGGCTACCGTTCAGTACCTAAAGTAGCTGGCAATGGAGTGATTGTCGTCGGTGATGCTGCCCAGCTAGTTAATGCCATCCATCGTGAAGGTTCGAACATGGCGATGTCGTCTGGTAAGATGGCTGCTGAAGCTGTAGTCAAGGCGCATAAAAGTGGGGACTTTAGTGAATCAAGCTTAAATAGCTACCGTGAAGCGCTTAATAGTAGTTTCATAATGAAGGATCTAGAGAAATATAAAGATGCTGCCCACACGTTTGAGAAATATCCACAATACTTTAATGAATATGTTCCAATGATGAATAAAGCGATGAGCAAATTCTTTACTGTTGATGGAACACCAAAACGTGAAAAACAAAAACAAATCATGAAAAGTGTGACTTCTGAACGAGGAACCATTCGAGTGCTGCAAGATATCTATCGAGCTTGGAAGGCGGTGAAATAATGTCAACGAAAAATATCGAGGAAAAACAGTATCTTCTTCGTTTTAAGTGTGATACAAAATCTCATTTGACCGTACTGGATCATGATGTTTGCATGACAAAATGTCCCGATAAAATTTGTACAGTATTTTGCCCTGCAGAGGTTTATAAGTGGGAAGGAACTCGGATGCAGGTAGGCTACGAAGGCTGCCATGAATGCGGAAGCTGCCGGATTGGCTGCCCATACCAGAATATTAAATGGGAATATCCAAAAGGCGGACACGGAATTGTTTTCCGTTTAGCATAAGAAAAGCGAAGGCGCCTTGCTCAGGGGCGACAGGCATAAGTCGAGCCGGCGTGAAGGCTGTTTTTTAACCTTCAGGACGGATTGGCTTATGACCCCGAGCCCCTAGGCGCTGTAGCTAGACAGTTATCTAAGTTCAAAACTTATACTTATCTAGAAGAAAAGGAGCTGTTTGCGATTTGTGCAAACAGCTCCTTTAATTTATGTAGTTTTCTTAATTAATACTATATGTAGGTTATTTCACAAGTGAGGGTAAAAAGAAGGTGAAGCAGAAGGTGTATTTTTAAGGGGTTAGCTTATTTTCTCTATTAGGGCAACAGAAGCTAGATTATCGTTTTTACTGGCGTTAACTAGTAAAGCTGCAAATGAGTTTGCCTGATCGATTAACTCCATTTTTGGTGAACAATAATATGGTTTTTTCCAATTGAAATCTCCTTCAGAATCAGCAGCATAGATACTTACTTTCCAATGATAATATATTTTTTGCTGTGGGAGTTGAACCCCTTCTACGGCAATAAGCCAATGTGTCGAAGGAGAATTTGGGTAGAATGCTTCGGATTCCTGTAAGGAAACAAGGTCATTTACACCAATCGGTATTAATGCCTTTTGATAAAAGTCGTGATAATTTGGGGTTTTCATATTTTTTCCCTCCCTAATATGTTCTATCTCTATTATATGAAACATTTAAACTTTTTTTGTGTGATAAATGTTAAAATTTTAAAAATAATTATAGCGTTTTCATGAAACTGACAAAAATTCTTCATCTGTTTAATAATTTTAAATAATTGTGACCTAAGTCACTACATTAACTAATGGGTGATTTTATACTTGAAGCAATAGAATGAGATTGAGGTGATTGTTGATGAGTGGCTGTATGAGTTCTCTTGGTGGTATGCCCCAAGCTGAATTAAGTAAGGGACTTAAGCAATTAAAAAGTGAACATCCTCCGTTATTAGAACAATTAGAGGGATTGTATGACATAACACAAAAAATTGATCAAGAAATAGATGTAGAAACAAACCTTGATGCATTAATAATAAAAGTAAAAGAATTTAAGGCTGCCTTAGATCCACATTCTGAAAGAGAAGAAGGCGTTCTTTTTCCAATGATGGGTGTATATATCGGGACTACTTCCGGGCCTATCGCTGTTATGGAATATGAACATGATCAGGCAAAAGCCAATATTGGAGCATTTCTTGCCAAGGCAGAGGGTGGTCTTGCGTCCACAGAAGAAAAGAAAAAAACGGCAGAACTCATTCAAAATGCTTACTTTATCTTAACTGAGCATTTTTCTAAAGAGGAAAACGTCTTGTTCCCAATGGCAGAAAGAATGCTTACAGATGAGGAAAAAGAGGAGTTATATCAAAAAATACAATCAAAATAAAGGATGGGCATCGTGCCCATCCTTTATTTTGATTGTTGATTCCACTCTCTGACCTTTTGGTCTGTTGGAAGAAGAAATGCGATTAGACCTAACAAAGGAAGAACTCCAAGCCATCTAATCATCGAAGGTAATCCAATCCAGTCTGCAATATATCCAAGTCCTACAGAACCAATGGCCCCCATTCCAAACGCTAATCCTACAGTTAAACCAGACATCGTTCCAATCTTCCCTGGGACTAATTCTTGTGCATATACTACCGTTACAGAAAAACTAGTCATTAAAATAAACCCAGCCAAGATAAGGAAAATAAACGCCAGCGTTGGTGGCACATGTGGAATAAAAATTGAGAATGGAATGGTTGCTAACATCGAAAAGGAAATGATTGTTTTCTTTCCAAAGCGATCTGAAAGTGGACCTCCAAAAAATGTACCGACAGCCCCGGAAACTAAAAAAGCGAACAGGAATAATTGTGACTGCTTAATCGTAAGGGCATATTCCTTTATCGCATAAAAGGTATAAAAATTGGTAATCCCAGATGAATACCATGTCCTTGCAAAAATTAATAATAATATTAACCCCAAGGTATTTTTTACTTCTTTAGATATCGGTACTTTAGTAGCTAAGCTGACACTCTTTTTCTTGGGTGTTTTTGGAGAAGCTATCAACCTATGATTATACCAATTTGCAATATAAATAAGTAAAATGACTGCCAGTGCTGCAACAATGGTGAACCAGGATGCACCAATCTGCCCCAATGGAACCAATATTAAGGCGGTAATCACTGGAGCCAATGCTTGACCGGTGTTACCACCTACTTGATAGATCGACTGTGCAAGTCCCCTCCGGTTGCCTGCAGCCATATAGGCAACCCGCGAACCTTCAGGATGAAATATTGCTGAACCAAGACCGATGAAAAGGACTGATAAGACAATTAAGCCATAGCTTGAGGCAAACCCTAATCCAAGAATACCGATTAACGTGAAGGTCAGTCCTATCGGCAGGGCATAGGGCATTGGTTTTTTATCAGTTATATAGCCGACTACGGGCTGCATGACTGATGAGACCATATTTAATGAGAAAGCAATAATTCCAAGTTGTGTGAAACTTAAGCCCATTGAAGATTCTAAAATAGGGAACATAGCTGGAACTACAGCTTGAATTGCATCATTCAATAAATGGCACAATCCGATAATAAAAAGAATTTTAAACATGGTTGCTTCAGAAGTTTTTGGTGCTTTAGCAGGTAAAACAGCTTGTGAACTCATAATTATCCCTTCTTTTTCGTATGACTAAATTATTTTCTATCCATATCTTACTACCGAACGATAAAAATAAGAAAGATTTATTATTTATTTTCTGAAAATTTCTAGTATGCTTTGATTCCTATGTTTATGAAATATTGATGATTTTTCAGGTGGATTTGACAAATCATCAATTATTTTTTATAATAATCTTGAAATCAAGATATTTTTTTATTATAGCAATCTTAGTAAATAATATTAATTAAACCTAAAAGGATGAGTTTTTTATGGAAAATAATTCAACTGCTAATTCATTAAAGCTTTTTATTGTCCTTTCAAGAGCGTATAAAGCAATTAACGAACATGTAAATAAAGTAATCCAGTCAAGTGGTTTAAATCCAACTGAATTTGCAGTTCTGGAGCTCCTCTATCATAAAGGTGATCAGCCAATGCAGCAAATTGGCGGGAAAATTTTACTTGCAAGTGGCAGTATAACTTACGTGGTTGACAAGCTTGAACAAAAAGGGATGTTAAAAAGGATAGCTTGTCCGAAAGACCGCAGGGTTACGTTTGCACAAATAACGGAGGACGGGAAAAAGTTTATTCAGAATATTTTTCCTGAACATGCCGAGCAAATTGATAAACTCATGTCAACACTGACTGAAACTGAAAAACTGGAAGCAATAGACTTGTTGAAAAAATTAGGTTTGCCTGCAGGTAAGTTCTAATACGGCCATTAGGTCGTATTTTTTTTATTGTTAGGTAGGTATGTTAGGGGATAGTATATAATAGAATAGATTGGAAAATTAGAAAAATTAAAAAGGGGGACGTCTCAATGGGATTTGAGAACTATACATACATACGACCAAATCTAGAAGAAGTAACAGAAAAATTTTATTTTTCACTTGAAAGCCTAAAAACTGCTAATTCAGTAGAAGAGCAAAGCAACGTAATGAATGAGATTAATAAGCTAAGAAATGACTTAGGTACGATGTTCAATCTTGTGTATATTCGTCATTCTATTGACACGAATGATGATTTTTATAAAGATGAACAAGATTTTATCGATGAAATCCAGCCTGAAGTGGAAGGGTTAGTGACAAAGTACTATCAAGTCCTAGTAAATTCAAAGTTCAGACCCGAATTAGAAGAAAAATGGGGAAAGCAGCTCTTTGCCCTTGCTGAAGGACAACTTAAAACCTTTAAACCTGAAATTGTGCCCTTACTTCAAAAGGAAAATCGTCTATCAACGGAATATACCAAGTTAATGGCTTCAGCGAAGATAGAATTTGAAGGTGAAGAGAGAACATTAGCACAGTTAGAACCATTCGCCCAATCGACTGACAGAGAAATAAGAAAGCGGGCCAATGAAGCGAAATTTGGTTTTATGGTTGAACATGAAGCAGAGTTTGATCGGATTTATGATGACTTGGTGAAAGTAAGGACAGAAATTGCCAAATCACTTGGGTTTAAAAACTTTGTTGAACTTGGTTATTACCGGATGATGAGAACAGATTATAATGCAGAAATGGTCGCTAATTTCCGAAATCAGGTGAAGGAATTTATTGTTCCGCTCGCAACAAAATTAAAAGGTCGTCAACAAGAAAGAATCGGATTGGATAAATTAAAGTATTATGACGAAAGCTTTAATTTCCAAACAGGAAATGCCACACCAAAGGGTAATCCGGAATGGATTATTGAAAATGGACAAAAAATGTATGAAGATCTTTCAGAAGAAACTGGGGCATTTTTTCGATATATGCAAGAAAATCATTTGATGGATCTTGTTGCCAAGAAGGGGAAGGCTGGTGGAGGCTACTGTACTTTTATAGAGAATTACAAAGCTCCTTTCATTTTTTCTAATTTCAACGGAACATCCGGAGATATTGATGTCCTTACACATGAGGCAGGTCATGCCTTCCAAGTGTATTCAAGCCGTCATTTTGAGATTCCTGAATATGCGTGGCCCACTTATGAAGCATGTGAAATACATTCGATGAGTATGGAGTTTTTTACTTGGCCATGGATGGACCTGTTCTTTAAGGAAGACACTGATAAATATAAGTTCTCTCATTTGAGTGATGCGTTATTATTTTTGCCCTATGGGGTTTCAGTTGATGAATTCCAGCATTGGGTCTATGAAAATCCGGAAGCTACCCCGAAAGAGAGAAAGCTTCAATGGCGTGAGATTGAGAAAAAATATTTGCCGCATAAAGATTACGATGGTAATGAATATTTAGAGAATGGCGGCTTCTGGCAGCGCCAAGGTCATATCTATAATTCACCATTTTACTATATTGATTATACGCTGGCCCAAATTTGTGCTTTCCAATTCTGGAAGCGCTCAAGAGAGAATCAAGAAGAAGCTTGGGAAGATTATGTGAAGCTTTGTAAGCTGGGTGGCAGCATGTCATTCACAAAGCTTGTTGAGGAAGCCAATTTAATCTCCCCTTTTGATGTGGGGTGTGTAGAGTCAGTTGTGGGTGTTATTGATGGTTGGTTAAACTCAGTCGATGATAAAAATCTATAAAATTAAAAAAAGCGAAGCCATGTGGCTTCGCTTTTAAGTTAATTAACAGTTATTGGATTCGAGATAACTGTTAGTTGATTGTCTTCAACTACGACGTTTAGATTTTTCACAGCAGGCTCTTCTAAAATAATATCAGCAATCTGATCTTCAAGTTGTTCTTGGATGACACGGCGTAGTGGCCGTGCACCGAATGCAGGATGGTATCCAAGCTCTGCAAGTTTTTCTTTGGCCTCATTGCTAACCGTTAATTCAATATTTTGCTCAGTTAATGACTCTTGTAACTCGTTAATCATAAGGTCAACAATAGAGAGAATATGTTCTTTGCCGAGAGAATTAAATTCAATAATATTATCGAATCGATTCAAGAATTCCGGCTTAAAGAAGCTGCCGAGAGAATCAAGGATACTAGCCTCTTCGAGGGCATTATTGGTACCAAAGCCGACATGTGCTGTTTTGTGACCTACACCCGCATTGGATGTCATGATGATAACGGTGTCCTTAAAGCTGACAATCCTGCCTTGGCTGTCTGTGAGGCGGCCGTCTTCAAGAATTTGTAGGAACAGATGCTGTACATCTGGATGTGCCTTTTCGATTTCATCTAATAAAATGATACTGTATGGATTTCTCCGCACTTTTTCGGTCAACTGGCCAGCTTCTTCATGCCCAACGTAGCCGGGAGGCGAGCCAATTAATTTGGAAACACTATGCTTTTCCATATACTCACTCATATCAAGGCGGATCATCGAATCCTTAGAACCAAATAATTCTTCAGCAAGTGTTTTAGTTAACTCTGTTTTCCCAACGCCGGTTGGTCCGACAAATAGGAAGGTACCGATTGGCCGGTGTTTTGATTTTAGGCCGGCACGACTGCGTCTAATCGCTTTTGCTATCTTTTTTACAGCCTTTTTCTGGCCGATGACCTTTTGGCTAAGATCCTCTTCTAATGTCTGCATTTTTTGCTGTTCATCTTGTTGCAGTTTTCCAACGGGAATCCCTGTTTTTTGTTCGATGATTTCTTGGATAAGTGCTACATCGACAATGGGTCTTTCGGTTCCTGAAATTAAATTTAAAGACTTCTCAAGGTTTATTTCTTCATCGCGAAGGGATGCTGCCTTTTCATACTGTTCATTTTTAAGGGCTTCTTCCTTCTCCGCAGCAATTTCTTTCAGGCGTACTTCAATCTGTTCATTGCTCCTATAATCCGAGATCAGGTTTAATTTCGAACCTGCTTCATCTAATAAGTCGATTGCTTTATCAGGTAAAAAGCGGTCTTGAATATAACGCTGAGATAATTGAACACAAGCAATGATTGCTTCATCGGAATAGACGACTTCATGGTAATCTTCGTACTTTTTTTGTATCCCTTTTAAGATATCAATCGCAGCTTCAGTAGTAGGTTCCAATACAAGGACGGGTTGGAAGCGCCGTTCTAGTGCAGAATCTTTTTCAATTTGGCGATATTCTTTTAATGTAGTTGCACCAACCAACTGTAGTTCTCCTCGGGCTAGGGCAGGTTTTAAGATGTTTCCTGCATCCATAGATCCTTCAGCAGAGCCGGCACCTACAAGCAAGTGAATTTCATCAATAAAAAGGATAATATTTTTTCGCTTCTGCAATTCGGAAATGACTTGCTTCATTCTTTCTTCGAATTGGCCGCGGATCCCTGTGTTGGCCACAAGAGAAGCGACGTCTAGCAAATAGACTTCTTTACCCCGTAGTTTACCTGGAACCTCCCCTTCAGCAATTTTTTGTGCCAGTCCTTCAGCAATGGCCGTCTTCCCGACCCCTGGTTCACCAATTAACACGGGATTATTCTTATTTCGTCGGTTTAATATTTCAATGACACGTTTAACTTCTCCATCGCGGCCAATGACAGGATCGATCAACCCAGCCTTCGCCAATTGAGTTAAATTTCGACCGAATTGGTCAATAAAGCCGCCTTTTTCGGTTTTTCTATGAGTTTGTTGTGCAGGCTGACTGCTAAAATCATTATCAATATATTGGTTATTCATAAATAGGTTTTCTAATGGAAGGCTTGGAAAGGAATTCATATTTGGACCCAAGCCTGCACCTAGAGCTTGCTTTTCTTTAGTAAAGCATTCATGACAGAACTTGATTTCCTTACGCTGTCCGTTAATAATCATGGTAAATTGGATGTTTGCATGGTTTTCATTACATTGTTGACAAAGCATAAGAGAATAACCCCCTTAAAAAGTAATAATTAAGTTTGACTTTGACTATATTTGACCTTATGACGCTAGTATACTCTGACCTTTTTTGACTTTCAAGTGGTTTGTTTATGGTAATGCTTTCTATTTAAGGAAAAAAGCTCGTCTTTGTTTGTCCATAACATCATATAGTGATGATAAGGAGGAGATAAGCGTGAAGAGGGATTGGACTCAAGCATTTCAGATTGCGGCGGTCTATGTAGGAACAGTAGTAGGCGCCGGATTCGCCACGGGAAAAGAAATCGTTGAATTTTTTTCGCGGTTTGGTTTCTTTGGTTTAATTAGTATATTAATGAGCGGTTATCTCTTTATTGCATTGGGCTCAAAATTAATGAGAATGGCTGCATTTATAGAGGCAAAATCTTATCAAGAGTTTAATGAGTACTTATTCGGTAAGTGGCCAAGTCGTGTCATTAATGTCTTTATGATTTTTATGCTTTTGGGTGTCAGTGCAGTGATGCTTTCAGGAGCGGGGGCAGTTTTTGAGGAACAGTTAAATCTGCCAAAAGCAGTCGGTGTTTTCCTGACTATTTTTTTATCCTATTTAGTCATGCTTGTAGGTACAAAAGGTCTATTTGCTGTTAATACGTTTGTTGTTCCGTTAATGATTACTTTTAGCATAATCTTAATGTTCTTTTCTGTACAAATGCCTAACTTCCTAAATCAAGTATTATTTATTCCACCTGCCGATGATGGCTGGAAAAGTGTCGTTGCCCCATTTTCCTATGTGGCATTGAATCTGGGCCTGGCCCAAGCTGTTTTAGTACCGATCGCAACAGAGGTTAAGGATGATTGGACGATTAAATGGGGAGGGTTTCTTGGAGGGGCGGCTTTAACTGTAATATTAATTGCCGGTCATTTTACGTTAATCATGCTCCCAAATTTAGAACTATATAATATTCCGATGGCGATTGTCATGAAAAATTTAGCACCTTTTCTTTATTGGATCTTTGTTCTCGTAATATATGGAGAGATTTTCACCTCTGTGATTGGAAATGTCTTTGGGCTGGACCGTCAGTTAAAGCAATATTTGTCCATACCGACAATGCTATCGGTGACCCTGATTTTTGCCGTTTCTTATCTGATTAGTCTAGTGAATTACGGTACGCTTCTATCTTATTTATATCCATTGTTTGGGTACATCTGCATGATTTTTTTTATTTTACTCTGGATGAAACCATTTACACCAAGAGTAAGAAAATAGAAGAGCAGTGGTCTAAAAAGGACAAAGGGATCTGGTCTGCACTTATCGGTTGGGGGGTCAGGTTAAGCACCGGAGCTGATAAATAGGCGGAAAAATTCCGCTTAATTAGTGATTTGTATTAAAAAAAGCTTAAATAGCCGGAGAGATTCCGCCTATTGATTCGAAAAATTCAAAAATGGGGGATTTTTCTTT
>NZ_BCUX01000007.1 GCF_001591445.1 Neobacillus drentensis NBRC 102427 | reverse complement strand
GCTTATTTTACTTTTGCTGGTTACTCGATTAAGGACAAGTCATCTTAACTAAATTAGAGGTAGTTATTTCAGCACATTTTTTAAGAAAAGCACCTCAAAACGGAACCCTTTATAAAAAGGACACACTGCTTCTTCTACTTAAAAGGCAATATTATAAATATCATTAGGTCAAAGATGATATGAGATACAATTACAAGTGGCATACTTTTCTTCAAAAAATAAAGATATCCCCAAAAAAGACCTGAAATAAAGGCAGCAAGAACTAACAAAAAAGAGCCGGAATAAATATGAACAGAAGCGTACAGGACTGATCCAGTTAAAATACTTACAATTGGTTTAAAGTACTTACTCAGTCTTTTTTGGATAAATCCCCGCCAGAAAAGTTCTTCTCCCGGTGCTGCTACCAAAACTAAAGCTAGGTATTGCCAAAATAATGCTGGCGCATACCAATTATAGAGATTCTTAATACTCGTATTAAACGGGAGATGAAGGATCTTCATTCCCCATATGCCGAGCCAAAAAACGAAATATAATAAGAAACCTGATAGTGCTCCAAAAATGATAAATTTAATAAATGATAATTTATCATCGACATCTTCCTGAAAGGATGAGTATGCGATTAACACCAAAATGGATCCGGAAAATATATACCAAAAGATCGTTCGATCCTGAAATGAAAAAAATAAAAGAACGTGAGCAATAAGTAAACCAATAAGTATGCGAGGGTCTTGGAAGAATTTTTTCATTATCATGAACTCCTTTTAGGAACAATAGAGATTATTTTAACAAATAAGTTTTTCAAATGGAAATCATTACATTGCCCTTTTAGCAATTCGTTTGTTTAGAACGGAAAGAAAAGAAAAAAATAAGAAGGAAGGAAGGGAGTGATAGGGATGAGCAAATCAAAAAGTGAACAAGAACGTGAATGGACAGTAAGGAAGCAAGATCAAAATCCACATGGAAAAGTAAAATCTTTAAAGCAGTTATCTAAAGAACCTGGAAAAGGTTAATAATGATTCGGGTAGGAGTCAAAAAAGAAAAGGCAGCCATGTTGGGACTGTCTTTTCTAGAATTCTATTAATTTAATAAGCGCTTTCTTTTACAACCTTATAGTTTTTGTGATTGACAACTGTACGCTGATCCAATTCTAAATCACGATAATTGTCCATAAATGTTAGGTCGACTATGACAGAATTTTCATTTACCTTTTCTACAATCCCCTTCAAACCACCACGGAATTCTATGATATTTCCTACTTCTGCTTTTCTCACTTTAGTCTCTCTCCTTTACCTCAAAAACTATAATTAAAATCCAGTTAAATAACAGTTTGCACTACTTTATTCAATTCGTAAAGGCTTTTATTTGACAATTATGTTAATTCTTTATAAACATTATTAATATATGAGAAAAAGGGATACAAAAGAATCGATAGCGCTTTCATTTTTTGAAAGTTGGCGTAAGAAATGCCATAACGTTAAAATAAATAGGTAAAGGTGGTGCATTATGATGAAAGAAGAAATGATTTCAGAAATCTTGAATCAATTAATGACAGGGGAACTATCGGAGTACTATGTAAAAAATGATGATTTTATGGAATTTCGTCAAGTCTTAGTAAAAAGAAAAGATTTTAAGCATTTTCGTGGAATAGGTCAAAGGGGCGGCGATGTTTTATATCAATACCTAAAAGAACCAAGAAGTTAATTTTCAAAACGGGGAGATTGCTGTGGAAAAATACATTTTATCAATTGATCAAGGTACCACCAGTTCACGTGCAATTCTATTTAATAAAAATGGAGAGATTGCTCACGTTGCTCAAAAGGAATTTACCCAATATTTCCCTCACCCTGGTTGGGTTGAGCATAATGCAAATGAAATATGGGGGTCAGTTTTATCTGTAATTGCTGAAGTCTTAACAGAGTCAGGAATAAAAGCAGAACAAGTCGCTGGGATTGGCATTACCAATCAGCGTGAAACAACAGTAGTCTGGGATAAGGAATCGGGAGATCCAATATACAATGCAATTGTTTGGCAATCAAGACAAACCAGTAGCATATGTGATGAATTAAAGGAAAAGGGCTATGATGATTTGTTTCGCAAAAAAACAGGTTTGTTAATCGATGCTTATTTTTCCGGAACAAAAGTGAAATGGATTTTGGACAATGTGGAAGGTGCCCGACACAATGCAACAGAGGGGAAATTACTGTTCGGGACCATCGATACCTGGTTAATTTGGAAACTTTCCGGAGGTAAAGCCCATGTCACCGATTATTCAAACGCCTCTCGTACGTTGATGTTTAATATCTTTGAGTTAAAATGGGATGATGAATTAATAGAAATCCTTGATATTCCTAAATCAATGCTACCGGAGGTTCGTCCTTCATCGGAGATTTATGCCCATACGGTTGATTATCATTTATTAGGCAGGGAAGTACCGATAGCAGGGGCAGCCGGGGATCAACAGGCCGCATTGTTTGGGCAGGCCTGTTTCGAAGCCGGTATGGCAAAAAACACGTATGGCACCGGGTGCTTTATGCTTATGAACACGGGGGAAAAAGCTGTCCAATCTGCGCATGGCTTACTTACAACCATTGGCTGGGGGTTAGATGGGAAAGTTGAATATGCACTTGAAGGTAGTATCTTTGTTGCCGGGTCTGCAATTCAATGGCTCCGTGACGGCTTAAGAATCCTGAAGAATGCAAAGGACAGCGAGGGATATGCTGCCAAGGTTGAATCCACGGAAGGTGTTTATGTTGTCCCGGCATTTGTAGGGTTAGGTACACCCTATTGGGATAGTGAAGTACGCGGTGCTGTGTTCGGATTAACGCGAGGAACGACAAAGGAACATTTTGTTCGGGCAACGCTTGAAGCATTAGCTTACCAATCTAAAGATGTCTTATCAGCAATGGAATTTGACTCGGGTATAGAACTCAAAACACTTCGTGTCGATGGTGGGGCTGTTAGTAATAATTTCTTAATGGAATTTCAGAGTGACATTTTATGCGTTCCAGTGGAAAGACCAGTTGTGAATGAAACAACAGCTTTAGGTGTAGCTTATTTAGCCGGGCTAGCTGTTGGCTTTTGGGAAAGCCAAGAGGAAATAGCAAGGCAATGGGCGATTGAGCGAAGGTTCAATCCTAAGATGCCAGTCGAGAAGAGGAAACTTTTATATGATGGTTGGAAAAAAGCAGTAAAGGCTGCAATGGCTTTTAAATAATCTAATTGGTTCATAAGTTTATAAATGATAGAAATTTTTCAGGAAGACCATAAATACATTATCTAATAAGGTAATTTATTTGTGGTCTTTCTATATTCATTGGAGGAATTCAACATGAAATTTTCTATCTTAGAGCGTGAAAAAATAGTCGAAAGACTCCAAACCGAAACTTATGATGTCTTGATTATCGGTGGTGGAATCACAGGCGCAGGGGTTGCTCTCGATGCGCAGGCAAGGGGAATGAAAACAGCTCTTGTTGAAATGCAGGATTTTGCAGCAGGGACATCAAGCAGATCAACGAAATTAGTTCATGGCGGATTGCGTTATTTAAAACAATTTGAAATAAGTATGGTTTCCGAAGTAGGAAAGGAAAGGGCCATTGTTTATGAAAATGGACCTCACGTGACAACACCGGAATGGATATTGCTGCCGATTCATAAAGACGGGACTTTTGGTAAGTTTAGCACAGCCATTGGACTGCGAATTTATGATTTTTTAGCGGGAGTTAAAAAAAATGAACGGAGGCAGATGCTCTCTGTTCCAGAAACACTGGCAAAAGAGCCGCTAATTAAAGAAACAGGATTAATAGGCGGAGGGTATTATGTTGAATACCGTACGGATGACGCGCGGCTGACAATTGAAGTAGTAAAGGCAGCCGTGCAAGGTGGTGCAGTTGCAAATAGCTATACTAAGGTAATTAAGCTTATCTATGAAAATGAACTAGTTGTGGGCTGTATTGTTCAGGACCAAATCACAGATGAGGTGTATCAAGTTAAAGCGAAAAAAATAGTCAATGCTACGGGCCCGTGGGTTGATGAAATTCGAAATCTTGATACATCCAAAAAGGGGAAAATGCTGCAACTTACAAAAGGTGTTCATATCGTGATTGATCAATTTCGGTTTCCATTAAAACAAGCTGTTTATTTTGATACCGCAGATGGAAGGATGATTTTTGCCATTCCGCGTGCAGGAAAAACCTATGTCGGAACTACGGATACTTTTTATGACCAAGATAAGACACAGCCATTAATGAGTTCCAGTGATCGAAGCTATTTAATCAATCAAATTAATTATATGTTTCCTAAAGTTAGCCTATGTGAAAAGGATATTGAATCTAGCTGGGCTGGGATTAGACCCCTAATATATGAAGAAGGTAAAGTAGCTTCTGATATTTCACGGAAGGATGAAATCTGGGAATCATCCTCTGGTCTGGTTACAATTGCTGGAGGCAAATTGACCGGATATCGTAAAATGGCGGAAACTATCGTCAATTTAGTAGCTCAAAGGTTGATGAGTGAAGAGGGAATTGTATATCGGCCCTGTCAGACTGTTAATTTACCGATTTCAGGGGGAAATGTTGGCGGTTCAAATAATTTTAACAACTTTGTGATGGAGCGAATCTCAAAAGGAATGGCAATTGGCTTAACTAAAGCTGATGCCGAACAGCTGACAAGAATGTATGGATCAAACGTGGACGATGTTTTTGAAATTGTAAAACGGGACAAAGCTGATGTGGAAAAGTACAGCATGCCGATTTCGTTATTAGCAATGCTTATTTATGGAATAGAAGAAGAAATGACTGCCACACTGATTGACTTTTTTGTAAGAAGAACAGGATTACTATTATTTGATATTCAATTTGTGCAAAAATGGAAAAATCATGTTACTTCCTATATGGCTGATAGACTCAATTGGACAGAAGAGGAAAAGAACAGATACTCATTATCTCTAGAGGAAAGTTTGGAAAACGCAGTTAATCCCCATGATGATGAAAAGAAAACTCCCTAGTAAGAATTGGGATATGATAAAAGCTGTCAATTAATTGGCGGCTTTTTGGATTTTTTTTTGGTAAAGTGAATGTTTGTGACTGATTTTGATAGAATTGTGACAGATTTGTGACATGTAGTATAAAATAGATTTTTCAGTTGTTTGAAAAAGGCGAAAGTGATATTCTAGCAATTGTATAAACAAAACATTATCATCTGAGTGAAAATTCAATACATGTTTGTTTTCTTTTTGGAAAAAATAAACGGAAAAGATTTCACTTTAACTCTTTAGCTAAATATTGATTTAGTTGACTAAATGATAACAAATGTTTATTTTTAATAAAGCAAGTTTATATTTTTATATAAATATTAAAGGAGTTTGATTATCATGGCAGAAAAGCAATTTAAAGTAGTCGCAGAAACAGGTATACATGCAAGACCAGCAACATTGTTAGTTCAAACAGCTAGCCGATTTGATTCTGAAATTCATTTAGAATATAAAGGTAAGAAAGTTAACTTAAAATCAATAATGGGTGTTATGTCTCTAGGTGTTGGACAAGGTGCTGATATTACCATTTCAGCAGAAGGAAACGATGCAAACGATGCATTAAATAGCCTTGAAGAAACCTTGAAAAAAGAAGGATTGGCAGAATAATGACTTTTTTACATGGCATAGCTGCATCAAACGGGATTGCAATTGCAAAAGCATACCGTCTTGTCGAACCAGATTTATCGTTTGAACAAAAACAAGTTGATGATACTTCTGCAGAGGTTGATCGTTTCAGGCAGGCAATGTCGAAATCAAAAGCAGAACTCGAAGCGATTCGAGAACGGGCTAAAGTCGACCTTGGCGCAGATAAAGCTGCGATTTTTGAAGCACATTTACTCGTCCTTAGTGACCCTGAATTAAATGCACCGATTGAAGAAAAAATTCAGTCTGATAAAGTGAATGCTGAGTCTGCTCTAAAGGAAACGGCGGATATGTTCATTATGATGTTTGAACAAATGGAAAATGAATATATGCGGGAACGTGCAGCAGATATTCGCGATGTAACCAAACGTATATTAGCCCATTTGTTGGGTGTTCAATTGGTTAATCCAAGCATGATTGCTGAAGAAGTGATTATTGTGGCTGAAGACTTAACCCCGTCAGACACCGCACAATTAAACAGACAATTTGTTCTAGGATTTACAACAAATATTGGCGGACGTACCTCACATTCAGCAATAATGGCTCGCTCTCTTGAAATTCCAGCAGTTGTTGGAACAAAGACAGCTACTGAGGAAATCAATAATGGGGATCTTGTTATTGTTGATGGATTAAAGGGTGAAGTACATATTAATCCAACTCCGGAACTTGTTGAGCAATACCGTAAAGTGAATGAAGGGTATGAAGCTCAAAAGGCTGAATGGGCTAAGCTTGTTAATGAACCAACTGTATCAAGTGATAATCACCATGTTGAATTGGTCGCCAATATCGGTACACCTAAGGATTTAAAAGGAGTCATTGAAAATGGTGGGGAAGGTGTAGGCCTATACAGGACTGAATTCCTCTACATGGGAAGAGAGCAACTTCCAACCGAAGACGAACAGTTTGAATCCTATAAAGCCGTTTTAGAAGGATTAACAGGAAAACCGGTTGTTGTTCGTACCTTGGACATTGGCGGGGATAAAGAACTGCCATATTTGGATTTACCAAAAGAAATGAACCCGTTCTTAGGTTTCCGGGCAATCCGTTTATGCTTAGAGGAGCAGGAAATTTTCCGTACCCAGCTAAGAGCACTGTTACGTGCTAGTATCTATGGGAATTTAAAAATAATGTTCCCGATGATTGCAACCCTTGATGAATTCCGTGCTGCAAAGGCGCTTCTTGAAGAAGAAAAGCAAAAGCTTCTTGCTGAAGGACAAAAGGTTTCCGATGAAATTGAACTTGGCATCATGGTGGAAATTCCTTCAACGGCCATCCTAGCTGATCAATTTGCAAAAGAAGTGGACTTCTTTAGTATCGGTACAAATGATTTGATTCAATATACGATGGCTGCTGACCGCATGAACCAACGTGTTTCTTACCTGTATCAGCCATATAGCCCGTCTATTTTACGTTTAGTAAAAATGGTTATTGATGCTTCACATGCAGAAGGAAAATGGACAGGTATGTGTGGGGAAATGGCAGGGGATGAAACAGCAATTCCACTTCTTTTAGGACTTGGGCTTGATGAATTTTCAATGAGTGCCACTTCCATATTAAAAGCTCGTTCGCAAATCAGGAATTTGAAAAAATCTGATATGGAGAAGCTTGCTCAAGAAGTATTAAACATGCAAACCACTGCTCAGGTTATTGAGGCAGTAAATGCTGCTACAAAGTAAAATTATGGCATAGAAAAGACCGACTGATTTTATTAGTTGGTCTTTTCTATGCCATATACTCATTTTCGGGTCAGTCCTTTAGTATGATTACTGGATGAAAATAGGTAAGTAATTAGGAAGAATTGCACATGCTAAAGTTGATATGGTGGAGGTGATTGGAATTATGGAACAAAAACCAGTACATTTTGATGGAAGTTCACAACTGGGTCAAGCAACCAATGAGGCATTGGTTAATGAACCATTCCAGCTGACTGATGAAATGCGAATTAACATTGGTCGTAACCCTTACTCACTAGATGCAAATGAATAAACGTGGTACTTAAAGGATTTGTCTCCTGGCAAATCCTTTCTTTTTGGTTATTTTCCAGCATTATAACTGATAATAATATTGTCTTTACTTAAATGAAAGGTGGAGCTTGAATGGTACGTGTTTTATATATCACTGCACATCCTCATAATGAAACCCAATCCTATAGCATGGCGGTGGGTAAGGCATTTATTGATAGTTATAAACAAATCAATTCCGGTGATGAGGTAATTCATCTAGATTTGTATAGCGAAAATATACCTCATATTGATGCAGACGTATTTAGCGGCTGGGGAAAACTTCGTTCTGGTCAAGGCTTTGATGAGTTAACTGCGGAAGAAAAACAAAAGGTGGGTCGACTCAATGAGTTAAGTGAGCAGTTTGTGAGTGCGGACAAATATGTATTTGTCACGCCTTTATGGAATTTCTCATTTCCACCCGTTATGAAGGCGTACCTTGACTCGGTTGCGGTTGCAGGAAAGACTTTTAAATATACTGAACAGGGTCCAATTGGTCTTTTAACGGATAAAAAGGCATTGCATATACAAGCCCGTGGTGGTTTTTACTCAGAGGGGCCAGCAGCAGAAATGGAAATGGGACACCGTTATATCAGTGTCATGATGAGTTTCTTTGGAGTTCCTTCACTAGAAGGGCTGTTTGTGGAAGGTCATAATGCAATGCCGGACAAGGCGCAAGAAATAAAGGAAAATGCGATTGCCCGTGCCAGGGATCTTGCACATACATTTTAAAAAACTTGCTAGAACATAGGCAAAGAGGCAGAGCAAATCTGTCTCTTTTTTTATATACTTTTGGCAAGTATTCCCTTCATTTATCCTGTATACTATAATTATATTTATTTATCAAGGAGGATTGGAAAGTTAATGGAATTGAATTTAACCGGTAAAACAGCTTTGGTGGTTGCTTCGAGCCAAGGCTTAGGGTTTGCAATAGCTGAGCGTTTAATTAGAGAAGGAGCCAATGTTATGATTTCCGGCCGCGATGAGGAAAAGCTGAGACAAAAAGCAAGTCAGCTTGAATCTATTGGTTTAGGAAAAGTAGCTTATCAAAAAACTGACATAACAGATATAAATGACATTAATCGGTTGGTAAAAGCAACTGCAGAAACATTTCAAACAATTGATTTGCTAGTTAATAATGCTGGAGGTCCTCCTGCAGGTTCGTTTGAAGATTTGAGTGATGAAGACTGGCAGAATTCCTTTGAATTGAATTTATTATCTTACGTTCGAATGATTCGGGCGGCACTGCCTTATTTAAAAGAGCAAGGTGGTAAAATCCTGAATATCGCCTCTACTTCAATTAAAGAACCAATTCCGGGCCTTATTCTCTCGAATACTTTTCGGACAGGCATAGTTGGACTAGCAAAAACACTTGCTTCAGAATTGGCTCAATATAATATTTTGATTAATACAATTGCGCCTGGACGAATTGCAACAGACCGCATCAGTCATTTAGATCAAGTGAACGCTGATAAGCTTGGTGTTGACAGGGAGACAATTGCCTTACAGTCACAAGCAGGAATTCCCTTAAAGCGGTACGGCACCCCGGAGGAATTTGCAAATGTTGCTGCTTTCCTCTTATCTGATGCTAATTCTTATATGACTGGCAGTTCATTCTTAGTAGACGGAGGGATGGTCAAGGCGATCTAAAAACAAATGATTTATTTTTTCCTATATTAACCTTTCTTTACGTTTATTACCGATGTAATTTGGCTATGGTAAAAATATTAAGGGAGTGTTATTAAATGCTGAAAAATATTCGATTAATTACTGTTTTGCTCTTGGTACTATCTGTAACCACGCTATTAAATGGCTGCGGCTTACTTTTTTCCAATGAATTAATTGTCAATCGGTATGCTGATGCTTTGTTAACAAAAAATAATGAACTACAATTCCGGTTTCGAATCAATAGTGAAATATTAGCAGGTCAACAATTATATAAAGTGAAAGTTACTATTCATGATGACAAGTTAGCTGAAGCAATTGGTAAAAGGGAAATAGTTTACGGCGAAGAGCAAGTGCAGAATGGAGAATATTTGGAAGTTGAAGGAAAAGGTGAAAAATATATTTTTATGGACCCGCTTCCTCTAAACGTAGATTTACATATTCATGAGCTTAAAAATATGATTGAAAAGAATAATGCCGTCTCGATTGAAGTATTTAATAATCAAGAGGTTTTCGGCCGTACTTATTTAACAAACTTTTCTTCAGAGTTGTAAAAGTGATTATCTTCTCTTTTAAAAGGGCAAAATAAAATTGTGCATAACTTTGGAGAGAAGGAGCACGAAGACCGGAGCGACTGGGACGTTCCGGTCTTTCTTGTGCTTATTTTTCGGGTAACAAAATTTAATGTTAAAATATAAAGGAATATTTAAAAGAGAGGAAGGATTATTTTGCTTACTTCAGAAAATACGGTAATTGGCTTTATTGGCATTGGTGTTATGGGGAAGAGCATGGCAGGACATTTAATCAATGCCGGCTATTCCATAATTGTTTATTCAAGGACAAAGGAAAAGGCACAAGACCTATTGGATAACGGCGCAGAGTGGGCCGCAACAGCAAAAGACGTAGCTGAAAAAGCATCGGTAATTTTTACTATGGTTGGCTATCCGAGGGATGTGGAGGAAATATATTTTGGCGAAAATGGTTTAATTCACAATGGGGCATCGGGAAGCTACCTTATCGATATGACAACCTCTGCACCATCACTTGCTATTAAAATTTATGAACAGGCTAAAATGAAAGGAATTCAGGCAATAGATGCACCGGTTTCAGGTGGAGATGTAGGTGCGAAGGAAGCTACGCTCTCCATTATGGTTGGCTGTGAACGGGAAGCGTTTGACGAAGTTCTTCCTATATTAGAATTGCTTGGAACAAACGTAGTTTATCAAGGGAACCCAGGTGCTGGGCAGCATACAAAAATGTGCAATCAAATTGCCATTGCCTCAAATATGATAGGTGTTTGTGAGGCCATTATATATGCAGAAAAGGCCGGATTAGACCCTGAGAATGTCTTGAAAAGTATTACAACTGGGGCTGCCGGGAGCTGGTCCCTAAGTAATCTTGCACCAAGAATGTTAGCAGGAAACTTTGAACCCGGTTTTTACATAAAACATTTTATTAAGGATATGAAAATCGCGATAGATGAAGCTGAAAAAATGGAGATGGAAGTTCCGGGACTTTCATTAGCGAAATCTTTGTATGACCAATTAGTCGAAAAAGGAGAGGAAAACAGCGGAACCCATGCCCTTTATAAATTTTGGAAGAGTTAAATATTATGAATAAATTATGCCTATTTTCATGAAACTATGATGGAATTCTTGAAATAGGAGGAATTTTTAATGGCTAAACGGACGAAAAAGAACGACGCAGAACAAAAAAACAAAAAGGGGTTTGATTCTGCAGTAGCAAACGAAGAATTTGCCTCTGAATTTGGCTCAAGCGCTGCAAATCAGGCACATAAGGACAAAGCGAAAAAAGAAAAGGCATCTAAAAACAATGGGGAATATAAAGGTCAGTAATTATTAAGCAATTAAAACCCTCACTTTAATTGGTGAGGGTTTCATTATGCCTTTATATCGAGCTCTTTATAAAGTGTTCCATTCGATTTAAACCGATTTCAAGCGTTTCCATAGAACAAGCAAACGATAACCGGAAATAGCCTTCTCCATATTCTGAAAAAGCGCTGCCAGGAACAACGGCCACTTTTGTTTCTTGGACAAGCTTTAGGGCAAAGTCAAAACTGTTTAATTGAATGGGTTCCGGGATCTTTACGAAGAAGTAAAACGCTCCGTCTGGCTTGACAGCATCAAGTCCCATCGCAGTTAAGCGCTTGTAAACAAATTCTCTTCTTTTTAGATATTCTTTTTTCATTACAAGCGCATCATCAATCCCTTTAGTAACTGCCGCAAAGGCTGCTTTCTGGGCAATGGACGTCGCACAAGAAATATTATATTGATGAACCTTTAAAATATGTCTAGATATGACTTCAGGTGCAAATAAGAAGCCAATTCTCCAGCCAGTCATCGAGTGGGATTTGGATAACCCATTAATGACGATGGTTTGTTCTTTTAGAAAGGAAGCAATTGATTTATGCGGTTGGTCATAGGTAAGCTCACTGTATATTTCATCTGCAAGGATAAAGATATCTTTATTTTTAAGATACTCTGCTATTTCTCTTAGCTCTGACTCTGAGAGACTAACGCCGGTCGGATTAGAGGGGTACGGCAGGACGATGCAACGGGTTTTCTCTGTAATAAAAGGTTTTATCATTTCTAAAGTAAAGCGAAACTGATTTTCCCGGATATCAACATGTACAGGTGTAGCCCCCATCATTTTAATAATCGGTTCATAACCCGGATAAATAGGACCAGGTAATATGACTTCAGCCCCTTCAACTAATATCGTCCGAAAAGCAATGTCAATTGCCTCGCTTGCACCTGCAGTAACAATCACCTCTGATTCAGGTTTATAACTTAAGCCATATTTTTTATTTACAAAATTACACGCAGCTTCCCTTAATTCAATCGTTCCTGCATTGTGAGTATAGGAAGTAAAGTTCTGCTCAATCGCAGCAATACCAGCTTTCTTCACATGCTCCGGGGTTGGGAAATCAGGTTGTCCAATCGTAAACGAAATCAAATCGTCAATATGGGATACCATATTAAAAAATTTTCTAATTCCCGAGATTTCTATATCTTTTACACGTTGATTAATTAATTGTTCCAAATTGTCCATCCTTCCGATTGAAGTTTAGCCTTTTATGAATATAATGATTATAGACTATTTTTAGCCGAAGGTACTACTAAAGAGAAATAAAAAACGATCTGAGTTTTTACTCAGACCGTTTTTAGGGGAAGGGGAGTTTATTTTAAATTAAAGTGTTTTAATAACCATAATCCCAGTCAACCTCGTCCTCGTGCCAAAAAACTGGTGACACAGAACCGAAATTAACTATTTTATCTTCTAGCTTGCAGTTACAATCCTCGCAGCCACATTGCTCTTTAATTTCTTCATAAATGGAATGATCCACATCTTCAATAAATGTAACCTTTTGTTCTTGAAAAAGAATCGCTGTTCCTTTCATTGGTCAAGCACCTCTTTTAAATTTTTTCAACTAAGTATCTTCTCATAATTGTATTGTAATTCCGTATCAATAAAGAGTCTATATGTTAGTGATGTTGTTCACAAAATCATCACTAAGTGTTACATATTAGGATGGATACTCCATAAGAAAAAGCCAGGAATCCTGGCTTCATGAATATCGTTCGCCTAATTTTTTAAAAATAGGCTTTTGATAGGTTTTGCTTTTTTTATGATTAGCTGGGGTTGGATCTAGTTCTGAAATTCCGGTATATAGCTGAAGTAATGCTTTTGCTGAATTTAGTGAAAGTGTTGCCTTTGGATTGCGTACCCGTTCGTCTAATTTACCAAAATGCGGTAGTTCTAGAAAATCGGACTTAGTTGGAGGAATATGAAATGTATACCTTCCGCATTCAACTAACACATCCGACTGCTGTTGACTATTTCGCGGGTTTCCAGAGAAATGGAGACCAACTTTTTTTGCTTTGCCTTCTTCGATCAATTTTTTCAATGTTTCCTGTTTTAATTTGTACAATAATTTGGGATTTGGAGCTGTTTTTGCATGGCGATTCACAATAAAGATAGCTTGAGCGAGGTTTTCGATGGTTAGATTTAGGTTTGTTAGAGGGCCTTTCTGATCATAATTCAAAATATGTTCTCCTTTCAGTTATATAAAACATCTATATTATACCTTTTTTTTTAAGAAATAGGAATAAAGCAGTAATATTTTAGTGAAATAAATATCAAATATTTAATGCTTATTGTATAAAAAATCCTTACCTATTGATGATAAGGATTTTTTTGGATGCTACTTTTCTGTTTTTAATGTGAAGATAGTTAACTCCGGTTTCGACATAAAGCGAAAAGGGAGGCGTGTTGTTCCAATTCCTCGATTGACATAAAGCGAAAGGCGATTATTCTCGCCAATTGAATAAAGGCCCTCTGGGTATATTTGGGCAAAAGGGGGAGTCACAAGAGCCCCGAAAAAAGGAATCTTAATTTGCCCTCCATGGCTATGACCACTAAGCTGCCAATGGACTGGATACTGTATAGCGGTCTCTGCAAGATCCGGGGCATGAGATAATAATATTTTAAAAGTGTCTTTTGGTACATTTTTTAGGGTCAGTGGTAAATTAGGTTTCCCTAACATCGCATCATCAATTCCAAGGAGATAGATAGTACTTCCATCCTGTAATTTAATGGGTGCTGATTCATTCAAAAGTACGGTAAAATCTGCCGTTACCATGATATTTCTGTATATGTCAGAGCCGTAACCACCATGATCATGATTACCAAAAATGCAGTATTTCCCTAGCGGAGCATGTAATTTCGTCAAAATAGGAATCAATTTATTAATTTCTGTATATTGATTTGGCTCGTCCATTAAATCACCGGTAAATAAGATAATGTCTGGTTTAAGAAGATTAATTTTTTCAACTAATTTATTAAATTGATGAAGGTTATATTGAAAACCAAGGTGGGTATCACTAAATTGAATTATTTTTATTCCATTAAAGCTTTTAGGGATAAGTGGATGTTTTATTTGAAGTTTTTGAATATCGAGTAATGAAGGCTCTATTCGATTGGCATATAGATAGCCACCCGAACTTAATCCAAGAACGGTAAGAAATGAACCAAATGTTCGTTTTAAAAAAATTCTCCTCGTCTGTTTTTTAGCCATTTTTTCAACCAGCCTATCTTTTATTAACCTTCTACAAATATGAAGAGTCCCTTTGTATTTTCTTTAAAAACTAACTAGATTGCAAGTGAAAAGGTTCTTTGTAAGTTTTTATTCATAAAAAAGTAAAATATTCAAAAAAAGCAGCCAAAAAAATGGTAACTGGTTTACTTTAGAGGTGCAAACATTTTAAAAACATAGGAAAACGCACTTGAATTCCCCGCAACGCATCTAAACGAGATTCACTTGGGTTTTTTATATAAGAAGTCTTACCCTTAA
>NZ_BCUX01000006.1 GCF_001591445.1 Neobacillus drentensis NBRC 102427 | reverse complement strand
CCCAGAGATATTTGCATCTCTAAGCCTTTTTTACTGTGCAATATACTGTGAATATTGTGTTGTGGAATTTATGTGATTTGCTATGGATTAGGTTGTGATTAACCATTTTGCATCTCACAAGTAAACCCGTTAAAAAAATGGCTGCTCTTCTTATTTATAGCTAACGGCACGGCTTCTTAAAGCCTTCCATGAAGAAATAAATTGTTGTTTGCCAACTCTTACCTGTTTTTTACCAGAGAGGGGATCGTTTAAATAGACATATTTTGGATCATAGCCAACTAAGACGACAGCATGTAAATCAAGCGGTGTTTTAATGTATTGGTTCCCGTGATACCAGCCCTCAGGGCGGTCTGGTAAACGGTAATCCCCGGTGGTCCATACAACCACTGGATAACCCGCTGAAACATGCTCTAAGACCCGGTCAAAGGGCTGGTTAGTTAAATTGATGGCTCTTCCAGGGAGCTTTTGATTGATTAAGGTAATCATTGGTTGATCAAATACTGCATACCCTGCTCTTCTGCCAGTCATATCCCCAACAAATCCATCAGCGGGATTTCCCCAACGTATGATGTCACCCTTTGGGGATTTAATGAGCGGGTCTAAATCCTTCCGGACAGATCGGTAAAGATCCATTTTACTTGTTTTTACGCCAGCATAATTTAGTACCATTGCCAGGCTTGTGACTTCGCAGCCGTATTTTAGTTCCGGATTTTGCTTAATTAATACGACATTTAGCATGGCAGACTTCTTTTTTGGGGCAGCATGAACCACTTGTTTATTTTTCACATTAATCACTTGATTTTTTAGTTCGTTTATGGTGTATCGTTTATTTTCTAAATCTGCAGTTGATGTGTTTTGAGTATTCTCTTTCATGGATATCGTGGAAAGAGGCTGTGTACTTTCTGTGCTAGGTTCTGTATTCGCGTGAAATTGGCTAAATCCAAGCAAGGGAAGAATCGCGGCTAATAAGCAAAGTTTTTTCAGGAACGTATCCTCCTAATTGAACAGCTTAAAGATAGGATATGATTGTTTATAAGCGACTATAATGGTATCCTTTTGGAAAAGAACGAGTATCCCACGTTCGGCGTATGGTATAATAAGAAAAAAATTTTGGAGGTACTTGGATGGATGCATTGGAAATACTATCGGATCTTGAAAATGTATTTCCCTATTTTCAACCGATTTTTAGTGCCGATGAACAAAGTGTAATTGCCTATGAGGTTTTGGGGAGATATAAATCAGAAGGGAACATCGTTAGTTTAGGGACCTTTTTTCAGGATGATCAAATTCCTGATGAATATAAATTTGAAGTGGATTTGATAATAGTCAAAATGGCGCTGGAAAAAGCGCTAAAGCTTGATGAGGAAATAAGTATATTTCTCAATCGGAATGCTGATTTATTAATGTATGGGCATGGTGAGCCTTTTTTACAAGAACTTCTTGCATTTGAAAAAAAAGGGTTTATGTTAAATCGAATTGTTCTAGAAATTTCCGATCGAAATTATACTGGAGATTTAGACCAATTTGATCACTTATTGCAATATTATCGAACCTACGGGATTAAAATAGCGATTGCAAGAATTGATAGTGAAAGCAGTTATTTTGAACGGCTTGGACAACTTGAACCAGATATTTTAAAAATTAACTTGCAGGCTTTAAAGTCAACATCAACAGGAATAAATTTTAACGATGTATTATTTACCTTATCCCTTTTGGCTAGAAAAATAGGTGCCACACTCTTGTTTGAAAATATAGAAATGAGCTACCAGCTTCAATTTGCTTGGAAAAATGGCGGTCGATATTATCAGGGTTATTATTTGCAGCCACCCGCAGCAGAATTCATTTCACGTGAAATTCTAAAAGATCGCTTAAAAGAGAAGTTTCACGACTTTATCTCCTATGAGAAAAAGAAATTAGAAGCTGTTTATACTACTGCTGAATTTTTTCAAGCCAAGGTTCAGGAAATTGTGATGAAAAACAGAAGTGCAACCTTTCAAATCCTATTTCAAAATCTAATAAAGGAATTGGATCAGATTGCCTTTCGAATGTATGTTTGCGATGAAGACGGTTTTCAGAAATCTGCTAATATTTTTAAGGGAAAAGAGGGCTGGATTACCCAATCCGAATATATTCAAAAAAATTGGAGTTGGCGGCCTTACTTTTTAGAAAATATTATTAAAATGAGAAATGAACGAAAAGGCATCCTATCTGATTTGTATAGTGATATTGATACCGGGGAGACCATTCGTACATTTTCATTCCCAATGAATGGGGAAGAGTATTTGTTTATTGATATATCCTATCAATATTTGTTTCAACACGACCAATTACTTTAGCAAATACCTTTTTTTTATGACGTTTTTAAAAAAAAAAACCTATTTTTTTTATTTTTACTTGGACAAATGGGCAACGTTATTTTATTCTTTTAATATTGGCATATTGAATTATTAGGTTGGAAAATTATGAAAGTAACCCACTCGAATAGAAAATGTGCCAAGTGAGAAATATAATTGTAGATGTTTGTTTGGGTTTGAAAGGAGACGGAGCCGATGTCACAGCTTCAAGGTATATTAACAAGATTAAAAAATCTTCAGGAACAAGCTAATAGTGGTGAACCAGCACAACGCTATTTCGAGGTAAACGGCGATAGAAAGTGTCAAGTAACATTTCATCCGAAAACGGAGACATTTGAATTAGAAGTATACAATGAAAAGGAAAAACCGAAAAGATATCAATTTGATAATGTTGATATGATTACAATTGAAATTTTTGATTTGATTCAATAAGGAACCTTATGGGTTCCTTTCTTTTTATTTTCAGCAGGTGCGAATTTTTGCTTGAATGTATCTTTTGTTACGTTTCCAAAATTAGCACAGACACCCGAAAACTGTGGTAGAATGTATCTGTAGAAAAACAAATTTTTGAGGAGTTTTCGGCAATGATCAGTCTTCCTAATGGCGAATTTTTAAAATTAACGATAAAAGAACTAATGATACCCTCCGAGCGTGTAGCACATGTCCAGATTGGCAATAATCTCGAACATGCCTTATTAGTCTTAACCAAAAGCGGTTACACAGCTATACCTGTATTAGACCCTCATTACAAGCTTCATGGGTTAGTTAGTACCCCAATTATAATGGATTCTATCCTTGGTCTAGAAAGAATTGAATTTGAACAATTGGAGAAAAAAAGAGTGGAAGAGGTTATGAAAAGCTCAATTCCACGAGTTAAGATTTCTGCATCCATTCAAAAATGCCTTGAGTTACTCGTTACCCAGCCATTTCTATGTATTGAGACTGAGGATGGTTACTTTGAAGGGATTTTGCCTAGAAGTACTTTATTAAATCAATTAACTAAAATAATAAAAAAGAATGGAAGATGATACATTTAGGCTCCCGAGAAGGGGGCTTGATTTTTTTAAAGTTAGAGGTGTGAATATGTGTAGCTCTACTGAGGACATATCTAAAGGAAAGCTCCAAAAAAGGCAAACGAAAAAGACACTAGTTTTGGTTGCAGTTATGTTAGCCATGTTTATGGGGGCGATTGAAGCAACGATTGTTTCAACCGCAATGCCTGCAATTGTCGCAGATTTGGGCGGGTTTAAATTATATAGCTGGGTATTTTCTGCTTACTTATTAATGAATTCTGTCACAGTTCTTATTTATGGAAAATTATCTGACTTATTTGGTCGAAAACCAATTCTTACGATTGGAATAATCATCTTTTTAATTGGCTCTATTCTTTGTGGATTTGCCACTTCAATGAAAATGCTAATTTGTTTTCGTTTGATACAAGGATTTGGAGCAGGTGCAGTCACACCCATTGCGACAACGATTATTGGTGATATCTATACATCGGAAGAAAGGGCAAAGGTTCAAGGGTACCTATCCAGTGTTTGGGGAATTTCAGCGATTACCGGGCCTGCAGTTGGTGGTTTACTTGTCCAATTTGTAAGTTGGCATTATGTTTTCTGGATTAACATCCCTCTTGGGATTCTTTCTTTAACTGGACTATGGTTGTTCTTACATGAAAATGTCCAAAGGAAAAAACATGAGATAGATTATCTTGGAGCTATTCTATTAACAGTAGCTATTTCTTCGTTAATGTTTATCCTTGTAGAAGGTGGGAACCACTTTGCATGGGGATCTTGGCAGTCGTTAAGCTTTTTTGCTATTAGCGCCATAACCTTACTTGGGTTCGTCCTCCAGGAAGGCCGGGCTAGTGAACCGGTTATGCCTTTTTCAATTTGGAAGGAACGCTCAATACTCATCGCAAACACTACATCGCTTGCAACGGGTATCATGTTAATTGGAATATCGAGCTTTTTGCCTACATTTGTACAAGGTGTTATGGAACAAACGCCTATTGTGGCGGGTTTTACGTTGACATCTATGTCAATTGGCTGGCCAATAGCATCGACACTATCGGGACGTATGCTGATTTCCATGGGTTATCGTAAAACATCTATTATCGGTGGAGTGTTGTTAATCATTGGCAGCATTACATTTGTGACCATGTCAGCATCCTCTGGGCCATTATGGGCTGCATTGGGTTCTTTTTTGATTGGTTTAGGCATGGGTCTAACATCAACTGCTTTTATTGTTTCGATTCAAAGTACAGTTGGTTGGGAACAGAGAGGTATCGCAACCGCATCGAATATGTTTATGCGAAATCTTGGTAACACAATGGGTGCAGCATTAATGGGAGGGATTCTTAATAATCGTTTAAGTCTATATTTAAGCCAGAAAGATTCTTCCTTATCAATAGAGGATGTAAATAGGCTCTTAAAACCAGCTGAGCGAGAAAAGCTCTCTGAATCGGTCCGAGGTGTCTTGCAGAATGGGCTAACTTTTTCCCTGCACTCTGTCTATTATGCCGTTCTCGCATTGGCCATCATTAGTTTATTGTTAATATTCTTTATACCGAAAAAGAATGATAGCTCTGTGTAACCTTCACAGAGTTTTTTTTAAGGAGGGGGAAATCTTGTCCTCATTGTCTGAATTTCAATTATTATCTATCTTGGCGCAAGAGATGAATATGCGAAAGGCTTCAGAAAGACTATTTGTTTCACAACCAGCTCTTTCGCAGAGATTACAAACAATCGAAAAGGATTGGGGAACAAAGTTATTTATTCGATCTCAAAAAGGTTTAGCGCTTACTCCTTCGGGTGAACATGTCATTCAATTTGTTAATGAAGTCCTATCCAAGCAAGAAAAGGTACGTGAAACCATTTATTCACTTCAATCAGAAGTGTCAGGCACCTTGAAAATTGCTGTTGCTTCGATTGTAGGCCAAAACTGGCTTCCGCAGGTTTTAAAGAAATTTATTGATCGATATCCGCAAGCCAAAATTTCATTAGTAACCGGCTGGAGCAGTGAAATATTAAAATGCTTATATGACGACCAGGTTCATATTGGGATTATCCGTGGTACACCTGATTGGAAAGGAATTAAAGTTCATCTATTTAATGACCCACTTTATTTAGTTGATAGGGAAATTACCAGTCCGGAACAAGTTTTAAATACTGACCGCCCCTTCATTCAATTTAAAAGTGATTCAAATTATTATCAAGAAATTCAAGATTGGTGGATGCGCAACTTTAAGACATCACCTAAGAGAACAGTTGTTGTAGATCAAATTGAGACATGTAAACAGATGGCCTTTAATGGAATTGGTTACGCGATTTTACCAGCAATAACATTAACAAAAGCTGACAGGGATATTTTCAAAATACCCCTTGTTGATGAAAATAATGAACCTTTACAACGTGATACATGGCTTTTGGGCTATGAGTCTTCCTTTCAACTAAAGCAAGTTAATGCCTTTGTCGAGCTAATTAAGGAATATATCGCTGAATCTTCAGAAGAATAAGGTTGTTTTTCTTGTTTTCATTTCTTTTGTTTGTTAAAGTATTTTTTAGTACAACATAGGGGGTAAATTTATGAAGATGATGGATGCAAATGAAATTATTTCTTTTATCCAAAATAGTAAAAAATCCACACCTGTTAAGGTTTATTTAAAAGGGGAATTAGAAGGAATAGATTTTGGAAGCAATACAAAAACCTTTATTAGTGGAAATACTGGTGTCCTATTTGGTGAATGGTCTGAAATTAATGAAGTATTAGAAGCGCATAAAGAGAAAATTGAAGATAAAGTGGTTGAAAATGACCGTCGAAATTCAGCAATTCCATTATTAGACACAAAATATGTTAATGCCAGAATTGAGCCAGGCGTTACTATTCGTGATCAGGTAGAAATTGGTGACAATGCCGTTATTATGATGGGTGCGGTTATCAATATTGGTGCTGTTATTGGGGAAAAATCTATGATTGATATGGGTGTTGTCCTTGGTGGCAGAGCAACTGTCGGTAAGAATTGTCATATAGGGGCTGGAACTGTTTTAGCAGGTGTAATTGAACCACCTTCTGCAAAACCAGTGGTCATTGAAGATGATGTCCTTATCGGAGCAAATGCTGTTGTCCTTGAGGGAGTCACAGTTGGGACAGGATCAGTTGTTGCTGCCGGTGCAGTAGTTACTCAAGATGTAGCCCCTTATACAGTGGTGGCAGGGATGCCTGCAAGGAAAATTAAAGATATTGATGAAAAAACGAAGTCAAAAACTGAAATAATGCAAGAGCTTCGTCAACTTTAAAAGCGGAAGCGTCCGTTTAGTGAAGTCCACTAGACGTTGGGCGCTGGAGCTAGATAGTTCTCAAAGTATAACAACAAAGCGTGGAGCCTATCCACGCTTCTTTTTTAAAAGGAGAATTGTAAATGAATCCATTGATTAAAATCCGCCGTGACCTCCATCAAATTCCAGAATTAGGATTTCAGGAGGTTAAGACCCAAGCCTATTTATTGTCTTACCTTAATTCTTTACCCCAAGACCGTATCACGATAAAAAAATGGAGAACTGGGTTATTTGTAAAGATTCAGGGCTTAAATCCTCAAAAAACAATAGGTTATAGAACAGACATCGACGGGCTGCCAATAAGCGAAGAGACAGGTTTACAATTTTCATCTTCTCATGCAGACCACATGCATGCCTGTGGTCATGATTTTCATATGAGCATTGCACTTGGGGTATTAACTTATTTTACGGAGAACCCCATTGCAGATAACCTTTTGTTTATATTTCAACCAGCGGAAGAAGGACCCGGCGGGGCAGAGCCGATGTTGAAATCTGAAGAAATGATGGAATGGAAACCTGATTTGATTTTTGCCTTACATATTGCACCTGAATATCCTGTTGGAACGATCGCAGTTAAGGAAGGCTTATTATTTGCCAATACTTCAGAACTGTTTATCGATCTAAAAGGCAAGGGAGGACACGCTGCCAGACCGCATGAAACGAATGATATGGTAGTCGCAGCCTGTACACTGGTCAATCAACTGCAAACGATAATTTCAAGGAATGTAGACCCCTTAGATAGTGCAGTAATTACCATCGGAAAAATTACTGGAGGAGCCGTTCAAAATATTATTGCAGAAAATGCAAGACTTGAGGGGACCATCAGGACACTTTCAGCTGAATCGATGAAAAAGGTTAAACATCGCATCGAAGCACTTGTGAAGGGGATTGAGGCAGGTTTTGAATGTGAAGCAGTAATCGATTATGGTTCGATGTACCATCAAGTATATAATACTGAATCGGTTACCAGAGATTTCATGAAATATCTTCAAAAAGAAACAGAGGTTAAAGTTATTGAGTGTAAGGAAGCAATGACGGGAGAAGACTTTGGTTATATGCTCAAAGAAATTCCTGGTCTTATGTTTTGGCTTGGCGTTGATTCCCCATACGGTTTGCACCATGCCAAATTAACTCCGAATGAGACCGCAATAGATGTAGCGGTAAGTGTAATGACAAGCTATATTACTCATCTGGAGAATAAAATTTAATTAATAATAAGCAGGCTAATTATTTTGTCCTGTTTTACAAATGTGATAAAATTAAAGAGAATTAAAAGGTAAATTGTTACATATCGTCGTTTATTCTCAGTCGATTAGGGAAAAACTTATGAAGGGGAAATAAGGTTATAATTATAATTAGTATTTAATTAAAATAATTATAATTTGATATTGACTCAAAATAAGATATGTCCTATAATGAGAATTGTGAAAAGGATAGCAACTGAGAATTGCTATTAATACTGATTAAATAATTATTTGGAGGGATTTAAATGCCAGAACGTATGGTAGGTAAACAAGCACCACGCTTTGAAATGGATGCTGTAATGCCGAACAAAGAATTTAAAAAAGTAAGCCTTGAAGAAAACATCAAAAATGATAAATGGACAGTATTGTTCTTTTATCCAATGGACTTCACATTTGTTTGTCCAACTGAAATTACAGCAATGTCTGATCGTTATGAAGAATTTGATGATTTAGATGCAGTGGTAATTGGTGCCTCTACAGACACAATTCACACTCATTTAGCTTGGATTAAAACAGATCGTAAAGAAAATGGTCTTGGCGATTTAAACTATCCATTAGCTGCAGATACTAATCATGTGATTGCTCGTGATTATGGAGTGTTAATTGAAGAAGAAGGTATCGCACTTCGTGGTTTATTCATCATTGATCCTGAAGGTGAATTAAAGTATTCAGTTGTGAACCACAACAATATTGGCCGTGACGTTGATGAAACTTTACGTGTCCTTCAAGCATTACAAACTGGTGGTCTATGCCCTGCAAACTGGAAGCCTGGACAAGCTACATTGAACGTATAATTTGCACAACATAGTTTGACCTAACCTTTTATAGTGTTAGGTCTTTTTAATAGGGGGATTATCAATGAAATTACGTGAACCAATGCCAGAGTTAACCGGGGCTACTGAATGGTTAAACGGTGAAGTAACGAGAGCAGACTTAATTGGAGAAAAGCCAACCTTGATTCATTTTTGGTCGATTAGCTGCCATTTATGTAAGGAAGCTATGCCTCAAGTAAATCAATTTCGAGATGATTTTAAGGACAAGTTAAATGTGGTTGCTGTTCATATGCCACGTTCAGAAAATGATCTAAACATTGAAGAAATTAAACAAGTTGCAGCTGAGCATGGTATTAATCAACCAATCTTTGTCGATAGTGACCACAAGTTAACAGAAGCCCTTGATAATCAATATGTACCTGCTTATTACGTATTTGACCGTGAAGGGAAACTGCGACATTTCCAAGCCGGCGGAAGCGGCATGAAAATGCTCGAAAAGCGTGTTAACCGTGTACTAGATGAGTTAGAAAAAACAGAATAAAACAATCAAAAGCTGTCCGTTAGATGCAACGGGCAGCTTTATTATTTTTTTATAACTGTAACTTAACCTCTTTTTACCCGTCGGTATGTATAAAGATAAGATTATACTTGCAGTAAACAACAGACAAAAAGGGGTGTCTAAAGTTGAAAAAGCCAAACCGTTTATTTTCTATTTTTTTTATTTTCCTAGTCATTTTTATAACAGGGTGTAGTGCCGGCAGCGAAGAAAAAAGTGCGGATATGGCTGACAGTAATAATGCTAAAATGAACTCAGCCGTATCAAGTGGAGGTGAACAGGCTGAGTTATACAACGGTGAAAATGATAAATCAAAACAAGCAGCTAATTCTGCCAAAATAATAAAAGTCCAAAATCAAATGGTTATCTATCAAGCGGATCTCCAGCTGCGCGTAAAGAAATTTGATCAAACGGTCCGTCTCCTTGAAGAGAAGGTAATAAAATATGGAGGCTATATTTCGGAGTCCAATGTATCAAAAGAAGGCAGTGAGCAGGTGAGTGGCAGCATAATGATTAGAATCCCGCAAAAGCATTTTCAGACCTTTCTACATGATGCTGAGGGCCAAGCTGCAGAGGTTCTACAAAGAAGCATAACAGGGCAGGACGTAACCGAGGAATATGTTGACCTTGAATCGAGATTAAAATCGAAAAGGATCGTGGAAGAAAGGTTAACCACTTTTATGAAAAATGCTGTAAAAACGGAAGATTTATTAAAGATTTCAGCTGATTTAGGAGCAGTTCAAGAGGAAATTGAGACCATTGAAGGAAAAATGAAGTATTTAGAAAATCAAACCTCTCTATCAACTATTAACATCACCCTTTATGAAAAAACCGTTGTGGTTCCGAGCCTTGATAAAGACAAATTAAATACTTGGGAGAAAACAAAAAAACAATTTATGAAAAGCATCAATATGTTATTAGTGGGTTTATCAGGCTTGGTTGTTTTTATCGTCGGTAACCTCCCAGTGCTTGCGATAATATTTATTATCGGATTTTTTCTCTTTTACTATTTTAAAAAGAGGAAATCAAATCAGGGGCAGGATTAGAAGAATCGCTCTCTCTATTTAATTCTACTGAATGATGCTAAAATGGAACCAATATAGATTATGATTTAGCCGGGGGTATTAGATATGAAGAAAAGTTTTGCTGTCATAGGGCTTGGTCGATTCGGTGGTAGTATATGTCGCACATTAACAGATGAGGGGATGGAAGTCCTTGCAATTGATAAAAATGAAGAACGTGTAAATGAATTTGCGATGATTGCTTCTCATGCGGTTGTTGGCGATACAACAGACGAAGCTGTTTTGAAAAGCCTGGGGATTCGTAACTTCGATCATGTAATCGTAGCGATCGGCGATGATATTCAATCCAGTATACTAACAACTCTTATTCTTAAGGAATTAGGTGTGGTACGTATAACAGCAAAGGCTCAAAACGATTACCATGAAAAAGTATTGAGGAAAATTGGTGCAGATAGTGTTGTTCACCCGGAGCGAGATATGGGGAAACGGATTGCCAACAATATGGCCTCAAGTAATGTGGTTGACTATCTTGAGCTTTCGGATGAACACAGTATTGTTGAGATAGTGGCGAATGAAAAACTTAACGGTTACACGATTATGGATTTGGATATTCGGAAGAAATATGGGTTGAATATTGTGGCAATAAAAAGAGGAGAAGAAATTATTGTTTCTCCCCAAGCAAAAGAAACATTTCATGCGATGGATGTTTTAATAGTGATCGGAACCGACCAAGACATCAATAAATTTGAAAAAAAGGTTTTGGAATAGAGAAAAAGCGGAAGCACCTGTTCAAGGCACTTCCGCTTTTCTTTATTCCTTACACTTCCATAATGATTGGTAAAATCATTGGTCTGCGCTTTGTTTTTTCGTAGAGGAAAGGTGCTAATGTATCTGTGATCTCGTTTTTGATTTCTGACCATTGGCTTGTCTTTCTTTCCATCACTTTATTTAAATGCTTTGTGATTAAATTCTGAGCATCATTAATTAAATCACCGGATTCTCTCATATATACAAATCCTCTAGAAATTAGGTCTGGTCCTGAAGCAATCTTAAATTCCTTCATATTAATGCTTACGACTACAACCACTAAACCTTCCTCTGAAAGAATTCGACGGTCACGTAAGACGATATTTCCAATGTCGCCTACACCACTGCCGTCAATATAAACAGAACCGGATGGAATCTTCCCGGCAACCTGTGCCGTATCCTCAGAAAGTGCTAACACTTCACCATTGTCCATAATAAAACAATTTTCTTCTTGAACACCGCAATCAACTGCAATCTTGGCGTGCATTCTTTGCATCCGATATTCACCGTGTATTGGCATAAAGAACTTTGGTCGTATTAACCGCAGCATTAGCTTTTGCTCTTCTTGACCACCATGACCAGAAGTATGAATATTACTTAGCTTACCGTGAATAACTTCTGCACCAGCTCTATAGAGCATATTAATGGTTCGACTCACGCTAATCGTGTTCCCTGGAATTGGTGATGATGAAAATACCACGGTGTCACCAGGGATGATTTGAATTTGTCGGTGGGTACCATTAGCTATTCTTGAAAGTGCAGCCATTGCTTCGCCCTGACTTCCGGTACAAAGGATTGTCACCTTATCGGCAGGAAGACGATTGATTTGATTCGCTTCAATAAAAGTCTCTTTAGGTGCATTAATATATCCTAATTCAAGTCCGATATTGATAGCTGCTTCCATACTGCGGCCAAATACTGCTACTTTTCTACCGTATTCTACAGCTGCCTCTACCACTTGCTGCAGTCTATGGATATTAGATGCAAAGGTAGCAAAAATGATCCGGCCGTCTACTTTACGGAAGATATCGTTAATACTGTCGCCAACCCTACGTTCTGACATGGTGAACTCAGGTATTTCACTATTAGTACTATCTGAAAGTAGACATAAAACGCCTTCTTTGCCTATTTCAGCCATTTTTGTTAAATTAGCTGGTTCACCGACAGGGGTAAAATCGAATTTAAAATCTCCTGTATGGACAATTTGTCCCGGCGGAGTTTTAACGACAATTCCATAGGAATCAGGAATACTGTGGGTGGTGCGGAAAAAAGTGACAGATGTTTTGCGGAATTTGATGATATCGTCTTCTTTAATGTCAATCAGCTTCGCGTTTCTTAATAAGCCGTGTTCCTCTAATTTATTCTTAATTAATCCAAGAGCGAGTTTTCCACCATAAATTGGAACATTAATCTCGCGTAATAAATAGGGAATACCGCCAATGTGATCTTCATGTCCGTGAGTAACAAATAAACCTTTTATTTTATCTTGATTCTTAACCAGATAGGTATAATCAGGGATAACATAATCAATACCTAATAGTTCATCCTCAGGAAATTTTATTCCGGCATCAATTAATATTATTTCATCCTGAAACTGAACTGCATACGTGTTTTTGCCAATTTCGCCTAAACCACCCAGGGCAAAAACCGCAGTTTGATCATTCTTAACAAATTTCATAAATTATCATTTCTCCAATACTTTATAGTCTTCATTTTGGAGTTCATAGTCTAGATGAGCTCCAGTAACTTCTTGTACAAATTCAACATTAAACCCGCGATCGGCAATTTTTGAGCGGACATCTCTTACCGATTCTCCTTCAATAAATAGAGTTTTTGTATTCTCTCTGACAGGTACTTCTGTGATGCTTTCCTGATAGTAAACTTTAAATATCATTACAAAATCGCTCCCAACTTAGGTCATAACTTTTACTATTATATAAAACATTTTCATCTTTTTCATTTATTTTCTTTGGAAACCATTAGACTGATATGAAAAGTATGTAAAAAAGAATCGTTGTTTTTACAATTTACAATAATGAAGGAGCCCTTCGCAAGTTTGAAGGGCCCTAAAAAATTTAGGCAATCGATTTCTTTCGCAGCAATTCTTTCCACTGTTTTAAAAGCTTCTTTCTTAGCTTCTTTAACATAGTGGATCATCTCCTTACCTCTTATTTTATACAATCCTTGTCCAATGTAAAGTAAGTGATGGCAGATTATTGAAGTTTTTTTAAAATAAGAGTATTTTTTCTATATTATATGATAAAATTGCTGATTCAATCATGGGTAAACATGGAATTCCAATGACAAATGTTAAATTGACATTTTTTAATATAAAGTTTAGTGTTTTAAAAAATAAGTACAGAGATAAGAGATACCCGAAAAGGAGTACATAATAAAATGAAGAAGATTGTATTTTTTGATATAGATGGCACCTTGCTCGATCATGAAAAAAACCTACCTGAAAGTACGAAAAAAGCAATCAATTTACTAAAGAAGAACGACGTATTTGTCGCAATTGCCACCGGGAGAGCTCCATTTATGTTTGAGGGTCTGCGGAAAGCACTTGACATTGACTCCTATGTGAGTTTTAACGGTCAATTTGTAGTTTTTGAAAATGAAGTAATCTATGAGAACCCTTTGAATGAAGATGAGCTAAATAAACTTTATAACATGGCTAAGTCGAACAATCATCCCTTGGTTTTTATGAATGAGAAAACAATGAAGGCAAGTGTGAAGCATCATCCATTTATTGAAAAAAGCATGGGGAGTCTGAATTTCCCACATCCAGAGGAGGACAACTCCTTTTATGTAAACCGAATGATGTATCAAAGCCTCCTTTTTTGCGAAAATCAGGATGAAAGTTTATATTTCGCAAACTATCCTCAATTTGATTTTATTAGATGGCATCCATATTCTGTCGATGTTTTACCAAAAGGTGGTTCAAAAGCAGAAGGTATCAAAAAAATGATCGGACGCTTAGGGTTTGAGTTGGAGGATGTCTATGCGTTCGGAGATGGCCTAAATGATTTAGAAATGTTGAAAGCGGTTGGTACAGGAGTTTCAATGGGCAATGGTGTCCCTGAAGCCAAAGAACTTGCCGATTTTATTACAAGTGATGTATCAGATGATGGTATTTGGAATGGGTTAAAAGAATTGCAATTAATTTGAACTATAGAAGAGAACCGACCCTGCTAAGCGGCCGGTTCTTTATATCTACAGCATAAAATTAAAGTACAACCCTGTTTGATTACCGTTCAATCGCTTTTGCTCCTGCTATTGGTTTTAAAGGATCCTCATGATTGATATAATCATAAAACATTACACCATTTAAATGATCGATTTCGTGCTGAAAGCAAATCGAAGCAAGCCCCTTTAATCTTAGTTTCACTTCTTCTCCATATAGCGTTGTACCCTTTATTGTGATTCTTGCATGCCTTGGGACGTAGCCGGGAATCACTCGGTCAACTGAAAGGCAGCCTTCACCTGCTTCTAAATACGCCTTTTCAACGGAATGGCTGATAATTTTAGGATTAAATAATGCATAACTATAAAGAGCGCCTGTGTCATCGGTAAGATGCACGGCTATCATTCTTTTTAGAACATTTATTTGCGGGGCAGCCAATCCTATACCTGGGCGTAACCCAAATTGGGCTTGCTTTTCTGGAGTTTGGCTATTTATTACATATTCTAATAAGCTAGAAAGTATTTGTTTATCCTCTTCTGATGGCGGCATGGATACTTCTGCTGCCACTTTTCTTAAGGAAGGATGGCCATCTCGAATGATATCTTCCATCGTAATCATGATTCCACTCACTCCTGTGCTTTAACTTAAATTATTAATAATAAATAGTCTATCAGACAATTAATAAAAAGTTAACATGTGATTAAATGATCCGACTTTTTTATTGTCAAACAAACAAGGTGTCGATATAGTTAAATTGGAATAGGCAGGAGGTTTATAAATTGTCATTAAAAGTTAAGAGTAGTTTATTATTATGTTTATCCGTTTTTATTGTTATTATTGCTGGATGTACGAAAGAAAAGACTCCAGTCGAAAAAATGTATGGTGTGTTAGAAAGAGTCGTTTCAGCAGAAAAAGTATTTGAGGAACAACAGAATCCACTTGTTACTCTCGAAAAAAAAGAAAAAGAAATTTATGATCAGATAATCAAACTTGGCATGAAAGAATATGATCAAATCGTAAAGCTTTCAGATGAAGCTATCCTTATAGCCGATGAAAGAAAAGAGTTAATGGAGAAAGAAACGAAAAGTATTAAAGAATCTCAGAAAGAATTCATAAAGGCCAGAGATATTAAAGATAAATTTGAAGATCCTGCATTGACGAAATTAGCCAATGAATTATATGAGATTATGATGGAAAGATATAAAGCGCATGACGCTTTATACCTAGAATATAATGAGGCACTGAAAAACGATAAAGAATTGTATGGAATGTTTAAAAATAAAAATTTACCTCTTGAAGATCTTGAAGCACAAGTAACTAAGTTAAATGAAACGTATAAGCAGGTATATACTGCCAATGAGAAATTTAATATGCTAACAGAACAATACAACGAAAAAAAGTTGTCCTTTTATAAGCAATCAGGTCTAAAATCGAGCAAATAAATGTTATACCATCAAAGTAATCGGCTGAATAGGCCGATTTTTTTTATATTATAACACATGATTTATGAGATAAATTTTATATAACAGAAGGTGAAAAAAAGTAGTACAGAAAAAAATAATGATTAAATTATAAACAACTTGTTCGTGTTGAAAAATTTTAAAACATAGTATTTGACGTGTAAAAATTAATGATGTAAACTTTGAAATGAGTTAATTAATTGTATCAATGATGTTACATAAAATAGTGATACAGAATAAGATGATGGTAGATAAAAGATCTTTTGTTTAATTGGTCTTTTATGTGAAAAACTATTTAGTAGTATCTTTCATGCACTTTGCTTACCAAATCCAATGTAATATCACAAGATTATCCAAATGATAAGTGGAAATTGTTTTGGGTATTCTAACTTAGTGGATAATTTTAAAAAATTTAAGCTTTGAATGGAAAGGAAGAGGTGACCAAAATGGTTTCTAAAACTCAGAACGCCAAGCTTGACGCGAAGAAAACACTCGAAGTTGTCGAAGAACAATTTCAAACACTTCAAATTCTAAATGAAGTTGGGGAAGTAGTAAACGAGGCAGCAATGCCGGACCTTACTGATGAACAGCTTCAAGAATTAATGCGCCGTATGGTTTATTCAAGAATTTTGGACCAACGCTCTATTTCATTAAATCGTCAAGGAAGATTAGGTTTTTATGCTCCGACTGCCGGACAAGAAGCTTCACAGCTAGCATCGCAGTTTGCGCTTGAAAAAGAAGACTTTATTTTACCAGGATATCGTGATGTTCCGCAAATTATCTGGCATGGATTACCTTTATACCAAGCATTTTTATGGTCAAGAGGTCATTTTGAAGGTGGACAAATACCTGATGGTGTTAATATAGCAATTCCGCAAATCATTATTGGTGCTCAGTATGTTCAAACAGCTGGTGTAGCGCTAGGAATGAAAAAACGAGGTGCAAAATCTGTAGCGATTACTTATACAGGTGACGGTGGAACCTCACAAGGTGATTTCTATGAAGGAATCAACTTTGCAGGTGCCTATAAGGCTCCAGCAATCTTTATTGTTCAAAATAACCGTTTTGCGATCTCAACTCCTGTTGACAAGCAATCTGCTGCGAAGACATTGGCTCAGAAGGCAGTAGCTGCCGGAATTCCAGGTGTTCAAGTAGACGGAATGGATCCGCTTGCTGTTTACGCAGCTGTACATGAAGCTCGCGAGCGTGCCCTTAACGGAGAAGGCCCAACATTAATTGAAACTTTAACTTATAGATATGGTCCTCATACCATGGCTGGAGATGATCCAACACGGTATCGTACTGCAGACCTTGATAATGAATGGGAAAAGAAAGATCCACTTGTACGTTTCCGTAAATTCCTTGAAAAGAAAGGTCTATGGACCGAAGAAAAGGAAAATGAAGTAATTGAACAAGCGAAAGAAGACATTAAAGAAGCCATTAAAAAAGCTGATGCAGCGCCTAAACAAAAGGTTACTGATCTAATGTCAATTATGTATGAAGAAATGCCGCAAAATTTAAAAGAACAATATGAAATATATAAAGAAAAGGAGTCGAAGTAAGCCATGGCTCAAATGACAATGATTCAAGCAATTACAGATGCATTGCGAGTGGAATTAAGCAATGATCCGAATGTATTAGTTTTTGGGGAAGACGTGGGTGTAAACGGAGGGGTATTCCGTGCAACTGAAGGGTTACAAAAGGAATTTGGCGAAGATCGTGTTTTTGATACACCGCTTGCTGAATCCGGAATTGGCGGTTTAGCAGTCGGTCTTAGTTTACAAGGCTTCCGTCCTGTTCCAGAGATTCAATTCTTTGGATTCGTTTATGAAGTAATGGATTCTATTTCTGGTCAGGCTGCTCGTCTTCGTTATCGTACAGGCGGAAAATTTAACGCGCCGATAACATTTCGCTCGCCATTTGGAGGCGGCGTACATACTCCTGATATGCACGCTGATAGCTTAGAAGGTCTTATGGCTCAACAGCCTGGTGTTAAGGTTGTTATTCCATCAACTCCTTATGATGCAAAGGGGCTGCTTATTTCATCAATCCGTGATAATGACCCAGTTATATTCCTAGAACATATGAAGTTATACCGTTCTTTCCGTCAAGAAGTTCCAGAAGGCGAATATACCATTCCATTAGGAAAAGCAGAAGTAAAACGTGAAGGAACAGATGTTACAATTGTTACTTATGGAGCGATGGTTCACGAGTCATTAAAAGCAGCAGAAGAATTAGAAAAAGAAGGTCATTCAGCTGAAGTAATTGACTTAAGAACAGTAAGTCCTATCGATATTGAAACAATTATTGCTTCCGTTGAAAAAACCGGTCGTGCGATTGTTGTTCAAGAAGCACAAAAACAAGCAGGTATTGCTGCAAACGTTGTTGCAGAAATTAATGACCGAGCAATATTAAGCTTAGAAGCACCTGTACTGCGTGTGGCGGCACCAGATACTGTCTTTGCATTCCCTCAAGCGGAAGCTGCATGGCTTCCAAACTACAAGGATGTAATTGAAACTGCTAAAAAAGTTTTAAACTTTTAATTAAAACCGTAATTTGATGATCTAATTACTATAATTTCGATGCTCAAAAATACATGTAATTTTGGAGGATGAATCCTAGTGTCATTTCAATTTAAAATGCCTGATATCGGTGAAGGAATTCATGAGGGCGAAATTGTTAAATGGTTCGTAAAGCCAGGCGACAAAATTGCCGAAGATGATGTACTTTGCGAAATTCAAAATGATAAAGCAGTGGTTGAAATCCCTTCTCCTGTGGAAGGAACAGTTATTGATGTTTTAGTAGGAGAAGGTACAGTCGCAACTGTGGGACAGGTTTTAGTAACCTTTGATGCCCCAGGATACGAAAACCTTCAATTTAAGGGCGATGAACATGCGGATGAACCTAAACAGGAGGAAAAACCAGCAGCAGCTCCTGCTCCTGAGGTTAAACAAGATGCAGCTCAACAGCCGGCAGCGGTAGCAGTGGCCCAGCAGGCAGATGTTGATCCAAATCGACGGATTATTGCTATGCCTTCTGTTCGTAAATATGCACGTGAAAAAGGTATTAGTATCAATTTGGTACCTGGTACTGGAAATAATGGGCGGATTCTTAAAGGTGATATTGATTCCTTTGTTAGTGGAGGAGCGGCACCTGCACCACAAGCAGCTGCTAATGTAGAAGCTGAAACAGTTAAAGTGGAAGCAACGCAAGCAGCTGCTGCGATTCCACAAGGTGAATACCCAGAAACTCGCGAGAAAATGAGTGGAATACGGAAAGCAATTGCTAAGGCTATGGTTAATTCCAAGCACACTGCACCACACGTAACACTTATGGATGAAGTGGATGTAACTAAACTTGTTACACACCGCAAGAAATTTAAAGAAGTAGCAGCTGCCAAAGGCATTAAGCTTACGTTCTTACCATACATCGTCAAAGCATTAACAAGTGCATTACGTGAATACCCAGCCTTAAATACATCTCTTGATGATGCGACAAGCGAAATTATCCATAAACATTATTATAATATTGGAATTGCAGCTGATACGGAAAAAGGCTTGCTCGTTCCAGTTGTAAAAGATGCAGACCGTAAGTCAGTATTCTCTATTTCTAATGAAATTAATGAATTAGCTGGAAAAGCTCGTGATGGAAAACTTGCTCCAAACGAAATGAAGGGCGCATCTTGTACTATTTCAAATATCGGTTCAGCTGGTGGTCAGTGGTTTACTCCAGTTATCAATCACCCAGAAGTTGCCATTTTGGGCGTTGGCCGAATTGCAGAAAAGCCAATCGTTAGAAACGGTGAAATTGTTGCGGCACCAGTTTTAGCTTTATCATTAAGCTTTGACCACCGGATGATAGATGGTGCAACAGCACAAAATGCATTAAATCATATTAAACGTTTATTAAACGATCCAGAACTATTGTTAATGGAGGCTTAAAATATTATGGTAGTTGGAGATTTCCCAATTGAAACAGATACTATAATCATCGGTGCTGGTCCCGGCGGATACGTTGCGGCAATTCGCGCTGCCCAGTTAGGACAAAAAGTTACGATTGTTGAAAAGGAATATGTAGGCGGCGTTTGTTTAAATGTAGGATGTATCCCTTCTAAAGCCTTAATTTCAGCAGGCCACCGCTATGAGACAGCGATGCATTCAGAAGCATTCGGAATTACTGCTGAAAATGTAAAAGTTGATTTTTCAAAGGTACAAGAATTTAAATCAGGTATTGTCAATAAATTAACAGGCGGCGTTGAAGGGTTATTAAAAGGAAACAAAGTAAATATTGTACGCGGTGAAGCTTTCTTTGTGGATGCCAATACACTACGTGTTATGGATGAAAATTCAGCTCAAACCTATACCTTTAAAAATGCCATTATAGCGACTGGATCCCGTCCGATTGAGTTACCTGCCTTTAAATATTCGAAACGTGTTCTAAATTCGACAGGTGCACTTAATTTACAGGAAATTCCTGAAAAAATCATTGTCATTGGCGGTGGAGTAATCGGAATTGAATTAGGTGGTGCTTATGCAAGCTTTGGCAGCCAAGTGACTATCTTAGAAGGTGCCGAAGAGATTTTAGGTCTTGGTGTTTTCGATAAGCAAATGGCTGCGCTTGTTAAGCGAAACATGAAGAAAAAAGGTGCGGAATTCTATACAAAGGCATTTGCTAAGGGTGTAGAAGAAACCGAAAATGGTGTCGTAGTAACATTCGAAACAAAAGGCGAAGAGAAAAAACTCGAAGCTGATTACGTATTTGTAATGGTTGGTCGACGTCCAAACACAGATGAAATGGGTTTAGAGCAGGCAGGTGTCAAATTAACTGAGCGCGGCCTGATTGAAATTGACAAACAATGCCGGACAAATATTAGCAATATCTATGCAATTGGTGATGTTGTTGCTGGTCCTCAATTGGCCCATAAGGCATCATATGAGGCTAAAATTGCCGCTGAAGCGATTGCCGGACATCCAGCAGAGATTGATTACTTAGGTATTCCTGCAGTTGTTTTCTCTGAGCCTGAATTAGCTTCAGTTGGATATACCGAAGCTCAAGCAAAAGAAGAGGGAATTGCAGTTAATGCATCTAAATTCCCATTTGCTGCTAATGGTCGTGCTCTGTCACTTGATAGTGGTGATGGATTCATGAAATTAATTACTCGTAAAGAAGATGGACTAGTGATTGGAGCCCAGATTGCCGGTACAAGTGCATCAGATATGATTGCTGAACTAGGACTTGCGATTGAAGCAGGAATGACTGCTGAAGATCTTGCGATGACCATTCATGCACATCCAACACTTGGTGAAATTACAATGGAAGCTGCCGAAGTTGCAATCGGAAGCCCAATACACATCATTAAGTAAAAATAAATAATAAAGTCCTTTTCGTTAAAAAACGGAAAGGACTTTTATTGTTTTTAGCGAATTGTATCTTTAAAAAAGATTAAGCAAAAAAATCCTTGCCATCCAAAAAATAATATATATCTATTGGTTTTAGAACATATACTTAAGATACTAGCATTTTAAAAAGAAGATGAAGTATTAAGAGTGGTGATAAATATGAAGGTTTATATTGTTGTGATACTACAATTTATCATTTGGAGCGGATATACATTTATTGAATGGTTATCAAAGCATGACCAGCTGATTTATAAAGTCATCATGTTTTTTGTGTTCTTTTATTTAGCATTTTTATTAGGAAATCAGGTAACAAAATCAGTGCGAAAAACGCTTTTTATCACTAGTTTAAGCCTTGTTATTTATACTTCGATTCACTATACTATGGAATTATTTATTCACTAAAAAAAGCCCCAAAGGAGCTTTTTTACTTTCGTGGATAATAATACATAACTCTCTCATTAAAAAGATGGAGCTCCCCTTGAAGCTTTTTCGCGAGGTATTTACAAAACTCATTCGCTTTTCCTTTATCACCATACGTTGATTGTTCTGGTAATGTAACTTGTATGTAAGTTTGTTCCAGTTCTTGACCATCGTCATTTCTAATTGTTTCCCGATCAATACCAATTAAGATTGCATAATAGCGTTCATCATTAGAGTGAAGATAGAACCATTTTCCTTTTGCTTCGGCCGTTTCTTTAATTTCATACGGAAAGGCAGACTCTCCGTATTGCCAACCAATTTGATTACCTGTTTTTGTCGTGTTATTTTTATAGTCATAAAATAATTCTTTTACTTCTTCAATTGTTACTGTTTGTTTAGCAGATGAAGGCACTAGCTTTATATATGCATTGACAGCCATCATCATTCCCCCCCATTAGTCCATTAATAGATGCCTCTCTATTCTAGCATTTAATAAAATCTTATGACAACTATGCTTTAAATAAAAGTAGAAATTTTCTTGTTTCTTTTGTGAATATCAATTATAATAATATTCTAAACATTCCTTGAAAAGGAGGATCCCTATGGAATTATTTGATAAGCTCTACGATGAACATGAAAATGCAAAAGTAAGGTTTATTGGTTTTACAACGGAACATACTCGTTATGATTTCGGCATTATTTACACCAATATGTTTTTCGGAAAACCTCTAGTTGTCTGCATGCAAACTGGCCGTTCCACTCTCCTTGACCCCAAAGACATCGAAGATATTGATTACCTACAAACCGTTTTCCGTATCCCTGATCATCAACAGGCTGCAGATTTAGCTGAGTTTTTCAGCGAAACACTGCCATCCATCCCATTTGTAACTCAGTACGAATAATTTCAAGGAAAGGCCGATAGGGCCTTTTTTTATTTGGCTGTATTTTGGGTATCACTTAATTTTTTAAGGACAAGTTGATTAAAAGGAGCTGAAATCAACATTCCGTTTAAATGATCTAATTTTTTTAAATGTGACATACAAATTAGGCTTGATATTTCTAATGTGATATATTATTATTAAATTATGATATATAAATGCTTGATTTTGTGAAAATTCAATAACGAAAAGGGGATTGAACAGATGGGTACTTTAGTATGCCAAACATGTAACTCTACTATTGATCATTTTGAAGATGAAAAAGTAACGGTCCTTTATTCTACTAAATGCAATGGTTGCGAAGGACATCATACAGAAGAAGATTTATAATAAGAAAATATAAATTAAAACAGGATTCCGATAAACGGAATCCTGTATTTTTGTTCTATTTTATTGCCTTGTACTCTTTAATGACAAGAATTGATTTGATTTCTTCATCTTCCGGACCTTGTACTGGTAAGCCTGCTTCAAGGTTTTTCCGAACGTAGTGAAGGTTTTCCTTTGTAATTATTTCACCGGGAATAAAGATTGGGATCCCAGGTGGATAAACCATAATAAATTCTGCAATAATTCTTCCTTCAGATTCTTCAAAAGGTATTACTTCTGTTTCAGAATAAAATGCATCTCTTGGTGTTAGAGCGAGCACGGGGATTTCAGGAAGAAGAACTTCAACCGGTTCGATTCTTTCTGTACGATGTTCACACTCGTCTGCCAAATCTTTTAAGGCATTAATTAACAAACCTGCCTCGACTTCTGTGTCTCCAAGCGTAATAATACAAAGAATGTTATAAAGGTCAGAAAGTTCCACTTCAATATTGTGCTTTTCTCTTAACCATTTTTCAACGTCATATCCAGTCAATCCTAATTCTTTAACTGAAATAATCAGCTTGGTTGGATCGTAATCATAGGTTGCTTTTGAGCCTAGAATTTCCTCGCCAATACAATGTAGATGTTCAATTTCATTAATCCTTTTCCGCATGGATTGTGCTAATTTAATGGTTCGGTCAATCAGTTCCCTTCCCTTTGTAGCCAATTGCTTACGTGCCACATCAAGTGAAGCAAGCAATAAATAGGAAGTGGAGGTAGTAGTAAGCATGCTTAGAATCGACTGGACATGCTTTGCAGAAACAAGTCCTTCTTTCACATTTAGGATTGAACTTTGGGTCATCGATCCGCCCAATTTATGGACACTAGTAGCGGCCATATCTGCACCGGCCTGCATCGCAGAAAGTGGAAGGTCATCATGAAAATGAATATGAACACCATGAGCTTCATCGACAAGGACAGGAATATGATAAGAATGAGAAATTTCAACAATCTTTTTTAAATCTCCGGAAATTCCAAAATAAGTTGGATTGATTACTAACACAGCTTTTGCATCCGGATGCTGCTGCAGTGCCCTTGCAACTGCATCTGGTGTAATCCCGTGAGAAATTCCTAGGTCCTTATCGATTTCAGGTTGGATAAACACTGGAATAGCACCCGAAAAAACGATCGCGGACATAATGGATTTATGAACATTTCTTGGAACGATGATTTTATCATCAGGTCCGCATACTGCCATAATCATCGCGATAATTGCCCCGCTTGTCCCCTGTACAGAAAAGAAGGTTCGGTCAGCTCCAAAAGCTTCTGCAGCTAAATCCTGTGCCTGCTTAATGATGCCTTTTGGCTGATGGAGATCATCTAATGGTCCAATATTAATTAAGTCAATAGACAGGGCGTTGTCCCCAATAAAGTTTCGAAACTCAGGGTCAATCCCGGCTCCCTTTTTATGCCCGGGAATATGAAATTGAATAGGATTTTTTTTTGCGTGTGCTAATAAACCGCTAAAAAGCGGTGTTTGATTTTGAGACAATTTATAACCACACCTCTTTAATAAAAATACTCTAAATATGTTGCTTTTTATAACATAAAAACCATAGGAATTATAGCATTATTCCCATGCCTTGCAAAGAAATATATATTATGTGCCTATTCTGTTATCAATAGTTTTCCATTAAGAAAGGAAAATTACCCAAAAGAGACGAAATAACAAATAGAATGTTTTTAGGAGGGATTAATTTGGAATGGAAAACACGTGTTACTGAATTACTAAATATACGATTTCCGATAATACAAGGAGGTCTAGCCTATTTAGCCTATTCTGAATTAGCTGCAGCAGTATCGAACGCAGGGGGGCTTGGCCAAATTACGGCTATGTCATTAGGTGATCCTGAACAGCTAAGAACTGAAATACGTAAGGTGAAAAAGATGACGAACAATTCCTTTGGGGTTAATTTTGCCATTGGACAGCATGGCAGACCATTTTCTGATTTTCTTCAGGTCGCTATTGATGAAAAGGTACCAGTTGTTTCAATGACGGGGGGAAACCCTGCCCCAATATTTGACCAATTAAAAGGCACTCAAATAAAAACACTGGTTCTTGTGGCCGCTAGGAGACAGGCAGTAAAAGCAGAAGAACTTGGTGCAGACGCAGTTATGGTAGTGGGGCAGGAAGGTGGAGGCCACTTAGGGCGAGATGATGTAGGTACGCTTGTTTTGGTTCCTCAAGTGGTTGATGCGGTTTCTATACCCGTTATTGCCTCAGGTGGGATAGGAGACGGCAGAGGGCTTATGGCGGCCCTTAGTTTAGGTGCTGAAGGGATTGAAATGGGTACCAGATTCATTGCTACTAAGGAATGTGTTCATGCAAACGAATTATATAAGAAAACCCTAGTTGAAGGAAACGAATCTGGAACGGTAGTTATCAAGAGAACTATAGGAGCTCCGGCAAGAGCATTAGCCAATAGCTGGACAGAACAAATACTGGATATTGAAAAGAACAATGGTGGTTATGATCAATTAAAAGATCTCATTAGTGGAAGGGCCAATCAACGGTATATTTATGATGGTGAGCAGGAAGAAGGTTTCGCCTGGGCGGGACAAGTAATGGGTCTAATCAAAGATGTCCCTCCAGTTCAAGAATTGTTTGATCGAATTATTAGCGATGCTGAACAAATTCGTGCAAAGTGGGGAAAATAATTGTATGATGCATGTTAGTTGAATTAGTTAGAAGGTGAAATAATGGAATACCAATATCCAATTGATTACCACTGGAGTACAGATGAAATTGTCGATGTAATCGCATTTTTTGAATCAATTGAGAAGGCTTATGAACAAGGAATTGACCGTGATGCCGTAATGAAGGCATACCGTCGCTTTAAAGAAATCGTCCCAAGTAAAGCGGAAGAAAAAACAATTTGCGGTGAATTTGAAGAAATGAGTGGCTATTCGTCCTATCAAACCATAAAAAAGGCAAAGAATTCCCTATCCGGGGATAGAATTAAAATGAAATAAGAAGAAGCTCCCAAACTATTTGGTCGGGGAGCTTCTTTTAATTATTTCCTATTTTGAGATATTTTATAAAGTGTGGCTACTGTGTTAAAAACGTCCTCGATTTGCTGAATTAACCCATCTGAACCTAACTGGATAACCTTTTCCCTATCGATTGTATAACCACATAACAATTCTGCACTCTTTACGTTTTGCAGACGATCAAAAAACGAACCTAAATCTTCCTTTTTCAGTTTTCGATGTTCAATGGTTTCTGGTTTTGTGTGATCTACAGACCAAACAAAATCTTTTGGTGTCTCTTTATAAATCTTCGTTAATTTTTTTGAAATCCTTTCAGCAATAACCTGTTTTTGGGGTGCTTCATAAATAACAGCAAACCAAATAAATAAATGGGTGTTCCACATGCCAATTTGAAAGTGGGGCATCATTTTATAACCGCGAGGGTTATTCGAAAAAGCCACCCATGTATCCTTTGGCGGATTAATAGTACGTCTTGCATGTTTGGCAACATGAACAAACATTTCATCGTTTGTTAATGCTGAAAGGACAGGCGCAAAGGATTCTCCCAAAACTTCCAATTTTGGACGAACTGTTTCTTTAAGAGCAGACATTCTAGCCTCTAAGCCATCTATTGAAAATACATCAAAGTCCTCATTTGTAAATCCCTTAAAGCTCATAAATTTAAACCTCCAACAAACATTTGTCCTTAATTGTAGCATATCATTTTGGAAGACAAGTAGTTAGATGCTTCCTAGGTAAGAGCACATATTTGTTGCAACATATCTCCCTTCCTCATATTATACAGTAAAAAAATAATCTGAAAAATTAGTTAAATTTAGGAAGGGGAGGAGAAACGTGAAACAATTGATGAATACCTCACTTAAAAAAGCAGGCGAGAAGGAAAGAACAGCTGTTTTGAGATTAGAAATGGATTATGAATTAGCAACATTGTTCGAAGCGATAGAAGAAAAAAATGAGAAAAAAATGAGAGAGTGCAAACAAAAATTAGAAAAAATCCGCCAAGAACTATTACGATTAAAGGCTCTTTGATAAATAAAACAGTTTTTTTATTCAAGGAGATATAAATAAGAATGAATCAAAATAGAATATATCCTATACACATCTAAAACGAACTCCAGCAAAATGTGGGGGGTTCGTTTATTATTGTCCATTATTTGGAACTCAAATTAAGCCAATAAGTTGCTGTATTATAACAATTTGATTAAGCTAGAGGTACATCATTTAATTTAACATGAATCATACTACATACATTGAATTGAAAGCTTAGATGGAAATAAGCTATTTGGAGGAGAATCATGAATTTGGACCAAATTTATGCTCATGCTAAGGATTGGATAAATGAGGCAGGAGCTAAAATCAGGCTTTCTTTTAATCAAACATTAAATATTGAAACGAAAAGTAACGCCAATGATCTTGTGACGAATATTGATAAAGAAATTGAGCAATTTTTTATTAGTAAAATTAGAGAAGCTTATCCAGCTCATAAAATAATGGGTGAAGAAGGATTTGGAGATTCACTTGATAGTCTTGAGGGAATTGTTTGGATGATTGATCCAATTGATGGGACGTTGAATTTTGTTCATCAACAAAGAAACTTTGCTATTTCCGTTGGTGTATATGAAAATGGCGTGGGAAAGATAGGACTCATTTACGATGTCGTACATGACGAATTATACCATGCTACTAGTGGAAATGGAGCCTATTTAAATGAAACACCTTTAAATGCACTAAAGGAATCAATTGTTAAGGAATCAATCCTTGCATTAAATGCAACATGGGTGATGGAAAATCATCGTATTGATCACAATTTAATGATTCCCCTAGTTAAAGCAGCGAGGGGAACAAGGTCCTATGGTTCTGCCGCCCTCGAAATGATATTTGTTGCGACGGGAAGAGTTGACGCCTATCTTTCGATGCGGTTATCCCCCTGGGATGTTGCAGCAGGGGCGGTAATCATAGAAGAACTAGGCGGAATCGTGACCAATTTAAGGGGAGAAAAACTGAATTTCCTTTCGCAGGACTCTTTATTTGCAGCCAAACCCGGCTTACATCAATCGATTTTAAATGATTACCTAAAAGAGGGAAAATGGTAAAAAAAGAAGCCGATACGGCTAACGGGTTCCGTTAACTATCACATACATTAAAAATGTAAGTAAAAATGAGTGTCAATTTGCATATGAAATTGGCGCTCATTTTTTTATTGGTGTATAGCCATTTGGGTAGAAATTACATAAAAATTGGTATAGGGAAATGCACCCCAAATTGTAGGGGTACAATGGCTGTTGAGCCAC
>NZ_BCUX01000005.1 GCF_001591445.1 Neobacillus drentensis NBRC 102427 | reverse complement strand
ATTAGGTTTGTGATTAACCGTTTTGCATCTCATAAGCAAACCCGTTAGCATTATTGTGCTGCGGTTTTTATACTTAAATTAGATTAATTTCTTCCATAAGAATTTCAACATCGACGATCATGTTGCCTTCGTCATCTACTTCGATTAACTCATCTTTTTTCATTTTTGTCAGGGTTCTGCTAATTGTTTCTCTTGTTGTGCCGATCATATTAGCAAGGTCCTTGTTGGTGAATTCGGACTTCAATAGAATTGTCCCATCTTCTTGTTCTTTACCGTGCTTCTGTGCAAGCCGAATCAAAAGTTTGATGATTTGTTCATAGGTATTATTAAGAATTTGCTCTTCTAATCGGTTTTGCAGATCGACAATTTTTTCTCCCAATACTTTAAACACTTTAATACATAACTCAGGGTTTTCAATCAAAACGGTTTCAAATTTTGAAATTGGAATCGCAATGAGTGTTGAGGGCTCAAGCACTTCTGCATAGGCAGGGTAATCACCTTTTCTGAAAAAACCTACATGGGGAAACATTTCCCCTTTTTTAGCAATCGCAACAATTTGTTCTTTGCCATTAATATCACTTTTGTAGATTTTAATTTTTCCGTCATAAATAAAATAGACATTTTCAAGTGGGTCGCCTTGGAGAAACACATGACTCTGTTTTTTCCATTCTCTAGCAATTGAGATATCTGCTATTTTTGTAATTTCAAAATCAGTTAGTTCTCGGAAAAGTGTAAAATCAGCAAGCACTTTTTTTATCAAATCAATTTTCATTTAATCACCTTCAAATTTTTAGTCCGTTACTATCTATTGTAACAAAAATTCTAGCAATAGTTTATTGTTATTGATATTAATTGTTTAAGGAGAGTTTAAAGTCATCTTTATTCAGAATAAATTACCAGGAATAATATAAATAAAAAAGTCTTTTTTTCTTTTGTTGCGAACGTTCATTCGTTAATATAGAAGTAATGAGGTGAGGAAGCATGAAGTTAAGAAAAAGCCTGCAAGAAATTTTGTCAGACTTAAAAATAAATGATCAATTTAAGGAAAATATCGTCACATGGCACACTCTCGAAGAAAAGCCAGCCCAAACAGTACCGCTGCCTAGTGACCTTCATCAGGTTTTGAAGACTGCTCTAAAGAGTAGGGGGATTGAGCAGCTATATACACATCAAAAATCAGCCTATGAAAAAATTATGGACGGGAAAAGTATCGTCGCCGTTACTCCGACAGCTTCAGGAAAGACTCTTTGCTATAACCTGCCCGTTTTACAATCAATCCTAGCAAATCCAAGTACACGTGCACTGTATATGTTTCCTACGAAAGCACTTGCACAGGACCAAAAAACTGAAATTAATGAAATTATTCAAGCAGCAGGCGTGGATATTAACAGCTATACGTACGATGGGGATACACCGGCAAATATTCGGCAAAGAGTGAGACAGGCAGGGCATGTGGTTATTACTAACCCAGATATGCTCCACTCAGCAATCCTGCCCCATCATACAAAATGGGTTTCTCTGTTTGAGAACCTTAAATTTGTTGTGATCGATGAACTTCACACTTATCGAGGTGTTTTTGGAAGTCATGTAGCCAATGTTATTCGAAGATTGAAACGTATTTGCAGGTATTATGGGAGTAACCCTGTATTTATTTGTACATCTGCTACGATTGCGAATCCCCTTGAGCTGGCAGAAAATCTAACCGAAGAAAAAATGCATCTGATCGATAACAATGGGGCCCCTAGCGGGACAAAGCATTTTCTATTCTATAATCCACCTATTGTAAACAAACCATTAAACATTAGAAGAAGTGCGACACTAGAGGTTCGGAAAATCGCTGGGGAATTATTAAAAAATAAAATTCAAACCATCGTTTTTGCGAGAAGCAGAGTTAGGGTCGAAATCATTCTGACTTATTTACAAGAATTAGTGAAGAACCAATTGGGGGCAAAATCGATAATGGGCTATCGGGGCGGGTATCTTCCAACTGAACGAAGGAAGATTGAAAAAGGGCTCCGTTCAGGTGAGATTTACGGTGTTGTCAGTACCAATGCTCTCGAACTAGGTGTTGATATAGGGCAGCTTCAAGTATGTATCATGACAGGCTATCCTGGGACGATATCCAGCGCTTGGCAGCAGGCAGGAAGAGCTGGAAGAAGGCATGGAGAAGCCTTAGTCATTATGGTGGCAAGCTCCAGTCCTCTTGACCAATATATCATCCAGAATCCTGATTACTTTTTTAATAAAAGTCCGGAAACAGCAAGGATTAATCCTGATAATTTAATTATTTTAATCGATCATATGAAATGTGCTGCCTATGAGCTGCCTTTTAAACCAGGCGAGCAATTCGGAAGTGTAGAAACAGAGGAACTGCTAGAATATTTAACCGAAGAACGTGTCCTTTACCGAAATGGTGAAAAGTGGTATTGGATGAATGATTCCTTTCCTGCTCATAACATTAGCTTACGGTCTGCCTCACAGGAAAATGTAATAATCGTTGACCAAACAGATATTGCGAATGTAAAAGTTATTGGGGAAATGGACCGCTTTTCTGCGATGACGCTCCTCCATGACGAAGCGATTTATTTACACCAAGGTACGCAATTCCAGGTAGAAAAGCTTGATTGGGAGGAAAAGAAGGCGTTCGTTAGAGAAGTGGATGTAGACTACTTCACCGATGCTAATTTAGCGGTTCAATTAAAGGTACTCGAAGTCGACAAGCTTCTATCGATAGTTGATGCTGAGTTTGGTTATGGGGATGTTAGCGTAAGGGCAATGGCAACGATTTTTAAGAAAATTAAATTTGAGACACACGAAAATATTGGATCCGGACCCATCCATTTGCCCGAAGAAGAGCTTCACACAAACGCCGCCTGGATTTCCCTAAACCAGTCGATGTCAGAAATGGACCATGAGCGGCTCGAACAGGGGCTTGTCGGAACTGCGCATGCCCTAAACCATATCGCACCATTATTCGTAATGGCCGATCCTCAGGATATTCATGTTATTCCGCAAGTAAAGGCAGACCATAACGAAAAACCAACCATTTTCTTTTATGATCGCTACCCAGGCGGGATCGGTTTAAGCGAAAAAATATACACCGGCATGTCAGAAGTATTTGAGGAAACAAAGAAAATGATTACTCGCTGTCAATGTGAATCGGGATGTCCGTCATGTATTGGCACAGATACCATTAGTGAAACAGCAAAAAGGGATGCCCTAAGAATTATTGAAGCCTTTTTAAAATCTTCAATGTAGAAAAGGAAGATAAAAGATGTCGCTAAAAAGTAAATTAAATCGTTTAAAACCACATCTTTCTGTTGGCAATCCATCTGAAAAAAATAGTACACCGCCTCCAGCAGCGAACATTGAAGTCCCATTCTGGGAAAGATGGGAGCAAGAGAACGTTTTTCCATATTTTATGGACCAAGATTACTGTTTGATCAGAGAAGTGAAATATCCACTCTCCTATCAGCATGGACATTACTGTTTTCGCGATTTTTTAACCGCAATCGATATATGGAATCAACAGCCCGTCAATCATCCTTTATCAGCTAAAGGGCATCAAGCTGAGGAATTATTCTTTTTTGATACGGAAACGACTGGCCTTGGCGGTGGGGTAGGGAACACCATTTTCATACTGGGTTATGCCAGCATTTCTGGTGATTCCCTTATTTTAAGACAACATATTTTACCGCACCCGGGAGCCGAGGTTCCGTTATACCAAAGCTTTCTAGAAAAGGTGAATTATAAAACGTTGGTTACCTACAACGGAAAATCGTTTGATTGGCCACAGGTAAAAACAAGGCACACCTTAGTTCGAGAACATGTCCCAAAGCTGCCGCAATTTGGACATTTTGATTTATTTCATGCAGCAAGGAGGCTTTGGAAGCATAAATTAGAACGGTTAAAGTTAGTAATAGTTGAAAAGGAAGTCCTTGGGGTAGAAAGGGTTGATGATATCCCCGGCTTTTTGGCACCGATCATTTATTTTGAGTTTATTGATAGTAAACAGCCGGATGGTATGCTTGGTATTCTCAAACATAATGAAATTGATATTTTATCACTTATAACTTTGTATACTCATATAACCTTTCAACTATGTGGAACAGATAAAACTCAAACAAGACCCGAGTCCTATGAGGTAGGGCGCTGGTTTGCTTCTCTTGGAGAAAAAAATGAAGCAAAGAAAGTTTTGTCCAAGCTGGCCACGGGTAAGGATTTTACTTCCTATCAAGCAAAATATGCTCTGGCATTACAGCATAAAAAGGATCGCGACTGGGAATGCGCACGGAATATGTTTTCTGATGTAGTTGATTGTGGTGATAACCGGCTGATGTTAGAGGCATGCATAGAACTTGCAAAAATACATGAACATAGGCTAAAGGATTATCCACTTGCGAGAGATTATTGTCAAAAGGCGATGATCATTGTATCCGAGATGGAAAACCCTCCTATAATGACAAATCAAAGCAGCTTAGAGCAACTTAAGTTACGTCTTAAAAGGTTAGAGCGAAAATTATAAAAAGTAGGTCAGAAGATTGTTTTTTGTAAAGTTCACTTTTCTGCCACAAATGAGTGAAATTTAATTTAAAAAACCAGCATTTCCATATTGTTTATCATAGTTGAAAGAGGTAAAATTTGAAATTGGATTGAGAAAAAACGACTATTTAAACATTTGGAGTTGGTAGTAATATGTATAAAGCGATTTTATTCTTATTTTTTATTGTCGTTTGTTTGACTGCAGTTATTTTTACGAGTTTAAAAGATAGCTTTTATTCTTTTTTATAAATCAAAAAGCATGGCATAAACGTGTAAAACTAAAAAAATAGGTATTTTCATTAGTACAAGAGTAATCCCTTCAACATAGGCTGTAATGTAAACCAATAACTGAAGGGAGATTAATATATGTATCTTGGAACTAATTTTATGCCGCCAGTCATTCATCCGACTAAACAAATTGTGAATCATACGTTTTCAACAACTGTGGTTCCGCATATTCACCCGGTCCACACTACAACGGTGAATCACCATATGTATCAACATAAACATTACTGTCCACACACAGCATCTTGTGCTGAGGAGTGCTGCAACCAGCATATTGATTGCTGTAACCCATGTGCACCAAACGTAATGCCAATAGCAGCACCTGTTGCAAATGTACTACCAAATGCACTACCAAATGCATTGCCAAATGCTATGCCTGGAATGGGTGGTCCAGGTTTCGGCCCAGGAGGCCCAGGTTTCGGCCCAGGAGGTCCAGGTTTTGGTCCAGGAGGCCCAGGTTTCGGCCCAGGAGGCCCAGGTTTCGGTCCAGGGGGTCCAGGGTTTGCACCGGGACCATTCATGGGTCCTAGACGTTAATTGAAATAATGTCTGTTGCAGGGGCTTTTAGCCCTTGTTTTTTAATTGTTTTCTTTACTTATATGATATGCTTGTACTATTCAAATGTTTGTCCATTTTTTTAAAAAAATTCTTGGCGAGGTGAACGTTCTTTATGAAAGTTCTGACCATTTCAGGTTATAAACCTTTTGAATTAGGAATTTTTAAAAATGATCATCCCTCTGTATTATTTCTCAAAGCTGCTATAAAAAAATCACTGATTCCACTGTTAGACGAGGGTCTAGAGTGGGTGCTAATCAGCGGTCAATTAGGTGTAGAGCTCTGGGCTGCCGAAGTTGTATTTGAATTACAAACGGAATATCCAGATTTAAAACTTGCGGTGATCACGCCGTTTTTGGATCAGCAAGCTTCATGGAAGGAAAATAATCAGGAATGGTATGAGTCAGTCTTAGCACAAGCAGATTTCATTGATTCTGTTTCGAAAAGGGGCTATGAAAAACCGTGGCAATTTAGGCTGAAAAATCAATTTTTTATTGAAAAAAGTGAGGGACTCCTCCTTCTTTACGACCAGGAAAGGGATGGAAGCCCAAAATACCTATATGAAATGGCTCTTGAATACCAAAAAAAACATCCATTTCCCATTGAGCTTATCACATTTTATGATTTACAAATGATTGTCGAGGAAGAACAAATGAAACAGCAAGACTTTTAAACTTATGGGTCATTTTTTTAGATGGAAATCCATATATTGAAATGATTTATAAATTCTTACATTTAACAACACAAATGAAAATTGACAAAACTACATATTTTTGAAAAAATAATAGGTAGTGATTGGCGAATACTGAGGTGAATAGAATGCTGTCAGATAAAGTGAAATTAACAGCTAAGGATATTTTAGAAAAAGAGTTTAAGACAGGTGTACGGGGTTATAAACAAGAAGATGTTGATAAGTTCTTGGATTTAATCATTAAAGATTATGGTACATTTCATCAAGAGGTTGAAGATCTTCAACAGGAAAATCTTCGTCTTCGAAAACAGCTTGAAGAAACATCAAAAAGACAACCAGCAGCACAACCTGCTGGGACAACAAATTTTGATATCTTGAAGCGGTTATCCAATCTTGAAAAACATGTTTTTGGCAACAAGCTCTACGATTAACAAGAAATAGGAAAATTTCCTGATAATAACCATTGAATTACCAGCGTGAAATACATATAATAAATTGTATTCATTAATAACGTTCGGGTAATCGCTGTAAGATGCATTTGCTATTCTTGCAGAGGAAAGTCCATGCTCGCACGAGCTGAGATGCTCGTAGTGTTCGTGCCTAGTGAATTCATAAGCTAGGGCAGTTGGGGCTAGCATCCAACTGACGGCCGGGAAAATACCTAAGTCCTTTGGGATATGGTATGAATACCTATAAAAGTGCCACAGTGACGTAGCCTTTCCAGAAATGGAAAGGGTGGAACGGGTAAACCCCACGAGCGAGAAACCCAAATAATGGTAGGGGCGCTTTCTCTGAGGAATTGAACAAGGAGAAGGACAGGTTCAAATTTGAGCCTGTAGATAGATGATTACCACCTAAGTACGAGACACACCCGTGTCGTTTGTAGTACACTGGTACAGAACATGGCTTACAGAGCGTTATTAATGGGAATGTATGCTGGATTAAACGGCTCTCCTAATAAGGAGGGCTTTTTATTATTATAAATGTACATATTGCATTCGTTTCCAACTTTTTGTCAATAATGAAATCGAATGAAAGATTATCATATTAGTGAAAAACTTACATACAAATGAAAAAGAATTAAGGGTGGAAAAATGGGAAATTATCAATTAATAGCTACCGCGGCAATGGGGCTTGAAGCATTAGTTGCCAAAGAAGTACGGTCATTAGGATATGACTGTGAAGTGGAAAATGGAAAGGTCATCTACACAGGAGATGAATATGCGATCGCTCGCAGTAATTTATGGCTTCGAACAGCAGACAGAATTAAAATCAAGGTCGGAGAATTTAAGGCATATACCTTTGATGAATTATTCGAAAAAACCAAGGCACTCCCATGGGAAAAATTCTTACCTGAAGACGCAGAATTCCCTGTGGTTGGTAAATCTGTGAAGTCTACGCTCTTCAGTGTTTCTGATTGCCAGGCAATCGTAAAAAAAGCAGTTGTTGAAAAAATGAAACAACATTATAAGCGAAGTACCTGGTTTGAGGAAACTGGTGCCTACTTTCGCATCGAAGTGGCACTTCTAAAAGATGTTGCTACGATAACCCTTGACACAAGCGGTCAGGGGCTGCATAAACGCGGTTATCGAGTCGATCAGGGTGAAGCACCCCTAAAGGAAACTCTTGCTGCTGCACTTGTTCTGCTCACTAACTGGAAGGCAGACCGACCATTCATGGACCCTTTCTGCGGTTCTGGGACGATTCCTATTGAAGCAGCAATGATTGGGCAAAATATTGCTCCAGGCTTTAACCGAGAATTTGTATCTGAGCGATGGAATTGGATGCCATCAAAAGTGTGGCAAGATGCTAGAACTGAAGCGGAAGACTTAGCAAATTATGATCAACCATTAGATATTTTAGGAACAGATATCGACCATAGAATGGTGAAAATTGCCCAAGATAATGCATTTGAGGCTGGCTTTGCGGACTTAATCCATTTCAAGCAAATGCAGGTTAGAGATATTTCTACAAACAAACAATACGGTGTCATTGTCGGTAACCCTCCATATGGAGAAAGACTCGGGGAGAAAAAAGAAATCGAAAACATGTATAAAGAAATGGGCCAAGCCTTCAATGCTCTTGATACATGGTCAAAATATATCCTGACTTCCCATGAGCAGTTTGAACAATTTTATGGACGGCCAGCGACCAAGAAGAGAAAGCTATTTAATGGTTTTATTCGTACAGACCTTTATCAATATTGGGGAAAGAGACCTCCTCGTCAAAATGAACGGATTCAAGAAAAATAAAAGGTTTAACAAATTTATTTTTGTGGTAATACATGAAAGTTTTTTGGGGAGGCTACCATGCAAAAACGCATGCCATTTGAGATTGCAAAAACTGAATCCTTTTATGATAAATTAGGTGAATGGATTGGTGACTTATTTTATGATATTTTACCAGATGCCGGATTTGAATTGAGGGATGAACAGATTTACATGGCTTTTCAACTTGAAAATGCCTATAAGGATAAAAAAGTAATGTTTGCTGAAGCAGGGGTTGGAACGGGGAAAACTATCGTTTATTTGCTTTATGCAATTATGTATGCACGCTATACTAATCGTCCAGCAGTAATTGCATGTGCGGATGAGACCTTGATTGAGCAGTTGGTTAAAAAAGAGGGAGATATCGCAAAGTTAGAGAAAATTCTTGGCTTGGATATCGATGTCCGTTTGGCAAAGTCGCGCGATCAATACCTGTGTCTAAAAAAGCTGGATACGACTAGGAACAATGATTTTTCTGATGAAATTTCAGATATTTATGAAAGCCTGCCTGATTTTGTTCATGCAGTTGGCTCGATGCAAACCTTTGAAAAGTATGGTGATCGAAGAGATTATCCATCCTTATCAGATGAAAAATGGAATGAAATTAATTGGGATGCGGTCCAGGATTGTTTTGCTTGTGAAAAGCGTCATCGCTGCGGGCTTACATTGCACCGTGATTATTATCGTCATTCTGAGGATTTAATTATCTGTTCCCATGATTTTTATATGGAGCATATCTGGACAAAGGAATCAAGAAAGCGAGAAGGGCAGCTTCCGCTTTTACCTGAACATTCCTCAGTGGTTTTTGATGAAGGACATCTCCTTGAATATGCAGCCCAGAAAGCATTAAGTTACCGGTTTACTGATTATACATTAGAAACACTGCTCACAAGGTTGATGGAAAATGAAGTACGTGAAAAGACCTTGTATACGATTGACGAGGCTTTATTAGATAATGACGCATTTTTTGATGCCATTTCACAATTCTCCTCTCTTTCACAAGGTTCTGATAAACAAATGATTACTAAGCATCCATTAGTATTAAAAACATGTAGAAAGTTACTTTCAACCCTTCAGGTATTAGAGGAGGAATTAGTGTTTGAAAGTGAGCTATATGTAATTAATGAGTACGATTTGAAGATCGTTGAGGAGTATTTGGAGCAAATCACCCATTCGTTATCGCTTTTTCTTAAGGAATTAAACGGAATCACATGGTTCGAAGAAAAAGGGGGAGAACGTACACTGGTTATTATGCCTCGAATGGTCGAGGAAGTAATGCGGGAAGAAGTTTTCACTCAGAAGAAGCCGTTTATTTTCTCATCCGCAACGTTGGCTAATCAAAAGTCGTTCGACTATATTGCTGCTAGTATTGGTGTAGATGACTACTTATTTTTTTCAGTGACGTCTCCATTTGATTATGATGATAAAATGGAGCTTTATATTCCAAAATTCAACAAAGAAGATATTGAAGGGAAATTAGACTATATCTTAGCGGAACTTCACAAATCAGAGGGACGCGCCTTAATTCTTTTAAATAATAAAGACGAACTTGCGCGACTAAAGAAAAAGCTATCTGGAGTAATCCCATATCCAATTTATTTTGAAGGAGATGAAGAAATAAGTACGCTTGTTTCTAAATTCCAGAATGAAGAACATGCCATTCTTTGTTCACTTCATCTCTGGGAAGGTCTTGATATACCGGGCAGATCACTTGAAAATGTCATGATATTTTCACTTCCTTTTCCACCGAATGATCCGGTCTTTACCGCCAAAAGGGCTGGTGTTGACAACCCATTTACAGAGGTTGACCTGCCATATATGCTGCTCCGCTTACGTCAAGGAGTTGGCCGCTTAATCAGGAGTGAGAAGGATCAAGGAACGGTTCATATTTTAGTAGAAGAAGATATCGACGCAGATGTGTTACAAATGATTAAAGAGGTTTTGCCAACACAAGCGAAAGAATAAAAATGAAGTATAAGAAAAGCGGAAGCACTAATTAAAGTGCTCCGCTTTTTTCTTTATCTGCCTAATAATCTTAATCCTTCGGGTGTCATTTTATCCGGTGACCATGCTGGTTCCCAGACGAGGTTTACTTCAACCTTTCCGGTTTCCTCGAGCCCTTCGACGCTATAACGAACCCCGCTGGTAATACTGTCATGGAGTGGGCAGCCTGGCGTTGTTAACGTCATGGTGATGGTAACATCATTTGATTCTGTTATCTCAATATTATAAATCAAGCCTAGGTCAACTACATTTATGTTTAATTCGGGATCATAAACACTTTTTAACGCAGATAGAATTTTTACTTTAGTATTCATCATAAACACCTCACTATTTTTTTAAAACCTTTAGGATACTGATTGCAATAATAATAAAAACGATTGAAAGTACAAACTGACCGATATTAAAAAGAATAGCTACATGAAAAGTTAGAGCACAAAAGACGATCAGTACAGCAACGATAAATAAAGAGAATAACGTCGGAACAATTTTTTCATTCATCATTTCTTTCAATGAAGGAACCTTGTTTTTCCCGATTTCCTTACTATATTTATAAGTCCACCAAAGGAATGGAACAATTTTATATAAATAACTAACAATACTTAAGACGATCCAGAGTAATAAATAGGCATAGATGAGTGGGCCGGCAAAATGGCTAACATCTTGATTCCATAACATGATAAAGGCAGCTAAATGAATTACATTTCCAAACCCAATCGCAACTAAAGCAAACCTAAATGGTTTATCTAGTGTCTTCTTCAATCTTTTTTTGATGATTATTTTTATATGCCAACTGAAAATAGTAAACCCAATCAAAAGTAATAAGAAACCAATTTTCAGAAGGATGCTGTTATTCGTAAAAAAGGAAACAAGTGAGACGACAAGTCCGGAAAGATAAAACCCATAAACAAATTTAGCTTGAACCATCGGAAAACCATGGGATAGAGAAAACATCGGCACCATTTTATAGGAAAATCCAAAAATTAACAGAGTAAACCAGCCTGAAACTCCCATTAATAAATGTGCTTCAAAGATTGATTGATAATATTCACTGGCAAATCCTGTTTTTAAGCTATAAATTAATGTAATCCCTAAAGAAATCGTTATAAATAAACAAACAAGGGACGAACCGACAAAGGCTGTCAGAATCGTTGGTTTCGCTTGCTTACTAAGTGTCATAAACATTTGTACTAAAAACATTAAGATACCAAGTAAAGTTAGCACACCCGGGATGATTGCATTTTGCGGCGACCAATATAACATCGCTGCAAATGAAGTAATTCCGACAGCAGTAACGAAAAACTGGATGAAGCCAAATCGTTCATTCCAGATATTGGTTAGGAATGCAACTGGTACCAGCTGATACATGGCTCCCATTGCTGCCATCAATGCCCAGCCAAGGACTAAAAAATGAGCTGAAGACCAGATAACAGGGATTCTAAAGCTCCCATCCGTCATCAATTGTCCATTTACTAAAAGTTGAATTTGCGAAAGTACCAAGGCAAATAAACTAAACAAGATAAAAGAAATTGGAAGCTTAATATTTGTTTCACTTCCCATAGTTTGAGGAAGCATGATTGTTCACCCTCTTACCGGAAGATTTCGATTTTAAAGCTTCCGTCATTTTGTTCTTCTGTACGCTGTTGATAGCCTAATTCCTCTAATTGCTCATAAAGGAACATGGGCCTTCGATCATTAATGATTGTTAATACATCATTTTCCCCCAGAGTTTCCAAAGCGGCTAAGGTTCGCATCATCGGCTGGGGCGGTTCTAAACCTCGATTATCTAAGAGCATGAATATTTCACCCTTCTTCCTTTAGGCTTTCTTTGTGAATGTGACTTTCCAATGTTTGCTTTCAATTTCTTCTTCTTCATGCGTGAAACCTTTTGCTTTTAATACCGCGAAAAGTGGTACTGGTTTAAAAGGGGCATGGAGGATAAATATATCATTATCTTTTACTTCCTTAATTGCCTCCATAATTTTTTGAAATGGTTCAATTTTATTCTTTAAATCCTCGCGAACATCAAGTTCGATAATACGTTGTTCCATCGATGTTTCATCTCCTCTAATAATATTAGTTCAAGACCGCTAAATTAATAAAATAATTCCTGTTCAAGCGCTTCTCGGTCTATTAAGTAAAAACCATTTTCATCCAATGTAACATAATCTTTCTTCTTTACATGATTGATCGTCCTGCTGACAGTTTCTCTCGAAGTACCAATCATATTCGCCAATTCACGATTCGTGAACTGAGTGGTTAGCTTATAGCGCCTCCCAACTATCTCACCATTAGATTTACAGAGCCTAATAAGCAGCAAAATTATTTGTTCAAAAGTATTATGGAGAACTTGTGCTTCTAATCTTCCTTGCAAATCTACTATTTTTTCTCCTAATACTTTAAATAACTTAATGCAAAGTTCTGGATAGGAAATAAGTATTTCTTCAAATTTATCTATGGGAATGACGATGATATGTGAATCTTCCATCACTTCCGCATGAGCGGGGAAATTCCCCTTTCGGAAAAATCCGGCGTGAGGAAACATTTCACCGGGTTCAAGCACGGATATGAGTTGCTCTTTCCCTGATTGGTCAGTTCTGCAAATCTTTATTTTTCCACTATGAATAAAGAAAACTCGGTCAAGTGGATCATCCTGCATAAAAATATACATCTTATGTTTATAAAAACGAGTTTGTGCAATCTTCACGATGGGCTCTAGTTCTTCTGCCGACAGTTCTTTGAAGATTGGGACAACAGATAATCTTTTTACAATGTCCTCTTGCTTCATTAACATCACCTTCGTATTAGTAATTCTGTTTGACTAAATTGTAGCAGTGTTTTCAATGTAATTATGTGACCGCCGTCATAGTTAATTAGTTTTTATGAAAATAATTCTCAGTCTGCCTTGTGAGAATTATCACAAGGGTTCGATGAGTTCCCTCACTTTGTGACGGACTTGTGAAAGTTACAATACGATTTGTGACAAAATACGAAAGGGTGAATTTGAAATGGAAATACAACGGGGAACACCAACAAAAAAAGTGGTGAAGACAAATAAAAATGCAATGCTAAAATCAATATTAGTTATAACCATTTTACTTAGTTTCACTGTATTGCTAGTAGGCGGTTATTGGATTTTCAAGGAGCAGGCTCCAAGACCTGTAGAGGTTACTAATGAAAAGGGTGACGTTTTATTTACAAAAGCTACAATTATGGGCGGACAGGCCGTTTTTCAAAAGTACGGTTTAATGGATTATGGAACCGTATTAGGGCACGGATCCTATATGGGACCGGATTATACAGCAGAAGCTTTAAAGGTCTACACAGAAGGAATGCAGGATTTTAAAGCGAACGAAAAATATAGTAAAGACTATGGATTAATAAATGAAGATGAAAAAGCTGTTATTAAGAATAAAGTTATAAAAGAAATGCGTAAAAATCGTTATGATAGCAAAAGCGATACAATGGAGTTAACAAATGCACAAGCATTTGGACTTGAAAAAGTAAGAGCGTACTATAAAGAAGTATTTACTAAAGGTGACGGTTGGGGATTAAAGGCAAACCTCATTAAAGAAGGGGACATGCCTAAAACGAATCGAGCTTATGTTGCAAATGGTGATCAAATTACACAAATATCTGATTTCTTCTTCTGGACTGCCTGGCTTTCAAGTACAGTCCGTCAAGGTGATAAAATCACTTATACGAATAATTGGCCTTATTATGAAGACGCAGGGAATCAAGTATCATTTTCTGCTATTTGGTGGAGTGGTGCCAGCATTACTCTATTTGTATTAATGGTAGGAATTATCCTGTTTGTTTTCTACCGTTATAATTTTGGTATGCAGGAAGCGTATAAAGAAGGCAATTTCCCAAGAATTGATTTACGAAAAATACCGGTGACGAGCTCACAAGTGAAAACAGGGAAATACTTCGTCATTGTAGCAGCATTATTCTTTGTCCAATGTATGTTTGGGGCGCTGCTTGCCCACTATTATATCGAACCTGATAATTTCTTCGGTATCAAATGGATTCATGATATTCTTCCATTCAATATTTCTAAAGGTTACCACCTACAGCTGGCTATCTTCTGGATTGCAACAGCATGGCTTGGAATGGGAATTTATGTAGCACCGCTCGTTGGCGGTTATGAGCCTAAAAAACAAGGTTTATTGGTAGATATTTTATTCTGGGCTCTGGTTGTTCTTGTTGTTGGCAGTATGGTCGGTGAATGGCTGGGTGCGAACGGCTACTTGGGAAACAAGTGGTTCTTATTCGGACATACAGGCTGGGAGTACATTGAGCTTGGGCGTATCTGGCAGTTAATCTTGATTGTCGGTATGCTAATCTGGCTATTTATTGTTTATCGAGGCATCAAGGCTGGTCTGAAGAGAGAAAATGATAAAGGTGGATTAATTCACCTATTATTCTACGCAGCCATTGCGGTACCGGCATTCTATATCTTTGCCTTATTTATCAACCCTGGTACTAGCTTTACATTCGCCGATTACTGGCGCTGGTGGATTATTCACTTATGGGTAGAAGGTATCTTTGAGGTTTTTGCCGTTGTTGTCATTGGTTTCTTATTGGTTCAACTTGGTCTAGTAACGAAAAAATCAACCGTAAGACAACTATATTTCCAATTGATCCTGCTCTTAGGCAGTGGTGTCATCGGAATCGGCCACCATTACTATTATAATGGTTCAGCCGAAGTATGGCTGGCTCTTGGAGCAGTATTCTCGGCATTAGAAGTTATTCCATTAACCCTGTTAATCCTAGAAGCATATGAGCAATATAAGATGATGCGTGAGGGTGGAGTAGATTTCCCTTATAAGGGAACATTCTGGTTCTTAATCTCTGTCGCTATTTGGAATTTAGTTGGCGCAGGTGTACTTGGTTTCTTAATCAACTTACCGGCAGTCAGTTATTTCGAACATGGGCAATTCTTAACACCAGCTCACGGTCATGGATCAATGATGGGTGTATATGGTATGTTTGCTTGTGCTGTATTGCTTTACTCATTGAGAAATATAGTAAAACCTGAGGCATGGAATGATAAATGGATTAAATTTAGCTGTATCATGTTAAACGTTGGACTTGCAGGAATGGTTTTCCTATCCTTGCTTCCAGTAGGTTTCATTCAAATTAAAGAAGCCTTCAATCATGGTTACGCTGCATCCCGTTCAGCATCATTCCTGCAAAAGGATATTGTTCAAACATTATTATTATGGCGTGCGGTGCCTGACACCATTTTCTTAATCGGCGTAGTAGTATTATTGTTATTCTGTATTAAAGCTATCTTTAATTTACGGAAGCCAACCCATAAAGAGGGAGAACAACTTCCAGTTAAAGATTTATCGCTTGATGAAGAATAAAATAGATAAATCCGCAAAGGTCAGCTTTGCGGATTTTCTTTGTCCTTTTTCTCATAGCATTCAAAACAATAAATCTCTTTCTCCTCGGTATGAATTCCGTTAAAAAAGCCATCCAAGCAATAGATTTCTTTACTGCAGGACTTACACGATCCAATTAGTTCCTTCAATTGTCATACCTCCAGTATTAATAAAATCATCTGATTGGTGTGATACTACTCACTAAGTTTTTGTCTATGTTTTCTTATAATATAATAGAAGTTAACAAACTAATAGGAGTGATAATAATGCAAACTTACGCAAAAGTTATTAATGTACCAGATTTTCCACCACGTGAAAAACATCCTACAATATTTAACGGCTTTGATGGTTTAGCATCAGGTGAGACAATGATGATTGTAAATGATCATGATCCAAAACCACTTTTATATCAATTCATGATGGAAAGACCTGAACAATTTTCTTGGGAGTACCTTGAAGAAGGCCCTGAGACTTGGAAAGTAGCTATTAATAAAAAGTAAATTTTTATAGGTCATTTAAGCATCTTAACCATTTTGCGTATTTAGTTTCAATTTAACATTCTCTTATCCCCATAAATATATTTTACAACAGAAATTCCTTCTGTTGTTTTTTTATACACTGAAAAGGGACCATTACCTCCTTTTCAGAATAATGTGTTAAAATTTAATGGGAATCAAAAGGGGGAATAGCATTGAAATATGGACTATTAGAAAAAGAGTTTCTAGATTATGTGAAGAAAATGGCAGCCTACAATGAAGCACTTGGATTAGTATATTGGGATCTAAGAACAGGGGCTCCGAAGCAGGGAGTTGAACAACGTTCAGAAGTAATCGGGATGTTATCATCCGAAGTTTTTAAAATGTCTACCTCGGAGGAGATGGCCGCATACATAGCTAATTTATCAAAACAGTCACTGTCCGAAAAGACGAGCAAAATCCTTGAAGAATGTAAAAAAGAATATGAAAGAAATAAAAAAATCCCAGCTGAAGAATACAAAGAATTTGTCATTCTTCAGTCAAAGGCAGAGAGTGTTTGGGAGGAAGCAAAGGCAAGTTCAGATTTCGCCTTATTTAGTCCGTACTTAGAAAAACTTGTCGAGATGACTAAGAAGTTTGTTAGTTATTGGGGTCATAAAGATAATAAATATGATGTGTTATTAGACATGTACGAACCCGGAATGACGATGAAGGTTTTAGATCAAGTATTTGGCGAATTAAGAGAAAAAATAGTTCCATTAGTTAAGCAAATTTCTGCCTCTCCACATAAACCAAAAACGGATTTCTTATTTGAAGAATTTCCAAAAGAAAATCAACGTGAATTTAGTTTGAAGATCCTCGACAAAATGGGTTATAACTTCCAAGCTGGAAGACTTGATGAAACTGTTCACCCTTTTGCAATCGGGTTAAATCCCGGCGATGTGCGCGTTACCACCAAATATGATGAAAACGACTTTAGAACCGCTGTTTTTGGAACCATTCATGAAGGCGGCCATGCTTTATATGAACAAAATGTTTCTAAAAGCCTGATCGGTACTCCACTATGTTCAGGAACATCGACTGGAATTCATGAATCTCAGTCGCTATTTTATGAAAATATCCTTGGACGAAGTTTACCATTTTGGAAAAATAACTACGACCTTCTAAAGACATATGCAAATGGTCAATTTAAACAAGTTGACATTGAGGATTTCTATCGAGCTATTAATGAATCTAAACCATCATTTATAAGAATTGAAGCAGATGAGCTAACCTACCCGCTTCATGTTATTATCCGTTATGAAATTGAAAAAGGCCTATTTAATGATGAAATTGATGTGAAGGATTTACCGACGATTTGGAATGACAAGTACGAAGAGTACTTAGGCATTCGACCTGAAAATGATGCGCAAGGAGTTCTTCAAGATGTCCATTGGGCAGGTGGAAGCTTTGGTTATTTTCCGTCGTATGCCCTTGGGTATATGTATGCAGCGCAATTTAAACATAAAATGCTTGAAGCACTTCCAAATTATGATCAATTAGTCGAGCAAGGGGACCTTTTACCGATAAAAGAATGGCTGACTGAAAATATTCACCAATTTGGAAAAATGAAAAAGCCGCTTGAAATCTTACACGATGTCACTGGTGAAGGACTCAATCCGAAATATTTAATTGATTATCTGTATGAGAAATATGGTAAGGTTTATAGGTTAAATTAGAGAGTTAAGATACAAAAAAGGCTTCAATCACTGAGATTGAAGCCTTTATAACCGCTGAACAGGGCGCTTGCGCTTTTCTAGTTACCATTTACTCCATGTTTGAAATCCTTTTGAGCCTGGAGGTGCATTTTGAATGATATCGATAAACGGAATCGTATACGCAAAAAGAATAAGAGCTGCTGCGATTCCAAGCCATAATTTCCAGTTTTCAAATACCATTGGTGCTTTTTCCTCAAGATTCTCAGCTACCGCAACAGGGAATTCCTCTTCCCCCTTAGGTGCAAAGAAAGCAAGATTGATGAAGATGATAATAACAAGGATAATGCCTATGAATAGTATCGTCCCGCCAACCGCTTGAGCAATTTGATATGGAATCCATTCTGCTGCTTGCTTGGATCCGCCATAGGTTGAGAAAGCAGAACGTCTTGGCCCGCCAAGCAAACCTTGGAAGTGCATTGCACCGGACATGAAAGCCATCCCAATAAACCAAACCCAAGCTTGGATAATTCCTAATTTATTCATTGCTTTTGTTAATTTACGTCCAGTTAAATGTGGAACCAACCAATAGGAAATCCCAAAGAACGTTAACACAACTGATGTTGCGGCTGTTAAATGGAAATGACCTGTTACCCAAATAGTATTATGAACTACTTGGTCCATTTGGTTAGATGCATTGATGATACCGCCAGCTCCTGCAGGGATAAACGAAGCCATACCGATAAAGGGAACGGTGAAACGAGCATCACCCCAAGGGAGAACTTTAAACCAGCCAAACAGACCGGTTGCTCCTTTTGAGCGTCCATATCTTTCAAATGTAGCAAACAATGAGAAAGCAGTCATTAACGAAGGAATAATAACCATGAAGGTTAAGATAACCTGTAAGAACTTCCAGGCAGGGTCAATCCCCGGTTCTGTTAATTGGTGGTGAAAACCTACCGGAATCGAGAAGAGCAGGAACAAAATAAATGACAAACGTGCTAATGAATCAGAGAAAATCTTCCCGCCGATAATTTTCGGGATAATCGCATACCAACACATATATGCAGGTAATAACCAGAAATAAACTAGTGGGTGTCCAAAATACCAGAATAGAGTGCGGCTTACTAGTACATCGACAGTGTCGACAAGTCCAAGTGACCAAGGAAGTAATTGGAATAATACCGTTGCTGCAACACCCAGTGTCGCAATAATCCACATAACCGTATTGATTACAGCCATAAAGCTTAATAACGGACTTGGCTGACCAGGATTATTCTTCCTCCATTTTGCATAAGTCATGATTTGTGCGGCACCATCAATCCAACTGCCTACAATTACGAAAGTTAGACCTAAGTAAAAAATCCAATGTGCTTTAAGTGGTGCATAAAAAGTGTAAAGAACCGATGCTTCTTTAAGTAAGACCATGGTTGCAGCCATTAAGGTACCGACTAACATGATCCAAAAACCAATCCAGCCAGTGCGTCGGGCTGCGTTTGAATGACCGCCAGTTGTCCTGCTTACGGCAGCATACTGAAATCCCATAATAAAAAATGTGGTTAAAACCAATCCCATTAATACACCATGGACGGTTAAGATTTGGTAATAATCAATGCCCCAAGGAAGCTCCCATTTACCGGAACGGACAAGGGTCTGTAACAGCCCCATTAAACCGCCAAGTGCAAGAGCAGAGAAGGCCACAAAGAAGTGCGCCATTGAAAGCTTAGCATCACGAGGGTCAACTTTTACTTTTGCTGTTGTAGAGTTAGCCATTATTTTACCACCTCAATCATCGAACTCATTAAATGGTGACCGGCACCACAATATTCATTACAAACAATTAGATATTCGCCTGTCTTATCAAATGTTGTCGTATATTCGCTGACATATCCAGGCTCTAGCATCATGTTTATATTTGTTCCAGCTACTTCAAAGCCATGGACGACGTCTTTTGTCGTGGCAATAACTTTAACCTTCGCACCAACTGGTACTTCCACTTTTAATGGATTATAAGAGAACGCTGCAGCCACATATACTAATTCATAGTCCCAATCTTTACCTTCAACCTTATGTAATCCTGGTTTATCAAATGGTTTTGTTTGATCGACTTTATCCACATTAATCGTAGTTAAACAACTTGGCGGCTTGTTGCCAAGATAGAATGCGCTTACTCCTACAACCGTTAAAAATACGACCAAAGCACTAATTCCAAAAGTTAACCAAATCTTCTCGAACTTATGCATATGCATCTTTCTTTCCCCCTTCAATCATTAAAAACGTTCAACAAACAGGTAATAGACACTTACCCAAGTGACAACAATAAAAGCTCCCAATAAGAAAACAGACGCTAATGTCCCTTTAAGAGAAGAGCTGTTTTCAATTTCTGTTTTTTGATTTGTTTTAAGTTCCGCTTTCGCCATCCCCCTGCACTCCCTTCAGAGTATTGTAAATTAATTATTAGTTCTCTTTCATAATACAAAACAATTGTGAAGAAAAAATAACAAATCTAATACTTCACAAAATGTTCATTCCTTAGATATCTACTATGTTAATATTATAAAATTGATGTAACAGTGATTTATATCACAATCATCAGGGGGTATTTGTGAACGAAATGTGAACTATCACACTTTACCTGTGATAAAAGTAATTGAATATGACCTCACTCAAGAAAATGAACAACTTTTTAGAATTATGTCACACTTTGAGATCCTCTAAATATGATAGTAATAAATTTATATTTTCCTCCAGAAAAGAGTGTGTTTTTGTGGAAAAATATTATTGTGATCGTTGCCGTCTTCTGTATAACGATGTAGAAATCTGTAAAATCTGTGGGACATTAGTGAAGAATAAAATTAATATTGAGGTTCAAAAACAACCAGATAAAAAATAAGACGAAAGAAGCATGTGATTGCTTCTGCTATGCTTTTTACTTCGAATTTTAAAAATGGAAATCATTAGCTAGTGAATGAAATTATTATCCATTATATAATTTAAGAGCACAGCAACAACCTTCAAAACGTTTGCTTCCCATCAAGGGAAGCTTTTTTTATGCTTTTTAAGATTAACGAATAATTACCATTAATTTGGAAAAAGTAACCTTACATAGATTGAAGGAGCAAATACATGCCTACGATTATTTCTGTTGCAGAGGTTATTCCGCCTTTTGAAGTGAACCAAAATCAAGCATCTGAATTTGCAAGAGAGCTTTTCGCTGATTCCTTTAAGGATATTGAAAGGCTTTTACGAGCTTTTCAAAATGGTCAAATTGAAAAAAGGCATTTCGTTAAAAATCTTGATTGGTTTAAAGAAGATCACACTTTTGAAGAAAAAAATTCAGCGTATATTGAGGCTGCGTGCACATTAGGAAAAGAAGCTGTCGAGAAATGCTTAAATAATTCGGATTTCTTAACAACAAATATTCCCTATCAAGAAATTGATATGATTTTTTATATCTCAACCACCGGAATCGCCACTCCTAGTATAGAAGCGAGAATTATGAACCTCCTGCCATTTAATTCGCACACAAAGAGGGTACCGATTTGGGGACTTGGCTGTGCAGGTGGTGCTGTTGGTATGTCGAGAGCCTATGAATATTGCCTGGCCTTTCCAAAAGCAAAGGTACTTGTCCTCTCAGTTGAACTCTGCAGCTTAACCTTTCAGCGCAATGATCTTTCCAAAAGTAATTTAATTGGTACCTCTTTGTTTGCCGATGGTGCAGCCTGTGCATTAGTTTGCGGTGATGAATCAAATATTGCGGATTTCAGGAAGAAGGCGACGTCGCCGTCCATCATAGCAACACAGTCCACTCTGATGCCGAACTCCTTAGATGTGATGGGCTGGGATATTAGGAGTACAGGTCTGTTTGTCGTATTCTCTCGGGATATCCCCAAAATCATTGAGGATTGGTTAAAGCCGAATGTAAGTGAATTTTTAGCAGAACATCAAATCAATCTTGAAAAAATTGACTATTTTATTGCCCATCCTGGTGGAAAAAAAGTGATCGATGCCTATGTAAAATCATTAGAGATACCGGCTTCAATGACTGACGTTTCGCTTGAAGTGTTAAAACAGTTTGGCAATATGTCTTCCACAACGATATTTTATGTGCTGAAGCGTTACCTGGAGATGGATATTCCTCAGGATGCGATAGGACTTGGTACCGCGCTTGGACCAGGTTTCAGTTCAGAACTGCTCTTGTTTAGGTGGGTATAAAAAATGACCGATATTTTCTCATTTCTGCTGTTAGTTGGATTCATTGTTATTCAGCGGTTATTTGAACTTAGAATTGCAAAAAGTAATGAAAAATGGATGAAGCAGCGAGGGGCTGTTGAATTTGGAGAAAAGCATTACCGCTATATGGTGATGATGCATTTTTTCTTCTTTCTCCTCTTAAGTTGTGAAAAGGTTTTTAGGAATCAGGGGCTTTCTCCTTTTTGGGGCATCCTAATTATTCTTTTTCTAGTTGCCCAGTTATTCAGGATATGGGCGATTACCTCACTGGGAAGGTTCTGGAATACAAAGATCATTGTGTTAAGAAATGCAAGTGTGATCAGAAAGGGACCATACTGTTTTATCAAGCATCCTAATTATTTTGTTGTAGCGGTTGAACTGGCAGTTGTACCATTAATGTTCAACGCCTTTTTAACCGCAGGTTTATTTACACTATTAAATATCATAATGCTGATGATTCGGATCCCTGAAGAGGAAAAGGCGCTAAAGGAACTGACGGAATATGAAGGGACATTTAAAAATTGTAACCGGTTTCTTCCTCATGTTGTTAAAAAAGTGTGACAATTTTTAGAGGTCTATTGAAAATGATTATCACCTATGTTAAACTTTGATTATCGATGAAAATCATTCTCAACGAGAGTCTGATAAGGAAGGTGTTAAAATTGACTTTTGCTTTAGTTGGCGGAACGGTTATTGTTTATGCATTTGTCATGAAGCACGTCTTAAAAAATGTTACACATTAAATGAATACTTTTTCGTGAGCCAAGGTCCTTCACCTTGGCTCTTTGTCGTTTTAGGGAGAAATTTGTTTTTAGTAATAGCAGTGTCAAGATAGGAAAAGTTTGAATTATCGTATAAAATAAAAAATATTACAAAGTTGTTAAGGGGAATAAGTAAATGGTGAAAACAGCCGATCAGATAGCAGACATCCAAACACTAAGAACAAAGATCGTTTCAATATATGAATATCTATACGAACAAGCGGATTATGATCATGCAGAAAAGGTTAAACAACTGGCAAGAAAGCTGAAGGATAGAGAGTTTATGATTGCATTCTGCGGCCATTTCTCCGCAGGGAAATCGACAATGATTAATCAGCTCGTTGGAGAGAATTTACTTCCAGCTAGTCCAATTCCAACAAGTGCAAATTTAGTGAAGGTGAAGGCAGGAGAGGAATATGCAAAGGTCTTTTTCAAAAATGAGAAGCCGCGTATCTATTTAGCTCCGTATGATTATGAAGTTGTTAAGAATTATTGCAAAGACGGCGACCAAATTGAAGAAATTGAAATTAGTCACAGTGACACAGGGTTACCTGCCAATACGGTAATAATGGATACACCCGGTATTGATTCTGCAGATGACGCCCACCGAATAGCTACCGAATCGGCCATTCATCTTGCGGATATCATTCTTTATGTTATGGACTATAACCATGTCCAAGCAGAGTTGAATTTTTTATTTACAAAGGAACTAACCCAAGCTGGAAAAGAAGTTTACTTAGTAATCAACCAAATTGATAAACATAATGAGGAAGAGTTGAGTTTCATCGAGTTTCAAAGTAGTGTGGTGGATTCGTTTGCATCATGGGGAGTGAAACCGGCTCGGATTTTTTATACATCATTGAAGAATGAGGATCAACCTTTTAATGAATTCAAAGATCTTAAACAATTTATTGCCGGAAAATTGGCGTCAAAGGACAAATTATTAGTTCCATCCATTTTTCATTCCTTAAAAAAAATTACCCAAGATCATCTCGCTCAAAGCAGTAAGCAAGATGAGATTGAGCTAAGTCCCATTTTTGAGGTATTGAATGAGTTATCTGAGGAAGAAAGAAGAGAATTGTCCAATGCTTCTCGAGAACTGGAAGGGAACCTTACGACTTTAAAAGAGGGGGCAGCCGTAACTGAGAAGGAATTTGAGTATCAAATTGCCCAAATACTGAAAAATGCGTACCTAATGCCTTTTCAAACCAGAGAGTTAGCTGAGCGCTATTTGGAATCCTGCCAGCCGGAATACAAAGTTGGATTCTTATTTTCTAAGCAAAAGACGTTGGAAGAGAAGAAGTTGAGGCTTGAACACTTCCATCATGATATTCTTGATAAAACAAAATCTCAGCTCGAGTGGCATATACGCGAATTTTTACTGCGCACTTTAAAGGAAACGGGTCTAAACGCGGGGGACTTACAAGGCTTGGCACAATCTTATTCCATCGAAGTTCAGTCTAACCTTTTATCAGAAACAGTAAAGTCCGGTGCACGAGTATCAGGTGAATATGTTCTACATTACACAGAAGATGTGGCCAATGAAATTAAAAAAATTGCCCGACAAAACCTGGCGCTTTTTAAAGAAGAGTTCTTAAAAGCCTTAAGACAACAAACAGCCCAATTAATAGAACAGTATGAACAGGAAATGACCAAAAACGGCAGATATATTGATGCCTTATCAGTGCTGACAAATTATCAACATAAAGCTAAATTGAAAGAAACCAAGATTGAAGAGTTATTAACAAAAGATGAAATCTTCCAAGAAGATATTCATTATCTATTTAGCCAAGACGAAAAAGAGTATGAATTGGTCAAGACACAGGAGACAAAGTCAGAGAACGAAAGAATTATTAATAGGAACAGTTTGAAAAGCGATGATGACAATAAGGCTTCGTTCAAAGAACTTAAACTTCCATCCTCAGGTGATCATTTAGAGCAAACCGTGGAACGTCTTCAAAAAACGTCATCTTTAATCCAAGACCTTCCCGGTTTTCGGAAGCTTTCTAAGGATTTAGTCGATAAGGCAGAAAGACTCGAAAACAAGGGCTTTACGGTGGCATTATTTGGAGCATTTAGTGCCGGCAAATCTTCCTTTGCGAATGCGCTTATGGGTGCTAAGATTCTGCCTGTTTCTCCAAATCCAACCACCGCTGCCATTAATAAAATTAAACCTGTTACGGAGACACATCCGCATGGCACCGTGCTTGTTAAATTTAAGGAAGCAGTTGCGATGCTTGAGGATGTTAATCGCTCCTTGAGAGTATTTGAACTTCAGGCAGAGGATTTTGAGGGGGCTGCCAAAAAAATTAACGAGATGATCCTACAAGATGGGCAGGATGGCGGTGTCTTGGAGAAGACACATTTTGCATTCTTACAGGCATTCACTAGAGGATATCAAGCGTTTGGAAACTTATTAGGAACAGTACTTGAAACTGACGTAAGTGAATTTACCGAGTTCGTTGCAAATGAAGAAAAATCCTGTTACGTCGAATGGATTGAGCTCTACTATGATTGTGAGTTAACCAAAAAAGGGATTACACTTGTAGATACACCCGGAGCTGATTCAATCAATGCCCGCCATACAGGTGTTGCTTTTGATTACATTAAAAATTCGGATGCCTGTTTTTTTGTTACCTATTACAATCATGCCTTTTCGAAAGCCGACCGTGAATTTTTAATCCAGCTTGGACGGGTAAAGGAATCCTTTCAAATGGATAAATTGTTCTTTATTATTAATGCGATTGACCTTGCTGAGAATGAAGAGGAAAAGGACACCGTTCTTGATTATGTCGAGGAACAACTCGGCAAATATAGAATAAGAAACCCCCATCTGTATCCTGTATCAAGTTTGCTGGCATTAAAAGAAAAGGTGACGCAAAATCCACATTTGGAATCGGGAATGGCTAACTTTGAGCAGGCCTTTTATCATTTTATTACCAATGAATTAACAGAAATGGCTATTACTTCAGCTGAAAAAGAAATAACTCGTGTCCATGAATTAATTGATAAACTTATCAAAAGTTCACAAGAAGACCAATCGGTAAAAGAGAAAAAGCGCGGCACGATTGAAAAACAAAAAGCAAGAATCTTTGAATTATTGAAAAGCCAAATGACGGACAGCTTGCAACACCGCCTGAATCAAGAAGCAGAAGAATTGGTTTATTACATCAAACAAAGAGTTTTCCTTCGCTTTGGGGATTTCTTTAGGGAGTCATTTAATCCCGCCACACTAAAGGATGATGGGCGGAATTTGAAAAAAGTACTATTAGTTGCACTCGATGAATTTCTCGAAAGCCTGGGATTTGATTTTGCTCAGGAAATGCGAGCAACCACTGTCCGGATCGATCGATTTGCTGAAAAGCAATTGGCAGATTACCAATCAGGTCTGATCCGAAATTTACAAGAAATCAATCAAGATCTTTCTTTTTCAGCCTTTGAAGTGAACCATCAACAAGCAATCGAATTTCCTATTGCCTTTAAAGATATGAATAAACAGCAATTTACGAAAGCCTTGTCATATTTTAAAAGCCCAAAATCATTTTTTGAGAAAAATGAAAAGAAATTCATGAGTGATGAACTGTATCAAGTGCTTAATTTGACTGCGGATGAATATTTAACGCATGAGGCACACCGTTTAAAAGCACATTATTCAGATGAAATCGCAAAGGAATTCAACCGTTTACTAGAACAAATGAATGAACAAGTGGATAATTTTTATTTAAGTCACCTATCAGCCTTAGATGGTGGAATTTCGGTTGAATATTTAAGGGATATACAAAAAAACTTGTAAAGTAATAATCAAAGACAAGGAGGAAGCTGGCGTGAAGTTTGTTAAAGACAAAGAATGGTTAGTAAAAAGCTTGACCGAGAATAAAGTCAAGGTTGTCGATTGCCGATTTTCACTAGCTGAGCCGGAAAAAGGCAGTCAAGACTATATTAAGGGTCATCTTCCCGGCGCAGTTTTCTTTGATCTAGAGAGAGACTTATCGAGCCCGATTCAAGTCCATGGCGGTCGGCATCCAATGCCAGTGCTAGAGGATTTAATCACAAAAATAGAAACTGCGGGTATTGATGAAAACACTGTAGTTGTCGCCTATGATAACGGGGAAGGTGCCTATGCAGCCCGTTTATGGTGGCTGCTTCAGTACCTGGGTCATGAAAATGTTTATGTACTTGATGGGGGATTTAATGGGTGGTCAGCAGCAAATTATCCAATAACGCAAGATATTCCTTCCTTTGATAAGGCAGAATTCCATTACAGCATTAAGCCGGAATTACTAGCAACCACAATAGAAGTAAAAGATGTAGTTGAAAAAAAGTCGGAAAATAAGGTCTTAATCGATTCCAGGGAACCAAAAAGGTATCTGGGGTTGGAAGAAACGATTGATAAAAAAGCCGGGCATATCCCCGGTTCCATAAATAAACCCTGGATGGAAGGGTTTAGTGAGAGTCGATATAAAAATGTAGAAAAACAGAAGCAAAGGTTTTCAGACATCGACCCGAATAAAGAGATTATTGTTTACTGTGGTTCAGGGGTTACCGCAACCCCTAATTACCTGGCATTAAAAGAAGCCGGTTTTGAAAAAGTAAAACTCTATGTCGGGAGCTTCAGTGATTGGATTTCCTATGAGAATCATAAAATAGAGTAATTTTTCAGGCCAACTTATGTTATAATGGAAAACGTGTTGTTTTAAAGCGACACAAAATAAGGAGGTCACAAATGACTAATCAAAAGCCTTCACTTATGCTTGTTGATGGAATGGCCCTGCTATTCCGTGCATTCTACGCTACTGCAGTTACTGGACAATTTATGATAAATTCAAATGGAACACCGACAAATGGAATTCATGGCTTTGTTAAGCATTTATTCACTGCGGTTTCTTCATTTAAACCCTCACACCTCGCCGTTTGTTGGGATATGGGCAGTAAGACCTTTCGTACGGAATTATTTTCGGATTATAAAGGCAATCGTGGTGAAGCACCGATCGAGCTGATCCCGCAATTTGATTTAGTAAAAGAAGTGGTCGCATCTTTTGATATTCCCAATATTGGATTAGCGGGTTATGAAGCAGATGATTGCATTGGAACGATTGCCAATCAATCGAAAGACCTTGCCCATGTGTCGATCCTGACGGGTGATCAGGATATGCTGCAACTGCTTGATGATAGTATTTCTGTTATTTTATTAAAAAAGGGATATGGTAACTACTTGGTGCATACTCCTGAGACCTTTTTTGAAGATAAAGGGATTACACCCAGACAAATGATTGATTTAAAAGCACTTATGGGGGACACTAGCGATAATTATCCCGGCGTTAAAGGGATTGGAGAAAAAACAGCTCTAAAGCTCCTTCAGGAGTTCGAACATGTTGAGGGGATTATCTCAAATTTAGATCGATTGTCCAAGTCAAATAAGACTAAGATCGAGCAAGATTTAGAAATGCTCCATTTGTCGAGACTGCTTGCCGAGATAAAATGCGATGTTCCCGTGAGTTGTGCATTGGATGATGCCAGCCTGCGTATTGAAAAAGAAAAAGCAGTAAATAAGTTAATGGAATTAGAGCTTCGTGGATTGCAGAGGCTCCTGCCAATAGACGAAATGTTTGTTTCATAAAAAATGAGGTTGTCCACTTGAGACAACCTCATTTTTTATGGTTATACATACAAGAATTCTTGTCTTACTAATAATAAGATATAAAAAAGCCAAGTTCACAAAGGGGGAACTACATTCGAAAAGTATACACTGGATCATCAACCTATAGGGAAGGGTGCGACAAGCCTGGTCTTTTTTGGTTTGAATGAACAAAAAAAGCAGGTAGTAATAAAAAAGGTTGAAAGCAAAAAAGAAGCAGAACAAGAGAGCAATCTACTAAAAAACATACCGATTCATAAACATATCATTACCTTTTTAGATTTTTTCGAGGAGGAACAAACAGGGTATATTGTATTTGAATATCACCCCGGCGGAAGACTTGGTTATTTTAAAAAAGGAATCATTCATGATCAACAATGTGCAGTTCAAATAACAATTAGTATCCTTGAAGGATTAAAGGTAATCCACCAACATGGCATTCTCCATTGCGATATTACTCCACATAACATTTTAATTTGTAATAATGACCCGAAAACAGTCAAAATCATTGATTTCGGTTCTGCTGTCCGTACAAATGAATCGGGTGAATATATAGGAAATCATCGAGGGGCTACAAGATGGTATCGACCACCGGAGCTTAAGAAACAAAATCACATCTTTTCTGCCAACTTAACTTACAGTTCAGATTTATATAGTGCTGCATGTGTATGTTTGTACCTGTTAACAGGTTTTGCACCCATACGGAAAATACAAGCATGCAAACAGATTCCCAATCAGAAGTTACAAAAGGTTATGAGGAAAGCAACAAGAAAGAATAAACTCAAACGGTTTCAATCGGCACAAGAGTTTATTGATGCACTAATGCCATTTTCCTAACATGTAGTCCCAGGAATGGTTTTAACAGGGGACAAAATATTAATTTCCATAAAAGGGGATTATGCCAGATGAATGATTATACCCAAATTGTCGTTACGCCGGGGAGGCCAGTTCAGGTTCAAATCAATCCAACAGACTATCCCCTGATTGGAAAAGGATTGCAAGGAGCAGTGTTTAAACTATCCGATGACCGCTGTGTGAAAATTTATTCAAAACAAATTTATTGCCTTCGAGAAAAGCATGTATTACAACATATTGGTGAAAAAACAGCCATTTTACCAGAGGTTTATGAAGCGGGAGAAAATTATATTATTATGGAGTATCTTACCGGGCCTTCCTTGCAAGAATTTCTTGGAAAATCAAAGGAAATTTCCGAGGAGTTAACAATTGAAATTATTGATTTAATTAAAGAACTTAGAGGTTTACAGTTTATGAGAATTGATTTCTCCTTAAGACATACGATCTATAATAAGAATGGAAAGTTGAAAATTATCGATCATGTTAATTCTTTTAAAATTCACAGGTCGTTTCCAAAACGACTTTTCAAGGACTTAAAAAAATTAGGTCTATTAGCAACATTTTTAGAGCATGTAAAAAATCAAGAACCAGACATCTATGAACAATGGGGAAAATTCTTGAAAATAAAAGAATAACATCAACAGATTATTCCTTACAATTTCATAGAATCATGAATGCAAAATAATAAATGACCTGAAATGATTGAGGGTGACAGAGAAATGGATGAAAAGTCTATTGGTATTATTTTACCAAATCGGCAATGGAATAGGCTTGCCCATGAGGAATTAACCAAGGGTGATTCCTTTGTTTTCCAATATGCAATAGCGGGCGAAGAGTTAAATTTGAACATACTATTTTTTAATTTAGAAGAATTGCAGGTAAACGAACGTAAGGGAAATGCAATGATGATCAAAGATGAGGAGATAGTTTTACTGGGTTTCATAGAAATTCCGTCAATTATCTATAATCCCACAAATTATCATCGCAAGAAAAACAATCGGACAATCTTTGAACTTGCACAGCAAACAGGTATTACGCTCATTAATGAAAAGACCAATATTAAGAATAAGGATTTCCTGGATTTGATGGCAACACATCCTGCCCTAAAGGATGTAAATTTAGTTACCAGGAATCAAAATCTGACATCCGTCAGTATATACGTTTTAGGACAAAAACATTGCGATCATCAATGGGATACTCCGTTCATTTATGCCAAGAAAGATGACGAAGTATTACCCTTTAAGGAAGCCTATCTGCTACTTACTGATAATCTTTTAATGCTAGAGGAAACGCAAGAAGACCTTTTTGAAGTAAGTCACCAAATTTTAGAGATTCTCCATTATTATTATCCAAGAATCTATGAAATTGGTCTACAGTTTGTGTTGATGAAAAATGGTGAAATTAGAATTCAGTCCACATGTCCTATCCTCACCATTGTGAAAGACATAAGTGAAAGTAATCAAAAAGTAGCTGGTACGATTCTTAAGTGGCCAATTGAGCTCGCTAAAGAAATCATGGATTTGAACAATGATGATCAAACCCTGCACACGAATAGTGGGGAAACTGAAGCAAACGTTCAGGAAAGCAATGTAGAATTACAACATGATAAAATTACCCCGTTTGTCAAAAAATCAAGTCCCCATTTTGAAAATGTTTGGGTGAAATTTAAGGTTTTTCATGATAATGAAATGAAAATGAAGTTACCGGACCGACTTACCGAGAACTGGAGGGAACAACCTGAAATTGTAAAATTTGGGGTGAATGAAGAGACCTGTCACTTTGACATTTACGAAGACGCAATCCCGCTAAGACATAATTCCTATCAAAATCCAGTGGAACTGTTTGTTTCTAACGCTCTCGTAAAACTTATGCATCTCCCTGTGGACCTGGTATATCAAATCCGATTTTCAGAGAGAAAGGCAATTATTGGTCCAACCATCGGCTTTCTGTTAGGTGAAAAAAGTCATGTCTATAATTTAGATTATATGGAGAAATTCAATGATCGTTTTGGGGAATACCATCGTTATGGCGGAGTAACAATCGCCTTTTCAGCAAGTTCAGTCGATTGGGAAAAGAGAATTGCTTATGGGATGATCTATGACCCGGTAAAAAAACATTGGCGCTATGATTCTACCCCCATCCCCTCTACCATCTACCGTCGAAATTTCCATCAAAAGGAAAATGATATTCGACAACTTGTGGAATTAACCGATAATCATTTATTTAATTCCTATCACTTTAAAAAATCAGATCTTTATTTACTAAAAAACAACCCGGAAATTAAGCAACACTTACCGGCCACTATCCTTTTAGATAACATGGAAGAATTAATTGACTTTGTAATAGAAAATGGAAAGGTTATTTTAAAGCCTGTAAGTTTATCCAGAGGACGCGGAATTTTTATAGTAGAATTAGATTCTAAAACAGAAGGTTTTAGCTTATTTGATTATCGGAATATGACAAAAGTAGAGCACAGACTGAAGGATAAAGAAGATCTACAAGCACTGTTAGAGGAAATGGGGATTTTTGATCAAGAGTATTTATTTCAAACCTATATCCCGCTCCTAAAGGTAAATAATCGATCCCTTGATGTCAGGGTTGTGATGCAGAAATATAACAATAGGAAGTGGCAATGCTCAGGAATTGAATGCAGGGTTGCTCGAGAAGATGAAGACCTAACCAATATTGCTCGGGGTGGAGAGGCGATGACATTGGAAAAAGTCATCAAGAGTTCAACCCAAGGACTAAACTTTTCGCTTGTTTATCGGAACATTTTAAACCTTTGCCAAAGGTTTTGCCGGATAATGGACCAAAAAAATGAACATTTTGCTGAATTTGGTATAGATATCGCTTTAGATGAGCATGGCTTCCCGTGGATTTTAGAAGCAAATATATATCCCAGCTTCAAAGGCTTTAAGACATTGGATTATGACACGTATTTAAAAATTCGGACCCAGCCAATGTTTTATGCAGTTCAAATTCAAGAGTTCCAAATTCTTGATGAAGATGCGTATGGAAATACAATTCAGTTCCATGAAAGAGCATTTTTATAGTTAGGAATGTCCCTTTAGGAACTATTCCTTAAAGGGACGTTCTATTTTTTATCAGTTATCATTTCGATATACAATTGAAGGATACGGTTAGAACTCTTCTCCCAAGTGAAATGTTCCATCACTCGTTCAACACTGTTAAGACCTAATAATTCCACTTTTTTAGGATTGTTTAAGAGCTGAATTACACAAGTGGATAGCTCCACTTCAATATTTTGTAGATTTATCAAATACCCCGTTCTCCCATGTTCAATAACCTCCGGCATTCCCCCAATTTTTGTTGCGATAACGGGAACACCACATGCCATTGCTTCCACATTCACTAATCCGAATGCTTCATGTCCAATTGAAGGGACTAAAACAAGATCTGCTGCCTTAAACCAATGGTGGATTTCCTCATGTGAGATAAACGAAACAAACCGGACGTGCTCCGGAAAATTCTTTGCTAATGTAAATAATTTGTCAACATAGCTGGTTCTTCTTTCTGAACCATAAAACGCACTGCCGGCAATAAGTAATAAGGTGTTAGGCACCGCTTGGATAATTGAAGGCATAGCCTGCAGTATTATATGAATTCCCTTTATTTTTCTTAAGCGTCCGACAAATAAGATGATTTTCCTCCCTTCAAGGTTCATTTGTTTAATAAACTTTTCTTTATTACTTATCTGATTTAATGACCATTTCGATTGGAATTGAGTGGTATCCACCCCTAAATAATTGACAATGACTTTATTTGCATCACAATCTGTTAGTTTTATTAAATAATCTTTAAGAAAATGGCTGTTGACAATAATTTTATCAGCTTGATGGAGATTTCTAATTAACGCTTCCTTTTCAATATGTGCTTTAGAAATAAACATGGTCGAGTGCAGTGATAAGAAAATCAGTGCATTTTGAAACCTGTGCCGAATGAGGGGAATATATTTTGGGCGATTTTCTATTTGGATGATATCGGGATTGAGTTTTGACAGTTTTGTCATGACATTAGAGAGGTACCTTGTCCAATGTCGATAAGTAACCCTGACATAAGAAATATTTCCTTGTTTTTCAACGGAAGGGAGATCTTTTGTCTTTTTCCCAAAGACAGTGAATTGAATATCGTTTTGGAGAATGTTTGTTTGCATCTCGATAACTGTTTCAACGGAACTTGAACGAGATGATGGAATGGGGAAGGAACCAGGGGTTATGATGGCCACTTTTGGTTTAATTCTCATTATACATAACACCTCTTAAAGTAATGTAACTTAGTGTATTCGATTATTTTATGAATGTTTCAAAAAAATTGGAGTTTTTATCTCTCCAAATCTATAACCCTTGCATTTAATAGTAAGAAGCGGTTTGTTGAGGTCACCTGAACGTAAACCCTATTCATAAGGCGGGGAAATAGCTTGAAACAGGAGTATATTGGAATTATCATCGGTTCGCAATTATATCGAGAAATTGTGAACGGTAAACAGTCACAAGTCCTTGCTTTCTATGAGGAAGCGGGTAAGATAAATAATCTCATTCCAGTTTATCTTCGGTTGGAGGATTTGCAGCCCGGTTTATCTGAGACAACGGGTTATGTGATGAATAGAAACGGTAAGTATCAGAAAAATACTATTCCTAAACCTTTCGTTATTCATAACAGAGGGTATCAATGTAGCTCAGCAGCCAAGAAACAGCTTAAAAGTTTACAAGCAGAAGGCATAATATTTTTTAATGAATGGAATCAGTATGGGAAATACAAAATTCATAAACTATTAGCGGAAAGTGAAGACCTAAGAGCACATCTCCCTGATACGGTCCAATTTAATCAAAGTAATATGTTTGAAATGATGGGAAAACACAGGGAATTAATAATCAAACCGAGCAGTGGTACATTTGGAAGACGTAACATGAAAGCAACGCGCCTTAACGATTCAGAGTGGTTGCTGACCTATCCGCAAAAAGATAGGTGGCAGGAAGAAATCATCCTTGTAGACCGGTTACCATTGAAAATAGATTCTTTGGTAACGAGCGGGATTTATATTATCCAATCGAGAATTCGACTTGCAGAATATAATAATAATCCATTTGACCTTCGGGTATCCGTCCAACGAAATGGGAATGGCACATGGCAAGTGACCGGGATGGTGGGGAAAGTAGCTAAAACAGGCAGCATTGTTACAAATGCTGCTCAAGGCGGTATCTGTTTTGCCTTTGAAGATATTCTAAGAAACCTTCCCGACTTGGATGATAAACGAGTAGTGGCTGACGTGGAAGAACTATCCTTGAAGGTTGCCAAGCAACTGAGTAATCAAATTGAAAACCTAGCAGATATTGGACTTGATGTCGGGATTACAAAGGATGGTCTTCCCATGTTTATTGAATGTAATGCTAGAGATTTAAGGTTAACCTTTCGTCATGCATTAATGTTCGAAACATGGCGAGATACCTACATTACTCCAATAAGCTATGGAAAGTACTTATTAACTAAAAGAACCAGCCAATAAAAAACACAGAGGAAGTAGGTTGATATGCAAACAATTGTCTTTGTTGGAAGTAACAAATCAGGAACAAGCAGAGAAGCCCTCGGTACATCAAAAACTATGGGTTATTATACAGTTCTATTAACGAATAGAAGAGAATTTGTCAAACAAATAGATGAATTTCCTGAAGTGGATCGGATGGTGTATGTAGATAATTTATTTGAAAAAGAGATTGTTTTTTCAATCCTCAAAAATCTCGAAGATGATCGAAAACAAATCTGTGCAGTTATTAGTTTTATAGACCCTTATGTTTCTTATGCGGCACGAATCTCTGAAGAGTTAGGACTTTTTCCTGTGTCCAAGGATGCTTTGGCAATCATGGAGGAGAAAACACGTTTTCGTGAACATCTTAAAACGCTGCCTGTATCACCAAAATTTACTATCTTTCAGGGAGAACAATTGTCTATTCAGCAATTTGCCGAGGGGAATCAGCAGCATTTACCACTTATATTAAAGTATCCAGTATCCAACGGGTCAAAGGATGTTTTACTAGTTGAAACCATCTCAGAGCTAAAAGAAGGTTTAGAATATTTAAATAAAAAATTCCCTTCCAGCCCGGTATTAATTGAAGAATATTTGTTTGGAACGCAATACTTAATTGAAGTCATCGCTAAGGATGGGCAGATTTCGATGGTGGCAGTAATTGAACAGGAGGTATCAAATGGTGATCGTTTTATCATTACTGGGTATTGTTATCCAGCCCAACTAGATCAAGTGACTTTTGAGGAATTACAAAGCGCGGTTGAAAGTATTATTCAAGCGCTGGAATTGGAAAATGGAACATGTCATTTAGAAATGAGGCTCATTGATGGAAAGTGGAAGTTAATCGAAATTAATCCTCGTATGTCAGGGGGGGCGATGAATAGAATTATTCTAGAGGGAACCGGAATCAATTTAGTGAAAGAAACACTTAAACTCTACCTAGGGCAAGACCCGATCCTAGAAGTAACTAAAAAAACACATGTTTATGCAAAATATCTTACTATTAATTCACGCGGCATACTCGTAAAAGTGACCGGCAAAAATAAAGCTTCTAATTATGATGGTGTTAAGGAAGTTTATGTAAAGCCAAGAAAAGGTGCCATCTTAACAAAACCATATTCACTAGGTGATCGCTATGCCTATGTAATTGCGACTGCTGATAACCCTGAACAAGCGAAGGAGATTGCCCTGTCAGCATCAAAAGAAATCAAGTTTTATTTAGATCCACTTTAAGGATGTGATGATTTTGAAGTCAATTGGCATGCTTCATAATCGAAAAAATCCGCAAGAAGTTAAAAAAGCATATCCTTTTGCTGCTGTTGCAAAAATGGAGGGAATTCCTTTTTTTTACTTTTCGTTCAACAATGTTGATTTTAATCTTATGAAAATTAATGGGTGGATCTATCAACAGGGGGAATGGGTACAAACAGTAATGGACTTTCCAGCAGTCATCATTAACAGTTGCAACCCTAAGACGGAAAGGCAATCGGCTATTTTGAAAAAACTAAAGGAATATTCACTATTCACAAGTTATCCTGTTGGAAATAAGTTTAAAGTATATAAAAAACTACTTAAAGCGCACGAATTCTCCAGTTATTTGATTCCTTCCGTAAGATTAAGTAATCCACAAGTGTTTAACTCTTTTCTTCAGATGCATTCTCGTGCCGTTATAAAACCTGTAAATGGAAATCAAGGCAAAAAAATATTATTTATCGAAAAACTTAATGACATGCAAACGTATAAATTAACGGACGGCCCAAATGTTCAACTGTTTAACACCAAGGAAATGGAGGTTCTAATTGAAAGGTTAGTCCTAGAGCAGAAATATTTGCTTCAGCCGTTTATTGAATGTAAAACAAAAGCGGGATTAACCTATGACTTTCGCTTACATGTTCAAAAAAATAGACAGGGTTTATGGGAAATCACATTGATTTATCCACGGGTTAGTGGTAACACCAAATTGATTAGCAATATTAGCAGCGGAGGGTACCGCGGCGACTTAGAACCTTTTCTTTTAGATGAATTTGGGGAAGAGTCCGAACGAATAAAAACAGACTTGGAGAAATTTGCACTGACAATTTCTGCCCATTTAGACACATTATATGAACATTCCTTCGATGAACTTGGGATTGATGTTGGAATCGATTCACAGCAAAATTTCCGGATATTTGAAGTGAACTGGAGACCGGGTTGTAAACACAGGGAATTTGAAGTGGCTAGACGGCTAATTCCTTATTGTGCCTACCTGGCTGATACTGCTCATAAAACATGAAACTGACTGTCACAATAGGGGCAGTCAGTTTCATGTTTCCGGGATTATTTTGTATTCTTTTTCTTAGCCGCATTTTCTAGCTTACTCTTTGGTTCTTCAGCGAACTCGGCATCTTGCCCATATCCTTGAGGATTAACTCCAGGGGCTTTTACGCCTCGATTTGCTTGCCCATTTTTACCCATCATGTTCACCTCCCACTTTTATTAGTATTTCCATACAGAATAATAAAACTCGGACTTTCGAACAATAATAGCAGGGGTGATTTAATGAACAAAGGGATTTATTTAGCACTTTTCAGCATGGGACTAGCCCAAGGAATGAAAATTCCAATTCACTTTTATAAAAAAAAGGAATGGCGACCAGAGCTGTTTTTTGGTACCGGAGGCATGCCCAGCTCGCATTCTGCCGGCGTTTCGACCTTAACAACATACATTGCGATGCAGAGAGGACTGCCAACCTTTGATTTTGCCCTTTCCCTCATCTATGGATTAATAGTCATGTATGATGCGCAAGGGGTAAGAAGGCAAACAGGCGAACTCACCTTAAAGGTAAATTCAATGAATGAATTTATTGAAAAAATTCATAAAGAGGAGAGTGTTGAATTTAAACAAGACTCACCAAAAAAGCTAAAAGAGATGTTAGGCCATCAGCCTGAAGAAGTTGTTGGAGGAGCCATTCTGGGTGTTTTAGTGGGGGTCATCGGTCACTTATGTACAAAAAAGAATAGAAAATTATCAAAATTTAAGATAAGATTCTAAAGGGATATTCACAGTTTGATGGGAGAGGGATGGCGAGTAAGTGGGTACAGTCGAAAATTATTTGCAACACTTGGAAGGAAAAGGATTTCAATTTCAAGAGGATGCAATTGGCTTTATTTTCTTTGGGAAACACTATACCAATGCTTCCGATGAAATGATTAATACTGCCATTGAGCTAACATTAAAAGCACAAAAAAGTTTTGATGGCAGTTTTTATGTCTCATTGCTGGAAACATTAATTTCGAATAAGATTAACACAAGGAAAGATGCGATTAGATTCGTAAAAGAAAAGGAACTATTAGTGATATAACCATGAAAAACTCCCTTTCGCGTAAGGGAGTTTTTTCTAAGAGACCTTATCCTCCAAGGATTTGTTTTTTCTTAGTAATGGGATTTTGGTTGCTGGCATCTCGGCAAAGATCATTCCCGCAAAAATGAGGCAGCAGCCAATTAGCGCACTATATGAAAGTCGTTCATTTGCCCAGTAATAACCTGTAATTGCTGCAAATACCGGTTCCATTGCAAAAATTAACGCCACACGTGTGGCTGATGTATATTTTTGAAAATTTGTTTGAATCATAAATGCCAGCGCAGTTGCAAATATACTTGTGATGATCAGGGCGATCAGAACATCTTGCTTAAGCAGAATCCCAGGATTAAAAGATTTTTTCCAATCTTCAAACAGGAACGAACAAAAAAATGATAAGACAGCAACAGTCGAAATTTGAATGACAGTTAACAGCAGAGTCGGATATTTATTACTAAACTTACCAGTATAGATAATCTGCAGAGCGAAACTAATGGCACAAATGAAAATAAAGCCATCTCCTCGATTTAATGAATTGACATCTGTCATTGTCAGCAGGAATAAACCGATGGTCGCCGTTAATACACCCAATACTGCATTCCTGTTCGGAAACTGTTTTAATAACATCATTGAAAATATCGGAACTAGGACTACGTTTAAACCTGTAATAAAGCCAGCTTTGGAAGAAGTGGTATATAAAAGACCGATTGTTTGGGTGGCATAACCAAGAAAAAGCCAAAATCCAATAAATACTCCTGAAAAAAGTAGCTTTGTATCCAATTTTTTTAGTTGTTTTTTTTCAAATATCACAAGACAGAAAATCAATAATATCGCTGCAGCAAGAAAGCGAATGCTGTTAAACGAAAACGGTTCAAGAAAGTCAATCGCATTTTGAACTAATACAAAAGTAGTACCCCAGATGATTGTCACCAGAAGCAAACTTACATCAGCAACTAAAGGTTTTTTCATAAAGTATCATTGCTCCTCGGGGTTGTTTTTTCGAATGCCTTGTCTAGCCAATTCATCGGCGACTTTATTTTCAGCGCTTGGAATCCATTTCATAAAAAACAAGGTGAACTGTTTTGAGAAGTGTAAGGCCTGTTCAAGTAATGGTGCGTATAACCTGTTTTTTACAAATTCTTTTTCGACCGCCCTGTTTACTAATTCGGAGTCAGTTCGGAAAGATAAGACACTATCCCGATATCCTTTTTCTAAACAAATCTCCAAAGCTTTAATAAATGCATGATATTCTGCTTCGTGATTTGACATGATTCCTAAGGGAATGGAATATTTTTCTGTAATGCCATTTCCTTTGATAAATATCCCTGCCCCGCTTGGTCCGGGATTGCCAGCACTAGCCCCGTCAATATAAACCTCAATCAATTCTGTATCCTCCATAAGCGTATTATTGAAAGTTTATCATATTTCTTTTAAGGCAAAAAATATTTATTCTTATAACTACTATGAAGAAGTGGGTATGATAAGTATATAGATTAGAATAGGGTAGAATGATGTGGTCATTTCTGCCAGATGGATATTGTTTTGAAAATGCCACCTGAATACTTTTACGAGAGGTTGAGGACATTGAAATATCGGTTAGAATGGATGTATAAATTAAAAAGTAATGAAAAGGTACAGTTTTCCTCTGAATGGGTCTCAGGTGAAACGGCTATACAAATTGGCGAAGAGCTTGAAATGACTGGGAAAGTATCAGATTTGTTTTTTTATGATGAAAAGGAAACATCCTGGATCTTAAAAGAATTGAAAAAATTGCTGACCGAAATTGAAGAAGACCCACATGAAATAACCGTGTACTTTGATGGAGGATTTCAAAAGGAAACTAATCAGGCTGGTCTGGGAGCGGTCATCTTTTTTAAACAAGGGAAGAAGAAATATCGGATCCGAGCCAATGAACGGATTGATGAATTGGAGACAAACAATGAAGCAGAATATGCTGCTTTTTATTATGCGCTAAATATTTTAGAAGATTTGGGAGTTCATCATTTATCTTGTGAATTTAAGGGCGACTCACAAGTGGTGCTAAAACAACTTGAAGGGGAATGGCCGTGCTATGAGGATACACTTAATAGCTGGCTTGACAGAATTGAAGGGAAAATCAAAACCCTTGGGCTAGTACCTAAATATACGTCCATTTCTAGAAAAGACAATAAAGAAGCAGATAAATTAGCAACACAAGCATTAGAGGGAAAAGAAATATTTGCAAAAACATTGATTCTTTAAGAAATGGGTGTGAGACTCCAGTGAAGGAATTAAACAGGAAGGAATTGCTGGGTCATGTAGAATCATTAATGATTCAATATTGTAAAGGCTGCTTTTTACACCAGCATTTGAAAAAAGAAGGCGGGCGGAGAGCTGCGCACCGGTTTTGCATTTCCAATTGTACAGTAGGAGAACAACTTCAGGAGTATGGGAAAAAATTAAGTTAAGTTGAACATATAAAAAGGCTGACGAAAACGTCAGCCCTAGATTGGCTATTTAAGATTAAAGTTTTACAACGTTAGCTGCTTGTGGTCCACGGTTTCCTTCAACGATTTCAAAAGAAACTTCTTGACCTTCTTCTAAAGATTTGAAGCCTTCGCCAGTAATAGCGCTGAAGTGTACGAATACATCGTCGCCGCCTTCAACTTCAATAAAACCAAAACCTTTTTCATTGTTAAACCATTTTACTTTACCGTTTTGCATGTACTTCTTCCTCCTAAGCCTTTTAAAGCCACCCTTATTGGTGCCAAAGATAAATATTATCATGCAGCCACTTGCTATGCATATATAGTTACATGATGCTTTAAATATACAATATTGAAAATTTACAGTCAAGGAATGACTTGCGCCTTTTGGTGAATAAATAATAGTTTCTATGAGAATATATTTTTGTCTGATTTGTCATGACAAATATCATGAAAAATACTTCTGCTTCATATCTTAAATTAAGCAAATTAATTTGCAGAAGGCGGGGATTGAATGTACCGATTTTCCATAGAAGGTGATGAATGGATACTGAGATTTTCACCGCAAGTTTATATGGATTCGGCTGAAAAGCAGACGATATTATTCGCATTGCTCCATATAGGAGCTGAACTTGATAATTATTCACATGGAAGTGCATTTATCATTTTTGCAAAGGAAATTGGTGCGATTGTGTTCGATGTGGAGAGAATTCCATCCTTAATATTAACAGTTTCGAATATTATCCCCGATGATCATTGGTACAATCAGGATGTACCTTCCTTGAAGAGATTAGATTAAAAATGGTTATATTGAGGGTGGTCATATAATTTGACTGCTCTTTTTTTCTTCAGTGCTACTTGTCACGAAACGGACAAAAAGTTAAGGAGAATTCGTGACATGGTCTGCTATTATATGAGTGAGTTGTATGAGAGTAATTCTAAAAAAATAATTATTATCAATATTACCACTGTGTTAAGGGACTGTAATAAAGTTTTTTTTCTTTAAGTTTGTGAATACTTGAACATGGTAATAGAAATTTAGGAGGTAGTCAACTATGGATCCAGTGTTTTTAGCAAGATTTCAATTTGCTGCAACAACGATATTCCACTTTTTCTTCGTACCGCTTTCGATTGGTTTAGTGTTTATGGTGGCATTAATGGAAACACTGTACGTTGTTAAAAAGAAAGAGATTTACAAAAAGATGGCAAAGTTTTGGGGACATCTGTTTTTGATTAACTTTGCGGTTGGGGTCGTAACTGGGATTATACAGGAATTCCAGTTTGGGATGAACTGGTCTGATTATTCGAGATTTGTCGGGGATGTTTTTGGTGCCCCGCTCGCAATTGAAGCCTTACTAGCCTTTTTCATGGAGTCAACCTTTATCGGGTTATGGATTTTTGGCTGGGATCGTTTAATGAAAAAGGTTCATTTAGCATGTATATGGCTCGTTTCTTTCGGAACGCTCTTGTCAGGTTTTTGGATTTTAATGGCCAACTCTTTTATGCAAGTACCAGTCGGGTTTAAGATCAACAATGGCCGGGCAGAAATGAATGACTTCTTAGCCTTAATTACCAATGGGCAATTATGGGTGGAATTCCCGCATGTCATTACAGGAGCTTTATGTACAGGGGCGTTTTTCATTGCGGGTGTAAGTGCTGTAAATCTCCTTAAGAAAAATCACGTTGAGTTTTATCTAAAATCTATGAAAATTGCAATCATTATTGGCTTGATAGGAAGTATCGGAACTGCCTTAAGCGGACATACACAAGCACAATTTCTGGTGAAAACACAGCCGATGAAAATGGCTGCTGCTGAGGGAATCTGGAAAGATACAGCCGATCCCGCCCCGTGGTCTGCCTTTGCAATAATAGATTCATATAAAAAAGAGAATAAGTTTGAAGTAAACATTCCCTATGCTATGAGCTTCTTAGCCTATTCTAAATTTGAAGGCGGACTTAAAGGGATGGAGACACTGCAGAAAGAATATACCGTAAAATACGATTCGGTAGTAGGTGAAGGTACCAACTATATTCCACCTGTTAAAACCACGTATTGGAGCTTTAGACTTATGATTGGCTTTGGTATGGGAATGATTTTATTATCATTAATGGGTGCCTACCTATGGAAAAAAGGCAGATTAGAGCGAAGCCCTATATTCTTAAAGTTCCTTTTACCAGCTATAGCTTTTCCATTCTTAGCCAATACATTTGGCTGGCTGATGACAGAGGTTGGACGTCAGCCATGGACTGTTTTCGGTCTAATGACAACTGCTGATTCCATTTCTCCCAATGTTTCGGGAGGAACGATTCTTTTTTCAATCATCATGTACCTGCTAATATTTACAATCCTTGCCAGCGTGATGATTTACTTAATGGTTCATGAAATTAAAAAAGGTCCTGAAAGCCTCCATGGGATTGATTCCAAGGTCACAACGGACCCATTTAATAAGGTAGGTGCTTAAGATGGAACTAAGCGAATTATGGTTTTTACTCATCGCAATCCTTTTTATTGGTTTCTTTTTCCTTGAAGGCTTTGATTTTGGAGTAGGTATGTCAACAAGATTGCTTGCCCGTAACCAAATAGAACGGACCGTAATGGTCAATACGATTGGTCCGTTCTGGGATGCCAACGAAGTATGGCTATTAACGGGTGGCGGTGCTATCTTTGCGGCTTTTCCAAATTGGTATGCCACCATGTTCAGCGGGTATTATTTGCCGTTATTAGCTGTTTTGCTATGCTTAATTGGGCGGGGAGTTTCATTTGAATTCCGCCGAAAAGTCGATAATCCACGTTGGACGAATACTTGGGATTGGGTTATTTTCTTTGGAAGTTTATTACCTCCTTTCCTGATTGGGGTCCTTTTTACAAGTATGCTAAGGGGAATGCCGATTCAAGCTGATATGAATATGAATGCTAGTTTTACAGATTTTATTAATATCTACTCTCTTTGGGGAGGCTTAACCGTCACATTGTTATGCTTCTTACATGGCCTTAATTTTCTTGCTTTAAAAACAGTGGGTGACATTAGACAACGTGCTGCTGCATTGGCAAAAAAAGTAGTCTTAGCAGTACTAGGTGCTTTGGTGATTTTTGTGGTCCTATCTTGGGGAATGACTGACATATTTAAAGTTCGTCCGGTAATGGAGTCAGTACTTGTTGTTTTAATTATTCTCGCTTATGTATTGGCCTATTTCTTTATTAACAAAAAACGCGAAGGCTTAGCCTTTACCATGTCAGGACTTGGTTTGGCTTTTACGGTTTCAGCCATTTTCGCTGGGTTGTTCCCAAGAGTGATGATCAGTTCTATCAATAAAGCATTTGATTTAACCGTTTATAATGCATCTAGCGGTCTATACTCTTTAAAAATTATGACGATTGTCGCGTTAACTATTCTACCGTTTGTATTGGGTTATACTATTTGGAGTTACTATATTTTCCGGAAACGGGTAACGGATAAGGAGCAATTAACCTACTAATGGAAAAAGTTTTGTTCTCTTACAAGGGAGTCAAACCACTTCTCGTAAAACTAGCCATTTTAACTGCTTTACAAGGAGTTATGATCATTATCCAGGCCAACTATTTGGCAGATGCAATCTCCTCGCTTTTTGCGGGGGATTTGTTTCATACAGTCAAAAAAAAGTTGGTGATCTTTTTATTGGCTCTCATCATTCGCAGGATTGCAACGGTTTGGAAGAAAAAGCTAAGTTTCCATTTTTCGGCGCGAACTAGTGATCAGTTTCGCGGGGAACTGTTGAAAAAACTTTTTCAACTGGGTCCCCGTTTTGTTAGAGAAGAGGGATCAGGACAGACTGTTACGCTCGTGATGGAAGGCGTGCTGAGATTTCGACGGTACCTTGAAATCATTTTTATAAAAATGGTCGAAATGGCGATCATCCCAGCATCTGTTTGTTTGTTTATCTTTACAGAAAATATCCGGTCTGCTGTTATTTTAGTAATAGCCCTTCCAATTCTGATTGTCTTTATGATTCTGCTAGGCCTTGCAGCAAAAGGAAAAGCTGATCATCAGTATGAATCCTATCAATTACTTTCGAACCATTTTGTCGACTCATTAAGAGGAATAGAAACTCTTAAATACTTAGGGTTAAGCAAGCAGCACATCGACAAAATCGCCTTAGTCAGCGAAAAATATCGTCGTGCTACGATGGGGACATTGAGGATTGCTTTTTTATCATCATTTGCCCTTGATTTTATTACAATGCTCTCGATCGCAACAGTTGCTGTTTTTCTGGGGATGGGATTAATAAATGGGGCAATGGAATTACACCCGGCTTTGACGATACTGATTTTGGCACCAGAATATTTTTTACCGATCAGAGAATTAGGTGCAGATTACCATGCAACTCTTGATGGGAAAAACGCAGGTAAAAACATTGAGGACATCCTTGCTCATGAATCACAGCAGCAAATAAAAGGAGCTATTCCAGTCTGGAATTCCAGCGATCTCTTTGCTGTTAAAGGCGTAAATATCCAATTTGACGACAATAACCAAGCTGGCTTACAGGATATTAATCTATCAGTTTTCGGGGCAAAAAAAATTGGTATTATTGGGGCAAGTGGTGCAGGGAAATCAACTCTGATCGATATTTTAAGTGGATTTTTAGCACCTTCTTCAGGAGAGTTTCAAATTAGTAACATAACGGTTACCTCATTATCCCATTCCGGGTGGCAGAACCAAGTAACCTATATTCCACAGCATCCATATATTTTTAACGATACAATCCTTAATAATATTCGCTTTTATGAACCTGAATCAACGGAGGAAGAAGTCTTGGTTGCAGCCAAGCAGGCGGGGTTACTTGAAGTGATTCAAGCGCTGCCGCAAGGAGTAGGGACGATAATAGGTGACGGAGGCAGGGCCTTAAGTGGAGGCCAAGAACAGCGGATTGCCCTTGCTCGTGCTTTTTTAGTTAAACGATCTATCTTAATGTTAGATGAGCCAACTGCCCATTTGGATATCGAAACAGAAGCTGAATTGAAGCGGACCATGCTGCGATTATTTGATGGGAAACTTGTCTTCTTTGCAACCCATCGCTTACATTGGATGCTAGAAATGGATGAAATTCTTGTGTTGGACCATGGCAGGCTTGTCGAATCAGGTACACACGAACAATTAATGAAACAAAAGTCAGCCTATTATCATCTTGTAAACGTTCAGAAAGGGGGAATCTAAGTGGGGAAGGAGAAATGGATTTATCCATATTTACGACGCTATCGTTGGCAGTTTATTCTTGCCTGCTTTCTTGGTACCATGACGATTCTCTTTGGGGCGGGCTTAATGTTTACCTCAGGCTATTTAATATCTAAAGCAGCGACTCAGCCGGAATCGATTTTAATGGTCTATGTGCCAATTGTTGGGGTTCGCACCTTTGGGATTGGCCGAGCAGTATTAAGTTATGCCGAAAGGCTGACAGGACACTCTATCATATTGAAAGTTCTTTCAGAAATGCGTATAAGATTATATAAAATAATCGAACCTCAAGCTTTTTTCCTCCGTTCCCGGTTTCGAACGGGAGACGTTCTCGGTGTCCTTGCAGATGATATCGAGCATTTACAGGATTTTTACTTAAAAACCCTGTTTCCCTCCCTTGTTTCTATTATCATTTACGCGCTGATTATTATTTGTGCCGGTATGTTTTCTCTTCCATTCGCCCTGACTCTCGCAGGTCTGATGGGTTTGATTTTGTTTATTGGCCCTCTTTTTTCATTCCTATACACGAGAGCACTAAATGATAAATTGAAAATAGGAAGACATCAGCTTTATTACCAATTCACGGATGCAGTTTTTGGAATTAGCGATTGGATTTTTAGTGGGAATCATTCCAGTTTCATCCGTCGGAATGAAAAACAAGAACAGCAATTGTTTTTGGTGGAAGCACGTAAGCTTTCTTTTGTGAATTGGAGAGATGTTGCAAATCAAATCGTACTTGGTACGATTGTTGTCGTGACAATTGCTTGGGCGAATGGACTAACAATGAGCGGGGAAATCCCGTCAACCTTAATCGCTGCATTTGGTCTTGTATTGTTGTCCTTAGTGGAATCGTTCTTGCCCATCGCAAGTGCCGTCAGTGAAACAGCTACATATCACGATTCATTAAAACGTCTTGACAGTATCGAAAGTGATAAATCGCAAATTATGAGTTCCGCTGTGGTTATGCCAGATACCCTGTCAATAGCTCAAGTTACACTAGAACTCAACAAGTTATCATTTGGATATCATCAAAACGAACCGCTATTAAAAGATGTTACCCTAAAGGTAGAACAAGGTGAAAAAATTGCGATTATTGGGCGAAGTGGTTCGGGTAAATCGACCCTTTTAAATTTGATTCAGGGTGCACTTGAACCAACAAGTGGTGAAGTACGGATAAATGGCTTAAATGCAAAGAACTTGGAATCGGTTATTCCAACCCTCATGTCAGTACTGAATCAAAAGGCTTACCTGTTTAATACTTCAGTTCTAAATAATATTCGCTTAGGCTGCCCGGAGGCGAGTGATGAGGAGGTTTATCGCGTCGCTCGAATGGTCCAATTAGAAGGATTAATAGAAACATTACCTAAAGGTTATCAAACAAATATGCAGGAAACCGGACAACGATTCTCAGGGGGAGAACGACAGAGAATTGCTCTGGCTAGAATACTGCTTCAAAATACACCGGTCGTTATCCTTGATGAACCAACAGTTGGTCTAGATCCGATTACAGAAATAGACCTGTTGAATACGATATTTACAACATTAAGAGATAAAACAATAATTTGGGTGACTCACCATTTGACTGGTGTTGAGAACATGGACCGCATCATTTTTCTGGACCGAGGAAAAATTGCCATGGAAGGAAGTCATCAACAATTATTGGAAAGTGAAGAAAGATACATGCGATTATATCGTCTCGATTGTCCATTGTCATAATATGTTCAGGGAATTACTGGATATTGGTAATTATTTATCTTTACGAACACTGGATTTAATGGGTAAAATGGATTTCGGGATGCTTTGTAAAAAGGGAGCAATCATAATGAAATTAATTATTGCCGAAAAGCCGGATCAAGGATCAACCTTAGCATCAATCTTTAAACATAAAAAACAAAATGGTTTTATTGAAATTTTTCCAAATGATGTTTTTCCTCAGGGAGCCTATGTGACCTGGGCAATTGGTCATGTCTGCCAACTAGTCTCGCCCGAAAAATATCAGCAGGGTTGGAAAAAATGGTCGTTAGATAATTTACCAATTATCCCTGAACAGTTTGAATACGAGGTATCAAAGGATAAGGCAAAACAATTTGCCATAATAAAAAAGTTAGTGTCTGATTCTCAAGTTACTGAAATAATACATGCAGGTGATGCGGGACGCGAAGGTGAACTGATTATCCGCAATATTCTCAGGCTAACAAAATGTCATAAACCAATGAAAAGGCTCTGGATCTCGTCGTTAACAGCTAATAGTATTAAAGAGGGTTTTAAAAAGCTGTTAGATGAGCAGGAAACGAGGAGCTTATTTTTTGAGGCCTACACTAGAGCCTGTGCTGACTGGGTAGTTGGTATGAATGCTTCACGTTTGTATAGCTTACTTTTACAAAAACAAGGATTTTCCGATGTATTTTCAGTTGGCAGAGTACAAACGCCAACCTTAGCACTTATTGTGAAAAGAGAATTAGAAATTGAGAACTTTAAAGCTGAGCCCTTTTGGGAGGTTCTCGCTCATTTTTCAATGAATGGAAAAAAATATACCGGGAAATGGCAGAATGATGGAGAAACTCGAGTAAAGACAAAAGAGTTAGCCGAAAAAGTTGCGGCTTTTTGCAAGGATAAACCTGCAGAAGTTAGTGAGGTTCAATCAGAAAGAAAAGAGTTCTTTCCTCCACTTTTATATAATTTGTCCGCCCTCCAAGCGGAGGCAAATAAACGCTTTAAATTCTCTCCTAAGAAAACACTGGATGTTATGCAAAAGCTCTATCAAAAGGGAAATGTCTCGTACCCTCGATCTGATTCACGGTACGTAACAAAAGAAGAAGCGAATACTTTCCCGGAAATCTTAAACAAATTAAGCCATATTAAGGACTACGAAAACTTTTTTCCCTTACCTTTGGCTTCGATTTCAGAAAATAAACGCTATGTGAATGAAAAAAAGGTCACGGACCACTATGCAATTATTCCGACGGAACAAATCCCAAATGTAGCGCGACTCAGCCCTGATGAGAAAATAATCTACGATTTAGTCGTTACAAGTTTGATCGCCGCACACTACAATAAGGCTATTGCTGAATATACGACTGTGACCACTATGGTCGACGGAAGGGCAGCGTTTATCTCGAAAGGGAAGGTACAAATTGAAGAAGGCTGGCGAAAAGTACTGAATCCAAAAGACAATGATGATGAGCCAGCGCTACCGAAGTTATCTGAAGGTGAGCAGGGCCGAACGGATAAGGTGGAAGTCAAAGAAAGCAAAACGCAACCACCAAAGCGCTATACAGAAGGACAATTGATTACGTTAATGAAAACGGCCGGTAAGCATATAGATGATAAGGAACTGGAAAGAATTCTGACAAAGACCGAGGGCCTAGGAACTGAAGCTACCAGAGCAGGCATCATCACAATGCTAAAGGACCGCCTATACATTGAGGTTAATAAGAATTTAGTTTATGCTACAGCCAAAGCCAAAATCCTGATTGAGGCCATTGGCAAAGAAATCTTAGCTTCACCGGAAATGACTGCAAAATGGGAGCAGAAACTAAAGGAAATATCAGAGGGGTCCGCTGCACCAAAGCAGTTTATGGAGCAAACAAAGAAAATGGTCATTCACTTAATTTCGTCAAGTATGGGTCAAGCTACTACCTGGACTTTCTCGGAGGATATTCGCGAAAATTTTGCGCCCGGTAAGCAAAAGGGAAGGAAGCAGACCGTTACAAAGCTTGGTCCTTGTAAAAAATGTGATGGGTCAGTAGTAGATAAGGGGAGTTTTTACGGTTGTTCAAATTATCAAAAGAATCATTGTAATTTTACCATTTCAAAGAAAATATTAGGTAAAAACATTACCCAAAAGAACATTAAGCTGCTTTTATCAGAAGGGAAAACAGAGCTGATTGAAGGATTCGTTAATAAAGAAAAGACCTTTAATGCACGGCTTTTTTTAGACGAAGCTGAAAAAAAGGTTAAATTTTTATGGGAAGAAAAAGCCTCAAAATAAAATTGTAAATTAGATATGTGATAAAGTGCCTTGTTTACTATTTTTTTATATAGTAAACTTTTAGGTGAGTAATTTTTTTGGAGGGTACGGGATGCCAACACCTAGTATGGAAGATTATATTGAACAAATATATATTTTGATTGAAGAAAAAGGATACGCGCGGGTCTCAGATATTGCAGAAGCGCTTTCTGTACATCCCTCCTCAGTAACGAAAATGGTGCAAAAGCTTGATAAAGATGAATATTTAGTTTACGAAAAATATAGAGGGCTCGTGCTAACAGCCAAGGGTAAAAAGATAGGCAAGCGACTGGTCTTCAGACATGATTTACTTGAACAGTTCCTAAAAATAATCGGAGTTAAAAACGAAAATATTTATAACGATGTCGAAGGGATTGAACACCATTTAAGTTGGGATTCAATTGATCGAATTGGTGACCTGGTTCAGTTCTTTGAAGAAGATCAAAAACGGATTGAGGCTCTAACTGAAATTCAAAAACAGAATGAAAATTAACCAAAAGGAAGCACCTGGCAGCAATTGCCGGGTGCTTCTAATATAAATCCGGGTATTGATCAAAAGACTGGTCACTTTCCGGAATTAAAGACATTTTTCCATGTCCTTCCTCTACAGCCAGTATCCCTTGGATTAGCCCATTTTCAGCTTCTTGGATTGCTTTTCGATAAGAGATAATTCTTCCCTCAGAAGTAACAAAATTGATTATTTCCCCAAAGTAATTACGATGAAGTGCAACAATGGATTCCATGATAATTATTCCCCTCCAAAAAATAAATTAAAATTATTACCATGCTTTACCTATATTCTTTCTATTTTTTCAAATAATAAACAAAAAAGCATCGGAATTTAACCGATGCTTGGTATTAACCCCAAAAAAAAGGGGTTTCCTGGTAGACATAATAATTAAGCCAGTTTGAAAAGAATAAATGTCCATGAGAACGCCATCGATTTATTGGCGGTTGAGTCGGATCATTATTTGGGAAGTAGTTCTCCGGGATATGGATTTCAAGACCCTTATTCAGATCCCGTTCGTATTCCTGTGCAAGCGAATCTGATTCATATTCCAAATGTCCAGTAATCATGACATGCTTTCTGTTTCGAGAGGCAATTAATAGTGCTCCTGCATCCTCAGAAGCAGCAAGCAATGTTAATTTAGAATTCTTTTTAATTGCTTCAATTGATACATCGGTATAGCGAGAATGAGGAGCATAAAATTGGTCATCAAACCCTCGCAGCAAAGTATCATTTGGTTCGAAAACCCGATGAGCATAAATTCCGGAGCATTTTCGCTGTAATTCAAATTTACCAATCCCGTAATGATAGTAAAGTGCCGCCTGTGCCCCCCAGCAAATATGCAGGGTAGAGGTGACGTTTTGATCGGCCCAGTCCATGATCTCGGTTAATTCAGACCAATATTTCACTTGATCAAATTCTAATAATTCGACAGGAGCACCTGTTATGATCATCCCATCAAATTTTAGGTTTTTCACTTGAGAAAAGGTGGTGTAAAACTGTTCAAGATGCTGTTTGCTCGTATGGGTAGATTCATACGAGTTCGTTTTTAAAAAATTAACATTTACTTGCAAGGGCGAGTTTCCCAATAATCGTAAAATCTGTGTTTCAGCTTTCTCTTTTTCAGGCATCAAATTCAGAATGAGGATATTTAATGGTCTGATGTCTTGTGAAATGGCACGCTCATCGTCCATGATAAAAATATTTTCAGTTTCGAGTATTTCCCTTGCTGGAAGGAGTTTTGGAATGTTTATTGGCAAGTGACCATCCCCTTTAATAAGTTTAATTAGGCATTTTTCAAAATCCTTCATCCATTAAATATAACTACCTACAGCCGGAAGTCAATGAATATTTAAAATATTTGATAATTATATTATAAACATTATTATAAATTCAGAAAAGTTATTAATTTATTCATAATTAGATATCGGAATGAAAGCGCTTGTTTGATACAATGAAATCGTAAGCCAAATAATTAATGAGGAATGCGGGGGATAAAGGTGGTATTGAAAACAGCAGTGAAATCAGACATTGAAATTGCACAAGAATCAAAGATGAAACCAATTGTTGAAATCGCCGAAAAAATTGGTTTGGAAGAAGATGATTTAGAGCTCTTTGGTAAATATAAAGCAAAACTCTCAAATGAAGCTTTAGCTAAACTCAAAACAAAAGAAAGTGGAAAAATTATCCTTGTCACTGCCATTAATCCAACACCTGCAGGCGAAGGTAAATCGACTGTGACTGTTGGATTAGCCGATGCTTTTAACCGGATTGGTAAAAAAACAATGATCGCTCTAAGAGAGCCTTCTCTTGGACCTACTATGGGTATAAAGGGTGGGGCAACCGGCGGTGGATTCTCGCAAGTCCTGCCAATGGAAGACATCAATTTACATTTTACCGGAGATCTGCATGCGATTACGACTGCAAATAATGCTCTAGCAGCATTAATCGACAATCATCTCCAACAAGGAAATGAACTTAATATCGATCAACGGAGAATTGTCTGGAAACGGGCCGTAGATTTAAATGATCGTGCATTAAGAAAAGTAATTATTGGACTTGGTGGTCCACTTCAAGGGGTTCCTAGGGAAGACGGTTTTGATATAACTGTTGCATCTGAGATTATGGCGGTTTTATGTTTAGCCACAGACCTAAAAGATTTAAAATTACGTTTATCACGGATGGTCGTCGCTTATAATTATCATAAGGAACCAGTTACCGTGGGTGACTTAGGGGTGGAAGGCGCCTTAACGTTATTGTTAAAGGATGCGGTAAAACCAAACCTAGTGCAAACGATTGAACATACGCCAGCTCTTATTCATGGCGGGCCATTTGCAAATATTGCCCATGGATGTAATAGCGTCATCGCCACACAAGCTGCGGCTAAGTTAGCAGATTATGTTATCACTGAAGCCGGCTTTGGAGCGGACTTGGGTGCGGAAAAGTTTTTACATATTAAATCAAGAAGTGCGGGTATTAAACCAGAGGCAGTTGTTATCGTTGCGACGATTCGTGCGTTAAAAATGCATGGTGGCGTTCCGAAAAATGAATTAGCTAAAGAGAATATTTCGTCACTAACACTTGGTTTTGCAAATCTAAAAAAACACATTGAGACAATCGATAGCTTTGGATTACCAGCAGTCGTTGCAATTAACAAATTCATCACTGATACAGATCTCGAAGTAAAAACATTACTCGATATGTGTGAAAGTGAAAACGTTCCGGTAGCATTAACCGAAGTCTGGGAAAAAGGCGGAGCGGGCGGTATCGAGCTTGCTGAAACACTTTTAGCAGTCATTGACTCACGTGAAAATAATTTTAAATCCTTATACGACCTATCTGACTCGATTGAACAGAAAGTTAGAATCATTGTTCAAAAGGTTTACGGGGGCAAAGATGTAGAATTTTCTTCTAAAGCTAAAAAACAATTAATTGATTTTGAAAAGTTTGGTTGGTCTCATTTGGCTGTTTGCATGGCGAAATCCCAGTATTCCTTGTCTGATGATCCGGGAAAGCTTGGTAGACCTTCTGATTTCGTCGTGACGGTTAGGGAGTTTAAACCTTCGATTGGAGCTGGATTTATTGTCGCATTAACTGGTGATGTAATGACCATGCCAGGTCTGCCGAAAAAACCTTCCGCCTTAAATATGGATGTAGATGAAGACGGGAATGCAATAGGGCTTTTCTAAAAAGGGAGTAAAGTACATGTTTGATCCAACAGCCTTCGATAACATGAAAGTGGTGATTGAAGGGGCTCTTTACGATTTAGATATAATCGGGGAGATTATTATTACCGATCGAAACGATCTAATCAACATAGCGAAGATGTCTCGAAGTTTTGATGTGTCGTTTCAATTACCTAATCATAATATTTCAGCTAAAATTGAAATGAAAGCAAATCTAGTTAATCTAGCTGCCGAGCTTTTACCGCCACTACTTTTAGAGCAGAAGGCAGGATGTCAACTGAGACTCCAATTTTTATCTGAACCAAAGGTTCAAGAGATTGATTTTCAAAAAATTGAAACCATTCTCCTTGGTGTTTGGGGTTCGACTAGAAAGATTACTCAAACTGTTCAATATCAACCGCTTGAAATCGAAAGTAGATTTAATCATCAAATTAAGATTGAATTTGACCGATTGATTCGCGAAGACCAAATGGATGATTTGATTGAAATGACTGAATTTATCATGATTACACTAAAAAAACTTAGCCACGAATATTAGGGTCAAAAGCGAAACCAGCTTTTTTAGTAAGAGCTGGTTTTGCTTACGCCTTTTAAATATTTACAATATTCAAACTTTTAGGTACGATTGATTTATATGTTTAATTTTAATAAAAAGGGGAGATGACTTTGGTCAAAATAGCTTGGGTCACGGATAGTACCGCCTATTTAGACGAAGAACTAAAAAATCATCCGGATTTATATACCATACCACTAACCATATTACTTGATGGTGAGGAATTTTCAGATGGGATCGACTTAACCTCTGCCCAATTATTCGAGCGATTAAAGCAGCTTAAAAATCCCCCCAAGACATCACAACCTTCGATTGGAGCTTTTCAGATCTTATACGAACAACTGTCTAAGAAGTACGACCAAGTGGTTGCCGTGCTTTTATCAGGAAAATTAAGCGGGACGGTTTCCTCGAGTGAACAAGCAGCGAAGCTGGTGGAGATTCCAGTTACCACCTTTGATTCGAATATCTTAACTTATCCGATGACGGCTTTACTAAAAGAAGGGATTAGGCTGGTTGAAGAAGGAGCTGGTATTGAATCGGTAATTCATCAGCTTGAAACGATTAAGAAAACGAATGAGACTTATGTTCTTGTCGGCAGTTTAGAACAGCTCCACCGCAGTGGCCGTATGTCAGGTCTAAAATTCTTTCTCGGCAGTATGCTGAACGTAAAACCAATTATTTCGATTGTTGATGGTGCGTTAAGTGTAAAGGAAAAAGCCCGAAGTGAGAAAAAGGCAAAGGAAAAAATATTGGATTACTTACGATCCTCCTACGAGCAATACCATTTTAAAGAAGTATATTTATTATATGGGTTGCACGAGGAACATGCAGCGAATTGGAAAGACGAATTAAGAAAGGAATTTCCTCGGCTTCAGATTATTTGTTGTCCTTTAGGGGCGGTCATTGGTGTACATGCCGGTGAAAATACACTGGGCATCAGCTGGCATAACGAGTTGAAATAATAACAAAAAATAATCCCGAATATTGCGGGGTTATTTTTTGTTGCTTTTTCATGTTAAAATAGCATGGATGAAGGTAGGTGCCGCAAGAAATGAAGAAACAGATCATTGAACAAACAGAACGTTTTGTCCGGAACGAATTAGGGGAGGATGCGACAGGCCATGATTGGTTCCATGTCGACCGCGTCCGAAGGAATGCCTTACATATTTGCAAGGAAGAAAAGGCAGGAGAGGCGTTCATTATTGAAATGGCTGCATTACTCCATGACATACCTGATGAAAAGTTGAATGAAAGTATCGAAAAAGGTGAAGAAAAACTTGAGAACTATTTACAAACTATTCCGCTAACAGATCATGATAAAAAACATATAAAACAAATTATCGCAACGATTTCCTTTAAAGGTGGTCAAAAAACAGAACTCGCAACGATAGAAGCTAAAATTGTCCAGGATGCAGACCGTTTAGATGCGATTGGAGCCATCGGAATTGCGCGTGCCTTTGCCTATGGCGGCAAAAAAGGCCAACCCATTTATGACCCCGGCATTCAGGTGCGAGGTGAAATGAGCTTAGAGGAGTATCGAAAAGGTAAATCCACAAGCATTCACCATTTTTATGAAAAGCTGCTTAAATTACAAGATTTACTAAATACAAAATCTGCCCGAGTAATGGCAGAAAGCCGACAACAAATGATGGAAACTTTTTTAGAACAATTTTACCAAGAATGGGATGGACAAGAATGAAAATGCTCACAGTAGAAAATGTTTCAAAAACGTATGGGGAGAAACAGCTTTTTAACAATATCTCCTTTACGATTAAAGAAAAAGAACGTGTGGGATTAATCGGGATAAATGGGACTGGAAAATCATCCTTATTAAAAATTATTGCAGGTCTTGATACACCTGATGATGGGAAAATCATCACGAGCAAGGACTATTCAATCACATTCTTAGATCAGCAGCCGGAATTAGACGCGGAGAAAACAGTGCTTGAACAAGTCTTCCATGGGGATGCTCCAATCTTAAAGCTCATGCGTGCTTATGAAAAAACGTTATTAGAGTTGAATCTTTCTCCTAATGACACAATGGTTCAAGAAGCTCTTTTTCAATTGCAAAAGCAAATGGATGCATTAAATGCTTGGGATGCCAGCACAAATGCAAAGTCAATATTAATGAAATTAGGGATTGAGGATTTTTCAAAGAAAATCGGCGAATTATCCGGCGGGCAGAAAAAGCGTGTCGCCTTAGCACAAGTTTTAATCGCCGAACCGGATTTACTTATTTTAGACGAACCCACGAACCATCTCGATTTCGATTCAGTTAAATGGTTGGAAGAGTACCTAAGCAGATATAGTGGCTCTATTTTGTTAGTCACACATGACCGCTATTTTCTTGATCGAGTTGCCAATCGAATGTTTGAACTTGATGGTGGGCAGCTATACAGTTATAAAGGCAATTATGCGGCCTTTTTAGAAGCAAAAGCTATTCGTGAAGAGAATGAAGCAGCGACCTTTGAAAAAAGAAAAAATCTTTTCCGTAGAGAGCTCGAGTGGATTAGACGTGGTGCAAAAGCTAGGTCAACCAAACAAAAGGCCAGGATTCAGCGATTTGATGAATTGGATGAAAAGGTTACAAATGGGAAGTTGTCTTCTGAAAAGCTGGATATTTCGTTAAATGGCAGCCGGCTTGGAAAGCAAGTGTTTGAGTTAAAGGATGCTTCTAAGCGTTACGGGGCAAAAATGATCTTAAATCATTTTGATTTGCTAGTGAAGCCGGGAGACCGGATAGGCATTATCGGAAAAAATGGAACAGGGAAATCCACCTTGTTAAATATCCTCGCAAAACAAATTCCCCTTGATGAAGGTGAGTTTATCATGGGGCAAACAGTGAAAATTGCTTATTATACACAGGAAAGCGAAGATATGGATGAAAGTAAGCGGATGATTGAATACATTAAAGAGACGGCCGAGATTGTCGAAACTTCAGATGGGAAGACAATCTCGGCGGCACAAATGCTTGAACGGTTTCTATTTCCTCCATTTTCACACGGTACACCGATTCGGAAGCTATCAGGCGGAGAAAAACGACGTTTATATTTGTTGAAAATATTGATGACTGCTCCAAATGTGTTATTACTGGATGAGCCAACCAATGATCTCGATACCCAGACACTAACGGTTCTGGAAGATTATTTAGAAGATTTTCCGGGTGTGGTCATTACTGTTTCCCATGACCGCTATTTCTTAGATAAGGTGGCAGAGCAGCTTCTCGTTCTTCAAGGAGAAGGTTCCATAGATTCGTTCTTTGGGAATTACACTGAGTTTCTTGAAAAGGAATCAATCCTTGAAGCACAAAAAACAGCCACGGTTTCGGTCAAGTCAACGAAAGCCATTGAGAAAGAAAAAAAGAAAAAGATGACCTATCAAGAGAAAAAAGATTGGGAATCAATCGATGAAGACATTGCGAAAACGGAGACCCGTCTTGAAGAAATAGGTGTCGAAATGGCGAAAACAGGCAGTGATTTTACAAAGGCCCAGGAATTAATGAAGCAGGAAACAGAATTAAACGAAAAGCTGGAGTACTTAATCGAGCGCTGGTCCTATCTTGCCGAGCTGGCTGAAAAGGAATAAGAGTGCGTCCTTGGACGTACTCTATTTTTCTTAGAGCATATCCAGTGATTGAAACTTATCCAATATGATAAACTGATTAAGAAATCATAAGAATTAGGTGATCTTGTTGAAAATTAAGGCAATTGAACCAACACCAAGTCCAAATACCATGAAAATTAATTTAGATGAAGAACTTCCGATGGGGAAAAGCCATAATTATAAAAAAGAAACAGCTGCTGATGCACCTGCTGTTATTCAATCCATCCTTCAAATTGAAGGAATCAAAGGCGTGTACCATGTTGCAGATTTTCTTGCTGTTGAGCGGAATGCAAAATATGATTGGAAGGAATTATTACCTCAAGTTCGTGTGGCCTTTGGAGAAAAAGCGAATGAAGCTGCGAACATAGCAAAAGCGGATGAACATTTTGGGGAAATTAAAGTTGAAATCCAAATGTTTAAGGATATACCCCTTCAAGTAAAGCTTACCGATGGCACAAGCGAAAGACGATTTGGAATGCCGGAATACTTTTTAACGGCAAGAGAAAAGGCTCAGCTTCCGGAAGATAACTATATCTTATTGCGAAAATGGCAAAATCAAGGCGTCCGCTATGGTGACTTTGATCAAATTGGCCAAGAGGTGGTCGATGAACTCATTGCTGCGTATTCACCGGAACGCTTAGAAGACTTAGTTTCAATCGCTCAATCCAGGGAGACTAATCAAGAACTAAAACCACTTCGTCCCCGGAAAAGGGTAACATTAGATGCTTTTCAGAATCCTGATTGGCAGGTTCGCTATCAACTCCTCGAGCAAATGGATGATCCGGATCTAGACGATTTACCACTCCTTGAAAAAGCATTATCAGATGAAAAGTCCTCGATTAGAAGACTTGCCACCGTATACCTCGGCATGATCAAAGAGAAAGAGGTATTACCGCTTCTTTATAAGGCACTGAACGATAAAACGGTTACCGTTCGAAGAACTGCAGGAGATTGTTTATCTGATTTAGGATTTCCGGAAGCAGAAAATGAAATGATGAAAGCATTGCAGGATAAAAGCAAGCTTGTTCGTTGGCGGGCAGCAATGTTTTTATATGAAGCAGGAGATAAAAAAGCACTTCCTGCGTTAAAGGCTGCTGAAAATGATCCGGAATTTGAAGTTAGTTTGCAAATTAAAATGGCGATTGAAAGAATTGAAGGCGGCGAAGAAGCTAAAGGATCTGTCTGGAAGCAGATGACTGAAGCAAGAAAAGCAGGCGAATAAAATTGCAAAAAGCAAATAGATTAGTTATTCTAAAATGGATGAACCGAAACGGAGTGATTTAGATTGTCAAATGCATATGATGAATATATGAAAAAAATGGTTTTACCGATGCGAGAAGAATTAGCAAGGGCTGGCTTCGAAGAGCTCTCGAATGCACAAGAGGTTGAACAATTTATTGAAAATGTGAGCGGAACAACACTGGTTGTCGTAAATTCCGTTTGCGGATGTGCTGCTGGTCTGGCTCGTCCTGCGGCAACGCAAGCTGTGCTAAATGGCGAGAAAAAGCCTAACCACCTCGTAACAGTTTTTGCGGGACAGGATAAAGAAGCCACAGCGAAAATGCGCGAATATTTTGAGGGAATTGAACCATCATCACCATCAATGGCCTTATTAAAGGATAAAAAAGTCGTTCATTTCATTCCGAGACATGATATTGAAGGTATGCCAATGGAAGCGGTTATGCAAAATTTACTAGAGGCATTTGAAGCCCATTGCTAATTAGGATGTCAACCGACATCCTTTTTTTTTATTTGATAGGAGTATAGAAAATTTTCCATTTATACAAAAAAGAAGTATAATATTTTTTATAATACCTATTTTTTGAACATAAGAGAATAAAGAAAAGAATAAGGTGATCTAAAAAATGAACAATTGGCTTCGAAAAACACTATTTGTACTAGTATCTGTTTTAACCTTTGGTCTCGTAACGCCTACACAATTAATTAACACAGTAAACGCTGAGAATCTCGCTGATCGAGATGCCTTCGAAGCGCCTTCAACTGAAAGTACTTTCGGACAAACCAATACGTTTATTGAAGATTCGAATTTTGATAAAGAAAAATTTATTGGAGAACTAATAAAGCAAGCTGAATTGCAATCCTATCAGAAATTTGGTACAAGGATTAAACCTGTCATCGAAAATGAATTCAGAGAGATTATTTTACCAAATATTGAAAAGGCACTGGAGGAAGTGGCTGTCCAATTTCCTGAAGAAGATTTGAAAAACCTCACCATTTCAGAACAGCCTGGTGCGGGGCTTTCTGAAAAAATCTTTAATGTTAACAATCGCCTTCTCGGAAAGGATATCCTTCGTTTTCATGTTAGACGAGATAATCCACCGCAGGCAGGATATTGGTTTAATTTTCATTACCATACCTACCATGACCAATTCCAGAGCCATCATGAGTTAGGTTCGATTTATTGGGCAAAAAATACACCACCCAAGTGGATGAGTTAATGTTGATTTGCTTATAGGTAGGAAAAAAATTTATTATAATAAATGAAACCTTTTTATCACAAACTCGTAAATAGACTATCACCTAAATTGGAGGAATGAAAAAATGGCAGTAAGTTTATCAAAAGGACAAAAAGTTGATTTGACAAAAACAAATCCTGGTTTGACAAATGTTGTGGTTGGACTTGGATGGGATACAAACAAATATGATGGTGGGAATGACTTTGATTTAGATTCTTCTGTATTCCTACTGGGAGAGAATGGAAAAGTTACAAATGAAAGTGACTTTATTTTCTATAATAATCCACAAGGAGCAAATGGAGCCGTGGTACATACTGGAGACAATCGCACTGGTGCTGGTGATGGTGATGATGAAGGTGTAAAAGTAAGTCTTAATACTATACCTGCTAATATTCAGCGGATTGCGTTTACTATTACGATTCATGATGCTGACAGCAGAAGTCAAAACTTTGGTCAAGTTTCCAATGCCTATGCGCGAATTTACAATGAGGCGAATGGTGAGGAACTGATTCGCTATGATTTAGGGGAGGACTTCTCAATTGAAACGGCAATCGTTGTCGGTGAATTGTATCGTCACAATGGTGAATGGAAATTTAGTGCCATCGGCAGCGGTTATCAAGGCGGATTAGCTGCACTTGCAACTGACTTTGGACTATCTGTAGGTTAATATTTAAGAAGTAAGAGACCCAATCCATAATGGGTCTTTTTCCAAAATTTTGTTTAGCCAATCTGTCTAGCTGCAGCGCCTAGGGGCTCGAGGTCATAAGCCAATCCGTCATGAAGGTTAAAGAGCAACCTTCATTACGGCTCGTCTTATGCTTGTCACCCCTGAACAAGGCGCTTCCGCTTTTATATTCTAGGAGGAATTTTTTTAATGTCAGTTTTGAATCATATCTTGGACACATATGCACAATTTTTTGATTTGAATATGTGGGGTAAGATATTAACCGACCCAGTCAGCTGGGGACTTATTGGGACACTTATTATTTTGGAAGGATTACTATCTGCGGATAATGCGCTTGTTTTAGCCGTTATGGTTAAACATTTGGAACCTAAAAAGCGTAAGAAAGCCTTATTCTATGGTCTATTAGGAGCATATATATTCCGATTTATTGCGATTGGAATCGGTGTATACTTAATCAAGTTTTGGGCCATTAAAGCACTTGGGGCCGCGTATCTTGCCTGGTTAGCGATAAAGTATTTCATCGATAAGCGTAAAGGGGATACTGGTCACGATGAGGAGGAAACAGAAGGAATTAACCAAGGCGGTTTGCTTATTCGTTTATTCGGTACCTTCTGGGGAACAGTAGCTGCTGTTGAATTAATGGATATTGCTTTCTCGGTTGACAGCGTTCTTGCAGCATTTGGTGTCAGCAATCAGGTATGGATATTATTTGTAGGCGGGATTCTTGGGGTATTAATGATGCGTGGTGTTGCCGGAGTATTTCTAACACTCATTGATAGGATTCCTGAGCTTGAAACCACTGCTTATATCTTAATTCTGATTATTGCTATTAAGATGGCACTTACGTTACCGTTAATCAACATTCATATTGAATCCTTACATTTCTTTATTATTCTAGCCGTAACATTTGCAGCTACCTTTATTGTTCACTTCATGAATAAGAAAAAGGAAACCAGCAAACAAAACTAAAAACTTTTGACGAAAATGGGGAGCTGACGAGAGTCCGTCTCCCCTATTTTTTACCCTTTAAGAGGAGAAATTGGTTATGGAATTTTTTACATACTTTTACGAAGATGATATTAAACGTTTCTTCTTTCAAAAACCGCAGGCGTTTACTAAATATTCCAAGCGTGAGCTTCTTTCTTATGGTTTAGGAGCCACACTTTATATGCCTGCTACACGCCCAAATATCCATCAAGAGATTCTCTCCAAGAAACATGAAGGATTAACCTCTCTCGTCATCGACTTAGAAGATGCCGTAGGTGATAACGAGGTAACAGGTGCGGAGGCATTGCTTATCAATGAATTATTAAAATTGTATAGTGAATTAAGTAGGGGCTTTTTAAGCTTTACGGATCTGCCGCTCATGTTTATTAGAATCCGGAACCTCGAGCAGTTTAAACGGGTAAGCGAACAATTAGGGGATGCTATTAGCCTGCTTACAGGGGTCGTACTTCCCAAATTCAACGTTAAAAATGGGGAAGAACTGTTAGTTGAAGTTCTCCGATTTCATAGGGTTGAACGTCCTTTTTATGCGATGCCGATTCTGGAGACAGCGGAGGTCATTCAGAAAGAAACCAGAATGGAAGAATTAATAGGTATAAAGAATCTTCTCGATCGCTATAAGGACATTATTTTAAATGTTCGAATAGGGGCCACTGATTTTTGTGGATTGTATGGAATTCGCCGAAGTGCAGATACAACCGTTTATGATATCGCTGTCTTAAGAGATTGTATTTCTGATATTATCAATGTCTTTCAACGATTTGAAAGTGCCTACGTTGTCTCCGGTCCTGTTTGGGAGTATTTTTCAGCGAAAAAGAGAATGTTAAAGCCGCAGCTTAGGCAAACACCGTTCCGTGAACGGTATGGGGATGAAGGGTTGAAATGGAGAGCAAAATTAATTGATGAACATATGGATGGGTTAATTCAAGAAATCCTTATGGATATCGCAAACGGTATAACAGGAAAAACGATTATTCACCCATCTCACATCAAAGTAGTTCAAGCTCTTAATGTTGTATCCTACGAGGAATTCATCGATGCTAGCAATATCATAAAAGCTTCAACCGGGGAAATTGGTGTTATGAAAAGTAATTTTGCTAATAAAATGAACGAAATAAAACCTCACTTTTATTGGGCAAAGAAGACTGTCTTAAAATCACAGCTGTACGGGGTGTTACATGAAGAATTTACAAATATTGACCTTATCAAAAAAGAAGTATACGTATAATATCCTAGACTCGATTGAAACTGAGATTGAAGTGTCTGAAAATCCGTATGATTTGCCGCTGGAAGATTTTTTTACAATGGCGGCAAGGATTAATAAGAAACGCTCGTTCCTATTCGTAAGTAAGGTACTGGGTAAACACCTGCCAATTAATCCTAATAAAGGGCTGCTGACTGGTGCCCTGCTTGGTGCGAGATATTTAGAAACAGTTAAGGGGACTGAATGTTTAGAAACTGAGAAACTATTAGACTCGTTTAGAAGAGGCGAATCATACCGGTGTATGGCCTTTATCCCGGAAAATATTCGACCTGTCGTGATAGGATTTGCTGAAACAGCGACTGCCCTTGGGCATGCTTTCTTTAACTGTTTTCAATCTGCAGAATACTTTCATACTACCAGGGAAGAGCTCAAACAGGGAAAACCCGAGATTACTTTTGAAGAGGAGCATTCTCATGCGACATCCCATCGCTGCTATATTCCATTAGAAATGATCCAAAATGAACGAGATATTATTCTCGTTGACGATGAAATGACAACGGGTAAAACTGCTTTAAATATTATCGAATCGATTCATGCTAAATTCCCGAGAGGTGTTTATACCGTTATTTCCATTCTGGATTGGCGTTCAGAAGAAAATCTTAATCGTTTTAACTGTCTTGAACAGAAACTTGGGATTAAAATCAATGTGGTCAGTCTATTGGCAGGTACAGTACAGGTGAAGCAGCATGGTGAAATTGTTAATCGGCCAACAAATGTTGTATACAACAAAAGAGTTGAGGCAGCTGTTGAACAAATCGATCTATCTTCTATTTTCACGACTACTTCCTATTCAGTAAATAACCAGTTGAATAGCCATGCATTTATTAAAGAGACTGGTCGATTTGGGCTAACTAGTTCAGAAAATATTAGTCTTCACCAGAAGGTCCGGGCAGCTGCGAATGTTTTGAACCAAAAAAGGAACGGAAAAAGGACTCTTTGCCTAGGCACGGGTGAGTTTATGTATCTTCCTATGAGACTCACTGCCGAAATGGGTAGAGATGTTTTTTATCAATCAACTACTCGAAGTCCCATCTTTATCGAAGACGAAGTTGGTTACGGTGCAAGATATGGTGCATCTTTCCCAAATCCAGAAGACCAAGATATAACACACTATTTTTATAATATCCCGCTCGGATACTACGATGAAATATTTATTTTCTTTGAGAGAAAAGTAATGTTAGAGAATCTGCAGCCATTACTGAAAGAACTGGAAAAATTACAAATTAAGATGATTAGGCTCGTCTTTTTTTCTGAATACCGAGGTGATCAAATTGAAAACCACAATGAATAAGCCAGCAAATATCGGAAGCTATAAAGCGGAGGATGTTGAATTTCTTTTAAAGGATTTAAGCGCTATTAAGCTAGAGGATTCCACAGAAAATCGGGAGTTAATGGTTCAATCAGGGGTTCATTATAGCGAATCTCTTCCCATAGAGTATCAGCCTCCAAAGGCATATGTGGATTTATTTTGGGAAACTTTACAGGAATACAAACAAAAAGTAGCTTTATGTATTGGCATTGTCGCAGAACAAATCTATCAATTGAAGGGTGATAAGACCGTATTGGTCTCCCTCGCACGTGCTGGTACACCTGTGGGTATATTAATCAAAAGATATATCCACATGCACTACCATGTTTATTTGCCGCATTACAGTGTTTCAATCATCCGCGACAGAGGGATTGACGAAAATGCACTTCAATATATATTGAACCAGTATCCAGAGGCGGATATTCAATTTGTGGATGGTTGGACTGGAAAAGGGGCAATTTCACTTGAATTGACAAAAGCCTGCGATGATTATCACAAAAAATATGGGATTAAGCTTGATGACACATTAGCAGTCATCGCCGATCCGGGATATTGTACCACTCTGTTTGGGACCCGTGAGGATTTCTTAATCCCTAGTGCATGTCTAAATTCAACCGTTTCAGGTCTGGTGAGCAGGACGGTTTTAAATCAACAATATATCGGAAAAGATGATTTCCATGGAGCAAAGTATTACCATGATTTAATCCCGGTTGATGTTTCCAATGAATATATTAATTTGATTAGTAAGGAATTTGTACACATAGCCGGGGAATCAGCGAAGCTTGCGACAAAAAGGAACAACGAAAAAATAGAAACCGGATTCTTAGGGATGGAGGATGTCAAGCGTATTCAAGCTGAATTTGCAATTGAAAGCACCCATTATATTAAACCGGGTGTCGGAGAAACAACAAGAGTTCTCCTTCGCAGGGTTCCGTGGAAGATTCTGATGCGCGACCCAGCAAGTCCTTTTGTCAAACATATTCTTATGCTTGCAGAAGAAAAGGGAGTAGAGATTGTACCCTATCCAAATTTAAAGTATTTATGCTGCGGCTTAATCAAGTCGGTAAAGGGGATTAACCAATGATTTTTGCATCCGACCTTGACCGTACCTTGGTTTATTCGAAACGGGCCATCGAAGAACTGGGGGAATTTGATAAAACAGCCCTTAGACCTGTAGAGAAAAAAGATAATGACTGGGTTGCTTTTATGACAGATCGATCTTTTTTTGCTTTAAAAGAGCTGTCTCAAGCAAGTCTATTTGTGCCGGTTACTACGAGGACAACAGAGCAATTTAACCGTTTCTTCATCTTTAAGAAAGACATTCCGCTAAAATATGCGATTACTTCAAATGGGGCAAATATTATTTATAAAGGTGAAATGATGGAAGAGTGGTCATCACATATTTTTAATCAGATGAACGCGGAATCAGCTCCCCAAACAGAGCTGCTTGCTAATCTAAAAAGAGAAGGCTTTCAATTTGACGGGCAAATAAAGCAGGCAGAGAACTTATTTTTCTATTATATATTAAACAGTCTCCCACCTGCTCTGGACCGAAAAGCAATTAATGATGTGGCTGTTTCTTTTGGATGGAGAATCTCTTTGCAAGGAAGGAAGCTATACTTTATCCCACGGGCAATTAGCAAAGGGGATGCACTTGAATTTATCTCTAAGCGAGAAGGAATCGAAGTCATTGCGGGTGCGGGGGACTCCGTTCTAGATTGGGACTTTCTAAAAAACTGTCAAAATCGATTTGTCCCGGCACATGGTGAGCTCGCTAGGGTGTCAGGCACCAGTAATTATACTCTTACAAATAATTATGGTGTGGGTGCAGGAGAAGAGATTATCCAACAGTTTTTACAGCTAATGCAGCTTAGAGTTTAATCTTCTTTTCTTTTCGGTTAAATACATAAAAATATACACAAGCAAATAAACTATAGCAGCCAAAAAAGAATAGAATTGAAAGGGCTAGTGAATGCAATGCCGAAGAAAGCAGCATGGTAAAGATGAAACTGAACACAAATAAGTCCAGATAAATAAATACATCGGAAACCATTACTTCCATCACCGTATTTAATTCATCCTGTATGTGTTCCATCCTTGGCCGCTTATATAAAAACCTCATTCGAGTCACCTACTTTAGTGTCAGTACTCAAATAGTATGTAAGGACAAGGGAAAAGGTGAAAAATGAGGAAATAGTGAAAATGGCGAAACATTTTTTAATGACATTCGTATAAACAAATGAACCAATTAATTAACTGTGATATGATGATATGGAAACCTTACATAATTTGCTAAAGAATTAAGCTTTCTTTTTTAAGGAAGGGATTATGAATGCATCTACCATTAAATCAGTTAATCGCCCATCCTGTATCCCTTACGTATGAAACCTGGTCCACGTTGCTGAAAAAAACGCTGCCAGAACGGCCCAATTACTCATTAGAAAATGGAGCAATCCATATTGGGCAAGTACTTGGGAAGTTCCTAGGGATACCAATCGATACGGATAACTATTATAACCAGCTGTTTGATTATGTTAATAACCCTGAATGGAACCTTCAGTTGTTAAGTGAGGAATCACTTGATAAAACCATTAATAACACTCACTTTCAATCCATTCAAAAAGTCATCAATATTAATCGGGAACAAAAGCTGTCCATCAACCGCTTTACAGCTTTTCTGGATGGGGAACAGCTTTTGTTGAAATCAAAGGTGCCAGTTGTCCATCGAAAGCTAAGAGAGGCGATGATCGCAACACTAGAGTTGTACGCAAAACTTGAAAAAGACGGGCTAAAGAACCATGAACTACGTAGGGTTCTTGTTGACATTGTTAAATGGTCAATCAATCATTTACAACCCGTTTTGGAAAAGGCTGATCCACAAAAGGAAATGCCTAAATTTTTGTGGTACGGCGACTTTAAGAAAAGTCACCAATATTTCTTATATTATTTAAGCAAGCTCGCCTGTGATATTGTTATTTTCCATCCAGAAGGTAAGGATATTTTAGAGGGTATGATTCATGAGCCAATCTTCTCTCATCATTTTCAAAATAGGCTGCCTGCAGAACTCTTTCCAAAAGAAAAGCGCAGTCGAAAGGCTACCGTTGCCTATCGGGCATCAAAGGAAATTGAAACGATTTTAAACCAAGAAGGTTCAGGTCTTTACAAGCCTTGGCAATTAAGGGATTATACGCCTTCCTCCATTACATTAAAAACAACCTATGATGAACTATTTATTCTTGGGAAAGAAATAGCCATGGTCAGGCCTGATTTTGAAGTAGGGAACGGAGGAGTCAAAATTCCATCGATTTTTGCGAAGGTACAGGGTGTTAGTAAAAATCGAAAAGAGTACTGGGACCGCTTGCAATCACTCAGTGAATTAGAAAACAGTCTATTGATTCGCCGTTTGCCAATTACAATGACAAGCACAAGTGATTTTCGCTTTCATTATCGAAATGCTCTGGGGAAGGATGGCTTAATTAATCCAGCGATTATGATGCAAGCACATTACTGGCCCTATTCCTTTTTATCTTCAGGCTTACAAAAGGGAATCGCAAATGCAATTAGGAGAATGTGCGAAAAACCAGGTTTAAAGCTCCAACCGAGGGAAAGTATAGAAGATGTTAAAATGTATTTATTTACACAGGGATTATTTATGCCAAAGCCCATCATTCAATTGCTAGAGCGATTTGACTACTCGCAACATGTACCGAAGTTAATCATTTATAATAATGAATTAACCGGAATACTGTCACGGTCGGATGCAGCGTTAATCCTTCTATTAAATCAATTTGGTATAGATATCATCTTGTATAATCCTCCAGGCCATAATGATATTGAAAGTTACTTAGACGAACGCTTATTTGATACACATTGGCTTGAAGACGTTGTTTTTAATTTAGAATTTAAAGAGCCGTCTATTTTTAAAAAAGGGCTTTTTCAAGGAATCTTAAAAAATTTAAGGGGAGATTAACTAGTGAACCTTACGCCAAGTTCATCAAGCGGCTTAACGCCAGCAGGTGCGGATGACATCCTGACAGAAACAAAAGTCTCTGATATTAAACTTGCACTTCGCAAAGAACCAGAAATTCAGAATTTGGCACGAACCATTGATGAACGTGATCAAATTCAAGTTTTAGAGTTTGGAAAGGAACCAGCCGTTCAAATTTCTCGTTTTTCTGACCAAATATTAAATAATATGCGGACAACAAAAGTTGAGGATTCAGGTGAACTTCTAAAACAATTAGGTCGCATCATGGATAAATTTGATGCCAAGGACTTCCAAAAGACCTCAGGTGGATTTTTTGGAAAGCTTTTTAAAAAGGGTGAAAAGGTAGTCGAAAAGCTGTTTGGCAAATACCAAACCATGGGCTCCGAAATTGATAAAGTGTACATAGAAATATCGAAATATCAGCATGAAATGGTTGATTCAACAAATATGCTCGAGCAAATGTATGAGCAAAACTACCAATACTATTTAACGCTTGAAAAATATATTGTTGCCGGTGAAATAAAAGTGGAGGAACTAAAAAACAGTCAACTTCCACAGCTTGAAGCCCGTTCTGCATCTGGTGACCAACTTGCCTCAATGCAATTAGATTCTCTGAAAAATGTCATTGAGTTATTGGAACAGCGTATTTATGATCTAGAAATGGCCAAAATGGTCTCACTGCAAACAGCGCCTCAAATTCGGCTATTGCAAAGAGGAAATACAAAACTGATAGGAAAAATCAATTCAGCATTTGTGACTACCATCCCGATTTTTAAAAATGGTTTGATCCAAGCGATGGCGGCGAAAAGACAAAAGCTGGTTGCTGATTCAATGAGTGAGCTTGACCGCAGGACCAATGAAATGCTTCTTAAAAATGCACAAAATATTTCGCAGCAAAGCACAGACATTGCTAGGCTCGCGGGTGGTCCAAGTATTAAAGTCGAGACCATTGAAGAATCTTGGAACATTATTATCAAGGGCATGCAGGAAACAAGGGCTATTGAAGAAGAAAATAAACGAATGCGGATTGAAGGAACCAAACGTTTAGAGCAACTACAGGATAACTTTAAAAAGTTGAAACAATCTTAATTATATTTTGATTTACTAAATTCTTATAGGGGTGATTGAATTGGCTATTAATTTACAAAAAGGTCAACGTGTTGATTTAACAAAGAGTAATCCGGGATTATCTAAAATCTTGGTAGGTTTAGGCTGGGATCCAGTACAAAGCGGAGGTGGCGGCGGTTTATTTGGTGGTTTATTCGGCGGCGGCGGTGCTGCTAATATTGACTGTGATGCATCTGTTATCATGCTTGGTGCAAATGATAAGCTTCAAAACAATAAGGACGTCGTTTACTTTGGAAACTTAAAAAGCATGGATGGCAGTGTTCAACACTCAGGCGATAATTTAACAGGCGATGGAGATGGCGACGACGAGCAAGTAATCATCGATTTAAGCAGAGTGCCTTCCCATATTCATAAACTTGTTTTCGTGGTTAATATCTATGACTGCGTGAAGAGAAAGCAGCACTTTGGCATGATCAAGAATGCCTTTATCAGAGTCGTGAATCCAGGAAACAATCAAGAGCTGCTTCACTACAATTTAACGGACAATTACAGCGGGTTAACCTGTCTTGTGACAGGAGAAATTTATCGCCATGGTAATGAATGGAAGTTTGCAGCGATTGGCAGCGCTACAAATGCAGCCAGTTTAAGTGAAGTTGTTCGGAGCTTTAGTTAAGTAAGAAATAAAGTTTAGATAGAGGTGATACGTTTGGGTATTAACTTAGCAAAGGGACAAAGAATCGATTTAACAAAAACGAACCCTGGGTTAACCAAGGCTATAATTGGCCTCGGCTGGGATACAAATCGTTATAATGGAGGAAATGACTTTGACCTAGATGCATCAGCGTTTTTAGCAGATGCAAATGGCAGAGTTACACAGGATTCTGACTTTATTTTTTATAATAATTTGGTTCACCCTTCAGGCTGCGTCGAACATACAGGCGATAACCGTACCGGCGAAGGTGACGGCGACGACGAGCAAATCAAGATTGACTTTAGTAAAGTGCCTTCTCACGTGCATCGGATTGCGATAACTGTGACCATTCATGATGCGGAAGCAAGATTCCAGAATTTTGGTCAGGTTTCTAATGCCTTTGTTCGTTTAGTTGACGAAGACACGAATAATGAGGTTTTACGATTTGATCTAGGTGAAGATTTTTCTGTCGAGACTGCCGTGGTTATTTGTGAACTATACCGCCATAACGGTGAATGGAAATTCAACGCGATTGGCAGTGGGTTTGCTGGTGGATTAGCCGCGCTTTGCCGAAACTATGGTTTAGAAGTTTAAATAATTTAAATTGTGAAGCTGCCATATTTGGCGGCTTTTTTTCCTTTATCCCCCACTTTTGGCTTAGGAATTCAAATTAAGCTGCCGAATTCCTATGCTATAATTCAATTAAAATATTGAATGAATAGGGGATGATGTGATGCGAAAATCGTTTATTGCGATAATATTCGCTGGTTTATTTCTATCATCCATAACGACCTCACAAGCTTCCAATGATGAAATTTTGCTTGGAGATTATTCTAAAAACTCAATACTCTATCAATCTCTTAAAGTTGAGCACTCGTTCCCACTTTTAGAGCAAATTATTGTCTTGCCAAATCATCCTTTTGATGAGCAAGAAACCGCCAACATTATTTCAAGAATTAATTCCTTACCCTATTCCCTTTTAGAAAAAATAAACAATCAAGGAATAAATCTGAAACTATTTACAGGAAAACTCACTGATAATCCCACAGCTCGGCAATATGCAGGGCAGGTCCCAAGGGGGTATAACTCTCATGTAACATGGGATGATATTCCAGGGATGGGAGGGTCGAAGGTCGTCCTTGTAAAGATTGGGGCCAGTGAAAAAGGGGAAGGGCATGGTTCCGTCAATTTAGAATTGCATGAATTGGCGCATTCGATTGACCGCTATGTGTATGACGAAATCAGTGGTTCAAAGGATTTTTTACGTGTGTGGGAAAAGGAACATGAACAATTGTTTCCGGGAAACAGTTATTTCTTATACCCGGAAGAATATTTTGCAGAGAGTTTCGCTATGTATTATTTGAATAATGATACAAAAGAATTATTACGTAAGAAAGCTCCGGAGACATTCGATTTGATTAAACAGCTTCACTAATTCGTCCTTGATTGTTAAAATAGAGAAATATGTAATGCAGTTAGGAGAGTGGCCAAGTTGAAGCAATATCTGGAGCTATGTAAGCATGTGCTGGAAAATGGAACTGTGAAGGGTGACAGAACGGGGACTGGAACAATCAGCACCTTCGGTTATCAAATGAGATTTGATTTGGCGGAAGGATTTCCGCTGATAACAACCAAAAAGTTGCACTTAAAATCAATTATTTATGAATTGCTCTGGTTTTTAAATGGAGATACGAATGTTCGGTATTTACAGGAGAATGGAGTCCGTATTTGGAATGAATGGGCAGATGAAAATGGGGAATTAGGACCTGTTTATGGTCATCAATGGCGCTCCTGGACAGGTGTTGACGGTAAAACCGTTGACCAAATCACGGAGTTAATTGGCCAGATAAAAACGAATCCAAACTCAAGAAGATTGCTTGTTAATGCTTGGAATGTCGCAGAGATTGATCAAATGGCGTTGCCGCCCTGTCACTGTATGTTCCAATTTAATGTGGCAGACGGAAAGCTATCCTGCCAGCTTTACCAACGTTCAGCGGATGTGTTTCTTGGCGTCCCGTTTAACATCGCTTCATATGCGCTTCTAACCATGATGATTGCTCAGGTATGCGACCTTAAGCCAGGTGATTTTATCCACACTTTTGGTGATGTTCATATTTATCAGAACCATCTCGAACAAGTGAAATTGCAAATGAGTCGAGAAATACGGTCTTTACCGATCGTAAAAATTAACCCGCTTGTCAAGGATATCTACTCTTTTGAATATGAAGACTTTGCGCTCGAAGGGTATGACCCTCATCCGCATATTAAAGGAGTGGTCAGTGTATGATCTCCTTTATTGTCGCGATGGACGAAAATCGGGTCATCGGGAAAGATAATCAATTGCCATGGCGATTGCCAGAAGATTTAAAGTTTTTTAAACGGGTCACCATTGGTCACCCTATCGCGATGGGAAGAAAAACGCATGAATCGATTGGGCGTGTCCTTCCCGGTAGAGAAAATATTGTCATCACGCGGCAAAAAGAATACCGGAGTGAGGATTGTACGGTAATCTACTCCGTTGAGGATTTTGTTCAGTACAGCAAGAAGCAAAGCGATGAAATCTTTATTATTGGCGGAGCGGAAATATTTAATGAGACATTTGATTATGCGGACCGACTTTACATCACGCTTATTCATGAGGAATTTACAGGTGATACGTATTTCCCTAAATTTGATGTCAGCAAATGGAAATTGGTGTCCTGTGAAAAGGGATTAAAGGATGATAAGAATCCGTACGATTATGAATTCAGAATATATAATCGAAGATTGTAATACGGATTGTTGTGGGTTTACCCATAAAAATAAGCATCAGCGTATCGCTGATGCTTCTTCTGCTAATGATTAAAAATAAGATCCATTTAATTCGTATTCTGCTAATTTTTCTAGCATACCCCTAAATTCATGTGGATGGCAAAATTCTCTTTCGTTAAAATGCGTTTTAACCCAGTTTATTAATTCCAGAGGGCTATTAAAATATTCTCCGCTGCGATCGCTTTTGCGAATGGTGTATCTCCCGTTATCATCATCAAGTGTTACTTCGACAGGAAGAGCTCCATCATAACTGCAAAGTGAAAATTCCATCCACATCACATCCATTCCATATGGTTTATCATTTTCACAAATATATGATTATATTGTTCCAAGTATATCCAAAAAAAGCATATTATCAAAATATTTTAAAAATTATTTAAACGAAATAATCATTGACTTCATTAGTGGTAATTGATAAATTGTCATTAGTAATGGTTAATGTGATAAGAAAATGCTAAATATCACTTTTAGGGTACTTTTAATAGATATTGTGAATTTACTATGAATTATTGCATATAACTAACTCAAAATGAAATATCGGTACTATAATCATAGTAGAAACATACAACAATTGAAGGGGATGTAAATCCATGTTTTCTAATATCGGTGTACCCGGTTTAATTTTAATCTTAACATTAGCTTTGATTATCTTTGGACCTAAGAAACTTCCGGAAATTGGTCGTGCTTTCGGACAAACATTAAAGGAATTTAAAAAATCTACACGTGAACTCACTGATGATGTTATGAAGGATATTGACGAAGAAAAGAAAAACTTGACTAAATAAGGTTGTGAGATTTTTTGTCTTACACCTTTTTCTTCTCTAATTTAACCTATAATAACATGTAAAAACATGTTCATATTAACAACATGGCGCAATTAATTTAGAGTTAAAAAAGAATTTTACCTCTGAAAGCTATATACACGTGCATATCTTTAACCTTTTGAAATTGGCAGGGGAAGTACATGAATGATAAAGAATTAAATTTAGTTGATCATTTAGAGGAATTACGAAAACGAATTATTGTTTCTGCACTTGCCTTTGTAGTTTTTTTTATCGTAGGCTTTATTTATGTTGATGATATCTATAAATGGTTTGTTGGAAATACAAAACTATTGGTGCTTGGCCCTAGTGATATTATGTGGATTTATTTCATGCTGGCAACTGTTGTTGCCGTCGCAGGAACGATACCTGTTCTCGCATTACAAATTTGGCTGTTTGTCAGACCGGCATTAAGACCAATTGAAAGAAAAATAACCATTTCATACGTTCCGGCATTATTTTTCTTATTTATCATTGGTTTAGCCTTTGGTTACTTTATTATTTTCCCAATGGTACTAGACTTCTTAGTAAATATGGGTAGGGATATGTTTGTCACAAACTTCACAGCCGAGAGATATTTTAGCTTTATCATGAATATGACCTTGCCATTTGGTGTATTATTTGAACTTCCAGTTGTCGTTATGTTTTTAACTTCACTTGGAATCATCAATCCGTTTGTCCTTTCAAAAATTCGTAAATATGCATACTTCGTTTTGATAATTATCGCGGTCGTTATTACACCACCGGACTTTATGTCTGATTTTGTCGTAACCGTACCACTCTTGCTCCTTTATGAGATTAGTATTAATTTATCAAAGTTTGTCTACCGCAAGCGCTTGAAAAAGCAGCAAGAAGATGAATTGGATGAGGAAGTAGCAGAGGCTTAATTAATCATGCATGCATAGACCCTAAGGGATTAAATTCTCTTCGGGTCTTTTTTTATGCTGTTTTTACGGACATATACAACATAATCACTGAAAATATTGTATTAATACAGTTAAGGATAGTTTGTGTATTTTCTTGAATATTCATGACTAAAGACCTGCCAATATAATACAATTTTCTTGTAATTAAATTTATTTATTTATTTATTTATTTTCATGATAGGTGGAGGGGTTAGCGGATGAAGAAAAAGAAAACAGTATATGAAGCCGCAATCGATCACGGATTTAACCGGCGTGACTTCCTGAAAATGTGTACAGCATTAGCTGCGACATTAGGGCTAGAGTTTACCCAATCAGATCAAGTTGTTAAAGCCATGGAGACAAAAATGAGAGTTCCTGTTGTCTGGCTGCAATTTCAAGATTGCACGGGCTGCTCAGAATCGTTTATTCGTTCATCACAACCAAAAACTGAAAGCGTTTTACTAGAAATGATTTCTCTTGAATATTCAGAAGTATTATCTGCTGCTTCCGGTCACCAGGTAGAAGCTTCCATGAAACAAGTATTAAAGGATTATAAAGGGGAATATGTTCTAGCAGTGGAAGGCAGCATACCAGAGGATGATTCCTTCCTAACCGTTGCTGGTCAATCGGCAAAAGAAACATTCCTAGAAATGGCTGCAGGCGCAAAAGCAATTATTGCATATGGTTCATGCTCGTCCTGGGGAGGAATTGCCGCAGCACATCCTAACCCGACGGGAGCGAAGCCGGTAACTAGCTTTGTTAAAGATACTCCAACCATCCTTGTGCCGGGCTGTCCGCCAATTTCTGAAGTAATGACAGGGGTGATAGCTCATATTATTACCTTTGGCAAATTACCGGAACTTGATCAATTTGGACGTCCGAAAGCTTTTTACCGTCATCGTATTCATGACAAATGTAATCGACGTGCTTATTTTGATGCCGGCCTGTTCGTAGAATCTTTTGATGATGAAGGAGCCAAACAAGGCTACTGCTTATATAAAGTCGGCTGCAAAGGTCCGACGACTTACAACTCGTGTGCAGAAATGCGATGGAATGGCGGGGTTAGCTACCCGATACAATCTGGTAATCCATGTATCGGCTGTTCCGAAAAGGACTTCTGGGATAATGGTCCGTTCTACACGAGAAGAGCCAAAATTCCTGGAACGCAAACGACCATTAATCCAGACGCTGTGGGCTTAGCAGCTATTGGCTTGACTACTGCAGGTATTGCCGTCCATGCAGCAGGGACGGTAATTAAGAGAAAGAGAGACGACAAACGGGGTGAAGAGGAATGAGTGAACGCATAGTTGTAGATCCAATAACGAGAATCGAAGGTCACCTTCGGGTAGAAGTAGATGTGGATGAAAAAGGCGTTATTAATGACGCATTTAGCTCAGGTACCTCAGTCCGTGGACTAGAGCTAATTGTAAAAGGCCGGGATCCGCGGGATGTGTGGGCATATGTGCAAAGGATTTGCGGAGTTTGTACGACAGTCCATGCGCTAGCATCGATTCGTTCGGTTGAAGATGCATTAAAAATAAAAATACCTAGAAATGCCCATTTAATTCGTGACATCATGAACGAAGCTCAGTTTGTTCACGACCATGTGGTCCACTTTTACCACCTGCACGCGTTAGATTGGGTTGATGTGGTTAGTGCGATTAGTGCCAATCCTGCAGAAACCTCAAGAATTGCACAGTCCATTTCAAGCTGGCCAAAATCATCACCAGGCTACTTCACTGATGTGCAAAACAAAGTGAAGAAATTAGTTCAGAGTGGGCAGCTTGGAATTTTTGCAAATGGATATTGGGGACATAAAGCTTATAAACTCCCTCCTGAAGTCAACTTGCTAGCCGTAGCCCATTATCTAGAAGCGTTGGATTGGCAAAAGGAAATAGTTAAAATCCAAACCATTTTTGGCGGCAAAAATCCGCATCCGCATTATGTTGTCGGTGGGATGGCAACACCATTAGATATCGACAGCGATAACGGAGTACATGCTGAAAGGTTAATGCATGTTTCACAACTAATTGACCAAGCAAAGGAATTTGTTAATCAAGTCTATATCCCAGATTTACTCGCAATTGGTTCGTTCTATAAAGACTGGACTTATGGCGGCGGCTTAAATAATTACCTCTGCTATGGTGATTTCTCAACAGGGGATATCTATGATACGAAACTTTACAGGATGCCAAGAGGAATTATCTTAAACGGGAACCTGAAAGAAGTTTTAGACGTTGACCTTAAAGACCCTGAGCATGTTCAGGAGTTTATCGATCATTCTTGGTACACCTATGATGGCGATTCAGGAGGCAAAGGAAAACACCCATTTGATGGTGAAACCACCTTAAACTACACTGGCCCGAAAGCACCATTTAAACAATTGGATACCGATAAGGAATATAGCTGGCTCAAAGCACCACGTTGGAAAGAGCATCCGATGGAAACAGGACCACTCGCACGGATGATTGTCGGTTATGCAGCTGGAAAAGAAGAAATTGTAAATATCGTTGATGAAACGTTGAAAAAGCTTAATTTACCAATTACTGCCTTACAATCTGCCTTGGGTCGAACCGTTGCTCGTGGACTTGAAACAGTATTGATTTCCGGATGGTTACGCAATGACATGGATGAATTATTAAAAAATGTGAAGAACGGCGACCAAACCACCTTTGATCGTTCAAAATGGGAGCCAAATACATGGCCGGAACGTGCCAAAGGTGTTGGCTGGATGGAAGCACCGCGCGGAGCACTCGGACATTGGATTGATATTAAAGATGGAAAAACAAATAATTATCAAGCTGTGGTTCCATCCACTTGGAATGCCTCACCACGGGATCACAAAAATAATATCGGTGCCTATGAGGCAGCGCTTAAAGGGACTCCAATGTTAAATAAAGAGCAGCCGCTAGAAATCATGCGGATAATCCACTCGTTTGACCCATGTCTAGCTTGTGCCGTACACTTAACAGATTTGGAAACGAATACGACGACTGAAATTCGTTTAGGTTAGGAGGGAGACAGATGGCTGCGCCAAATTTACCGACTCAACCACCGGGTCCATTCCCCGATCGTCCGGGGATTAACAGCGAGAATTCCTTTCACACCGAAAGGCCCATTCATTATAAACCAGTTAAAAATGAAGTAAGAGTTTACGTTTGGGAGTTGCCAGTAAGGATATTCCACTGGTTGAACATGTTCGCTATCATCCTGTTAATGGGGACCGGTGTGTATATTGGGAAACCATTTTCGGCTGCAATAATTCCTGATGAAGCCTATTATTCTAATCTAATGGGTTGGATGAGGTACATTCACTTTTTTGCAGCATTTCTATTTACAATTAATCTAATCTTTCGTTTGTATTGGGTTTTTAAAGGAAACAAATTTGCGACCTCAAACCCATTAAGATGGCTTTTCTGGAAAGAAGTCTTTGAAACCGTCAAATTTTATTTATTTTTGAAAAATAAAAAACCTCATTATGTGGGCCATAACCCGTTGGCACAGTTAAGTTATTGGATTTTTATCGGACTGGGCTCATGGATTGTTATGCTGACTGGTTTCTATATGTACTTTGAGCCACAGCAAGAATCCTTCTGGGCAAAATTGTTTGTCTGGGTGCCATACCTATTCGGGGGAGACAGCTTTACACTTCGCTCCTGGCACCATTTAGCAGCATGGGGTTTCATGTTATTCACACTTATTCATGTTTACATGGCTTTTCGTGATGATTATCTTGAACGGAATGGTTCCATTTCTTCCATGTTTTCAGGTTATAAAACAACAACGAGAAAATCTGTAGGAGAAAAAAACAATGAATAGACAAATAGACCAAAAGATTACCATTTTAGGAATTGGCAACACCCTCTTTTCAGATGAGGGTGTTGGCATTCACCTTTTGCCATTGTTGGAAGAGGCATTAAAAAACTATGATAATATCGAAATTATTGAAGGTTTGACTGATGGCATGAAATTATTGGGTCCTGTAGAGGATGCGGATAACTTAATTATCATTGATGCCATCAATGCCGGGAAAGAACCGGGTACAATCATCACGTTAGTAGGCGACGAAATACCGGCCTATTTTGGGATTAAAATGTCGATTCATCAGCTTGGATTTCAAGAGGTTTTACTTGCTGCAAAGTTAAGAGAACGTTATCCAAAACAAATTGTAATGTTCGGGATGCAGCCTACTTCCCTGCAAATGGGGATTGAGTTAACCGAGACAAACCAGAACAAACTTGGGGAGCTTGCCGAAACAGTTATCAATCAAGTAATACGTTGGAGAGATGCATCATGAGACGGGGCGATTTTCTAAGGGAAATGGCTGGCAGTTTATTGCAAACGGTTAAGTCTGTCTATGAACCTTTTTTAAGTGAGGATTTGGAGAAGGTCGAAGTGGCAGCAGACCGTGCCCTTGGCATCACTTGGTTTCCTTTAGTGAAAGAGAATGACGGAGCATCCGAACTAGAAATGAAATTTATCGGTGGAAAGCCGGTTATAGTAACACGAAATGGTACGAACATGCAGGCAATGGACGGAGTGTGTCCTGTATGTTCGAATATTATTATTGTTACAACACTATACTCAACGGGGAAATGTTTGAATTGTCAAAAAGAATACAATTTTAAAACCCATACAGGTGATCTACAGCTTGAATCTTACCCGATAAAGATCAAAGATGACACATGTTTAATCGGTTTTCAGAAACAGAGGAAACAGGGTGAAAAGCATGCATGAAATGGCGTTAATGGGAGATATCCTCCAGTTGGTCCATGAAGACGCAGCCGAAAAAGGATTGTGCAAGATTGAAAAAGTAGAATTAATCGTCGGGGAAATTGCCAATGCCATGCCGGATGCGCTTCGCATGGCGTTCGATATTTTTCGTGAGCAAAATTCGCATCTGTTTACAAAACAAGCGCAATTAGTCATTCATTTGGAAGTAGCAGAAGCAGAATGTATTTTATGTGGTGAAAAATACAGACCAGAACAAAAAATCGCCTTATGTCCAAACTGTAACGTCCCATCTGGGAAAGTCCTAACAGGAGAAACATTTCAGGTTTTGTCATACGAAGGGAGTCTTGAAAAATGAAGGTAACATTAAGAACAGACGTATTAACCAATAACAACAAGGCCGCTGATTTTAATCGGGAGCTCTTTGAAAGTACGAAAACTTTGGTCGTTAATATAATGAGTTCTCCTGGTGCAGGCAAGACGACTTTGCTGGAAGAAACAGTAAGGGCATTAGCAAAAAAATATCGTATTGCTGTTATCGAGGGCGATTTGGCGACGGAAAGAGATGCAGACAGGATTCGGGCAATGGGTGCAAGAGCCGTTCAAATAAATACCCATGGCGGCTGCCATCTTGATGCCAGAATGATTGCTGCTACCCTAGGAGAATTGGATCTAGATGAAATCGATTTATTGTTTATTGAAAATGTCGGCAATCTTGTCTGTCCCTCTGGCTATGACCTAGGACAGCATCATAAAGTGGCCGTTCTCAGTGTTCCAGAAGGAAATGATAAAATCCCTAAATATCCGCAAATGTTCATGCGGACGGAACTCGTCTTGTTGAATAAAATCGATTTACTTCCATACCTTGATTTTAGTGTCGAAGAAGCGCGAAAAGACTTATCGGAAATCAATCCGGAATCTACATTATTCCCCCTTTCCGCTCGAACACAGGAAGGGCTGCATGAATGGTTCTCCTGGATTGAAGGGGCCTATGTACGATGCGTACGGCAGTAAAGGTTGCTGTTCAGGGCAGGGTGCAAGGCGTTGGCTTCCGGCCGTTTGTCTTTCAACTAGCTGATAAATATCATCTCAACGGTACCGTTCAGAACAATATGGATGGAGTCAAAATTCATCTTGAAGGAGAGTCTGCGGCTATTCAGTTATTTCTAGCAGACTTGAAAAACAAGGCACCGAGATTGTCAAAGATCAATGAATTAGTTGTTAATGGGACCGAACCGGAGAACGCAGAAGACTTTATGATTATTGCAAGTGAGCGGAGCGGGACATCCATGCTTGTAATCCCAATTGATTCGGCGGTTTGTGAAGATTGCTTAAATGAAATGAATGATCCCGAGGATTTTCGCTATCAATACCCGTTTATCAATTGTACTCAGTGTGGTCCGCGCTACACGATTATAGAGGAATTACCATACGACCGGCCCTACACATCAATGAAGGAATTTCCGATGTGCGAGGATTGCCGGAGGGAATATGAGGATCCAACGAACAGGCGCCACCACGCCCAGCCGATTGCCTGCCCAAAATGTGGACCAAAGCTGCGGTTGTTAGGGAATCATGGAGAAGAGATAGATTCTGAGAATCCGCTAATCGAAGCAATCAAACTATTAAAAGAAGGAAACATTATCGCAATTAAGGGGCTAGGTGGCTACCACTTGTGCTGCGATGCTCGAAATGAGCGGGCTGTAGTCGAATTGCGGAGACGAAAAAAACGGCCGATGCGGCCGCTTGCCGTCATGGCTGCTTCGATTTCAGCGATGGTGCAGCTTGCGGAAGTAGATAATGCAGAATCTGAGCTGTTGCGGAGTCCTGAAGCACCGATAGTAGTGCTGAAGAAGAGTTGCAAGTATGAGTTGGCACCAAGTGTGGCACCTGATATGGGGACAATTGGTGCCATGCTTCCCTATACACCGCATCATCATTTACTATTGGCTGACCCGGAGTTATCATGCCTTGTGATTACCAGTGCTAATCCTTCCGGTTTGCCAATTGTATTCAAAGACGATGAGGCTACTCGCTACCTAGAGGGCATTGCTGATTATTTTTTGATGCATAACCGCGAGATCCTTCATCCGGTTGATGATTCGGTAGTTCAACTAAATGATGGGGAAGTTGATTTCTTCAGAAGGTCAAGGGGCTATGTCCCCGACCCGTTTACGACAACTAGTGATGTAACAGGTATAGTTGCCTTTGGTGGTCAGCAAAAAACAACGTTTACGATTGGACGAAATGAGCAAATTTTTGTCGGTCCCCATATTGGTGATTTGGAGAATATCGAAACGATTGACCATTATCAGCATGAATTAATGCATCTGTTGACATGGATTGACATTCCCAAAGAGACAGCTGTGATTGATACCCATCCAGACTATCAAGTTCAGAAGTTAGTCAAAGAATATAATTTTCCTGAGGTAATCGAAGTTCAGCATCATCATGCCCATATGGCCGCATGCATCGCTGAACATCAGCTTTCTGGTCAGACCTATGGCATCATTTTAGATGGAACGGGGTATGGACTTGACGGCAAAATCTGGGGATTTGAAATCTTCTATGGAGATGCCGCTGGGTTTGAACGCATGGCCCATTTACACTATACTCCTCTTCCTGGAAGTGAAAAATGTATTCGCGAGCCGTGGCGAAATGCAGCTGCCATGCTGATCGCCCTTCATGGGGACGAAGGGTTAGACCTTGCAATAGCGATTTTTACAGATAAATCTTTAGAGATTAATATTTTAAAAATGATGATTGAGAGAAATTTGAATACGGTTTATGCCGGGACTTGCGGCAGATTGTTTGATGCTGTTAGTGCAATCTGCGGTATAACAAAAGTGTCTAGCTATGACGGAGAAGCGGCGATTCAATTAGCCGAACTCGCAAACGAACAGTTAATTTATCAGCCATATCCATTTAATTTAGAGGATACCAATGGTTTTACAATTGATTTTTCCAAGATGATAAAAGAAATAAGCATGGATGTTCTTGCCGGTAAGGATATCCCCACAATCAGTGGGCGTTTCCATGAAACCATTGTACAGGCAATTGTTGCCGTAATGGTGAGATTAGAAAAGAAAAAACCTAAGGCAAACAAGAACGTTGTTTTATCAGGTGGCAGTTTTCATAACCGCTATTTAAGAAAGAGAATCAGAGCAGAATTATTGCAAAGGGATTTTAATGTCTATGTACCGGAAAATGTTCCTTGTAATGATGGGGGATTATCATACGGGCAATTAGTGGTTGCCGCAGCAAAAAGGAGTGCTAACAAATGTGTGTTGGAGTACCTGCAAAAGTAGTCAAAAAGATGGAATACAGTGCGGTCGTCGATGTGATGGGTTCACAAACGACGGTGGGAATTATCTTTGTTCCTGAGGTCGAGTTTGGTGATTACGTGATTGTCCATGCCGGTCAGGCAATGAGTATTGTCGATGAAACCTATGCGAAACAGAGCGTCGAAGAATGGAGGAAGCTGGTCAATGCTCGAAATTCTGAAACTGTCTAATAACCCCGAAATTTGTAAACCCCTAGTGGAGGCCGTTATCGAAAAAGCAAAAGAATTTCAGGAGAAATTTGGCCGGAAGCCAGCCCTCATGGAGGTGTGTGGCTCACACACGATGGCGCTGGCTCGAACTGGCGTGAAGCAATGCTTAAAGGACGATGTCAACTTGATTTCAGGGCCGGGCTGCCCTGTCTGCGTGACAGACCAACGTTCGATCGACGCCATGATTGCTCTTGCTGAGGAAGAAAACCGGATTATCTGTACGTTTGGCGATATGATGAAGGTCCCGGGATCGAACAAAACTTTACTGGATTCAAAGATTGCCGGGAAGGATATCCGTGTCTTGTACGCACCGGTTGACGCAGTAAAGGTTGCCGAGGAGAATCCTGATAAGGAAGTAATCTTTCTTGGGATTGGTTTTGAAACAACTATTCCAATCTTGACACTGATGGTTGGGGAAGCGGAAAAACGCGGAATTAATAACTTTTCGATATGGATGACGACAAAACTGGTGGAACCTGTACTTCGTTATTTATTAGATGCAGGGGAAGTGAATTTGGACGGCTTCTTGCTTCCTGGTCATGTGTCGATTGTTTTAGGCGAGGATTCTTATCAGTATTTAGTCGATGAATATCATATTTCTGGTGTGATTACAGGCTTTGAAACAGCTGAATTACTAATGGGCATATACAAGTCAATTGAGTTAGCACTAACAGGCCATGCTGCAATTGTTAATAACCATCCAGCGATTGTCAGTAAAACGGGGAATCAAGTGATTCACCAATGGATGGAAAAATATTTAACCAAATGTGATGAGGCTTGGCGCGGCATTGGTGTGATTCCACAGAGTGGATTAGACCTCAAACCAGAATTCAATCGATATAATGCGAAAAAACGGTTTACCGTGGAAGTCGGGGAGCCAAGAAAAACGAAGTGCCGCTGTGGTGAGGTCATCCGTGGCTTGATTTCTCCAGATGAATGTCCGCTGTTTGGTAAAGCCTGTCACCCAATGAACCCAGTGGGACCTTGTATGGTATCGGCGGAAGGCAGCTGTGCAGCCTATTATCAATACATGAGGGAGAGTTTCTAATGGAGAAATATATCAGCTTGGCACACGGTGATGGCGGGGAACTAAGCCATCGCTTAATCAAGGATGTGTTTATAGAATCATTTGGGGACGGGGATTCCGCCTTGTTTGATGCGGCCTCCGTCGATATCCCTGTTGGTCGGATTGCTGTTACTACGGATTCCTTTGTAATTAAACCGATTTTTTTTCCAGGTGGATCGATTGGTAAATTAGCCGTCGCAGGCACCATCAATGATCTCGCAGTAAGTGGGGCGAAACCTGTCTATTTAACCTGTGGTTTTGTGATTGAAGAAGGTTTCCCAATCTCTGATTTGAAAAAGATTGTGCACGATATGGCGAACGAAGCAAAGAAAACCGGTGTTTCCATCATTGCCGGTGACACAAAAGTAGTCGAACGCGGCAGTGCCGATGGAGTCTACATTAACACGACAGGAATTGGCATCTATGAACTGAATAAAGGCTGCAGCCTTGAGTTTGAAGAAGGGGACGCTATTCTGGTGTCAGGTACCATTGGGGATCATGGGGTTGCGGTTCTTGGAGCCAGGGGTGAGTTAGGCATCACGGTTCCGATTAACAGTGATTGTGCTTCACTGAATCGAATGCTTGCTGAAGTTTTGGATTATACAAATGGTGTTCGGATTATGCGTGACCCGACCAGAGGCGGGTTGGCAACGACACTTGTTGAAATCGCTGAAGACTTTCGAGTTACAATGAAAATTAACGAACTCGACCTGCCTGTTAAGGAAGAGGTACATGGTGTTTGTGATCTATTAGGATTTGACCCTCTGTATTTAGCTAACGAGGGTAAAGCAATCATTATCGTTGCCCAGCAGGAAAAGGAAAAGGTGTTAGATATATTGCGTGAATACCCTGAAGGCAAGGACGCTGTGGTAATCGGTTCAATTGTTGGAAAAGAAAAAGGCCAGTTGCTATTAGAAACACCACTTGGTTCGAAACGGTTATTAACTAGATTATCAGGAACGATGTTTCCTAGAATATGTTAAAAAATAAGCCCTCATTCGTTAAAGAATGGGGGCTAAGCTTTAGCTTTTATTCTGTTCTTTCATCCAAGACTGGAATTTTACGTAATTTTGATACTCTTGAAAATCTTCTTTCTTCAAACCAGCCTCAATCGCCTGCCTAATCAAAATTTTCCATTCCTCATCCAGTTCGCTTTCTTCGTGTTTCTCTTGTTTAGATTCTTCTAGCAGGTATTTAATGCTAGTATCCAAAGGTGCAGCGACTTTAACTAAAAACTGAAGCGATGGATTCGTCTGTAAGCCACGTTCCAGCTGACTTAAATAGGATTTTGATACATCAGCCAACCTCCCCAATTCCGCAATTGAATACCCCTTTTGTTGTCTCAACTGTTTAATTCTTTGACCGATCATATCACCTTCATCTCCTAATATAGAACAAACAAATCCACTACAAAGTATATTATAAATAACAAATCATTTCTTATAAAATACGAAATAATGAGAAAACAAGAGGAACCTTGAGGAAAATTAATTAAAACGTTCTTTATTAAGAAAATATGCCTATTTTTGAGGTTTTCCAAGCTTATTATTTTGGCATATACTCGATATATAAGTTCGTAATAAAGAACAAAGTTGTTTTTTAAGGAAGTTGATGAACATGAAAAACAAGGTCACCAACTTCGTTCTTACTCTACATAGAAAGTTAAATTCATTTTATAGAACGAATGAGGGAGGGAGAACCATAAGAAATACTCGCAAAAGCAAATTTAGGAAAAAAGGGAAAAGGCTGATAATTGCAGCGCAGCTTGTTGCAATTTGGTATCTCCTGATCCTAACAAGTACGTATCTGACATCTGATACGGGTGCAGCATTTAATGATATAGAAGTTATTAAGAATTCCCTACATACCAAATGGGATACTCAACCTGAGACACCTGATAATGATGAGTGGGATAAAAGTTCACTAAGTTTTGCCGGCAGTAAAGCCTGGGATGAGGGTTGTAAAATTTATACAACTATTAAAAATGCAGGTGATAGGGCAAATACAACATCTACATGGAGGTTTTATTTATATAAAGTAACAAGTGGGAATGAGAAACCAACAAGTAATCATGAAGCAACTGGTGCTGTACAAAAACTTTATAGTGGAGCAACTGGACAAATAACTGCAACTGTATCGGAAAATGGCAAATATAGATTTTCTGTACGAAGACCTCAAGGTCATCCTGGGAATAATCAACCTGATAAAAATGGATATAACTACATTTGGAGCGACAACATAATAACTGTTTCAAACTGTAAAAAATTAGAAGATTCAGGAAGCACAACACCTCCTTCTAATGATGGTGTTGATGATATTGAATTTCCTTCTGATACTAATCAGCCATTAAGCGAAGTTACTAATTTGAAATGGGAAAATGCTGAGGAAGGAAAAACTGGAATTTTTATTATTACATGGGTCAATCCAACTGTATCAAACTTTAAGTCTGTAAATGTTTATGAAGATGGAGACGATAAGCCTAAATTTAAAAATATTACTGATGGAAAAATCGAGGTAAAAGTAAAAGGTGAAAACAAGGAAGTTAATTATTGGATCAAGACAATGGATAAGGAAAACAATGAATCGATTGGTATGAAAATTACAGTCTCAAAAACGGGTATAAAAAATTAATTAATAATAGTTTTAAGTAATAGGAGTGATGAAAATGAAAACAAAGAAAGTTTGGAAGGTTACCAGCAATTTAATTACAGTGATTCTATTCTTACTACTAATCTTTATGACTTTTGTAGTAGTTTCATCAAAAGCTTCAGGTGGTGAACCATCATTCTTAGGCTACCAATTAAAAACAGTGTTATCCGGTTCAATGGAGCCTACATTTAAAACAGGTTCAATTATTGCTGTAAAGCCAATTAGTGACACAACAAATTTAAAAGAAAAAGACATTGTTACTTTTATGGAGCAGGATCAAAAAATAGTAACTCATAGAATAATAAAAGTAATTAAACAGGGCGATCAAGTGTTGTATCAAACAAAAGGTGATAACAATGAGGACGCTGATGTTAATCCTATAATGTCACAAAATGTAGTTGCAAAATATACTGGGTTCACTATTCCGCTTCTGGGATATTTAATAGATTTTGCAAAATCCAGTAAAGGGATGGCAGCTTTACTAATTACACCTGGAGTACTCTTACTGTTTTACTCAGTAATTACAATCTTAAAAGCGTTAAAAGAACTAGATAAACCTAAAAAAGAAAGTGAAAAAACTGCTTAAATTTTGGTTGCATTCCTTATGGAGACGTAGGGATTCAATATAAAAATTACATACCTCAAAAAATGAGGGAGAAAACAGGAGGAAGAAAAAATGACAATTAAAAGAAAATTAGGTATGGGTGTAGCTTCTGCAGCACTAGGTTTATCATTAATTGGTGGAGGAACATGGGCAGCATTTAACGACACAGCAACAATCAATAACCATTTTGCTTCAGGTACATTAAACTTAGAAGTAGGTAAAACTGATAATTCGAAACCAATTAACTTTGATTTAAGTAACATGAAACCTGGTGATAGTGTACAAAGAATTTTTAAATTGAATAATGCAGGTTCAATTGCAATTAAAGAAGTTTTATTAAACACTACTGCTAATAATTTTGTTGATGGAACATTAACTTCTACACAGGCAGAATATCTTTCTCAATTTGTAGTTGATTTTATGCAAGTTGATTCAGAAAACCCTGCTCCAACTTTTGAACCACGTGCAAAAGTAACGTTAAACCCTGCAAATCCTATTACTTTGGCGGACCTTGTTGATGGATCTTATGTTGCTAAAGTTAAGCCTGAATATCTAGGAGCAGGAAATAAAATTAACTTGGCTCCATTAACTGTAGCTGCTGGCCGTGAAGGGTACAGAGGGATTCCAGTAGTTCCAACAGATTCAGATAATGTATTTATCCAAATTACATTTAAAAATGATCCAACTAAAGACAATAACAATGAATATGTTCAAAATAAATACCAAGGTGACAAAATTGACTTCTTCTTTAACTTAGAAGCAACTCAATGGGATGGTGTACATGTAGATACACCTAACGCTAACGGTGCAGTAAACAATGAAGTCCAAGGATCTGCCGATGGTACAACGATGCCTACTCCAATAACTAAAGGTACTGGAACTGTAAATAATGCAGTAACCGAGGTTACTCCTGGTAAATAATATTCTTGAAAATTATAGAAAAGGTGGTCTAACCACCTTTTCTATAATGTTTATTTATTTATAGTTAGAGAGGTATTTTATGAGGAAAATAATACTCCTACTTTTAATAACTTTCTTGGTCCTTAATCCATTACGGACATATGGAGAGACCAATACTAATGAGGAAATTGATTTATCAACATCCCCAGGTAAAGTGCTCTTTGATTTATCAAATATTAAACCAGGAGATTCTGTTTCTCGTAATTTAATTATTAAAAATAATGGAAATCAAGACTTTAACTATCTTGCATCCAGTAAGTTCCTTTCTGGGTCAGAAATTTTCTATGACAAACTAGATTTAACTATTAAAGACAAAAACGAAGTTATATATATCGGGAAATTATTTGAATTTAACAAACTGTCGCCTAGGTTATTGAAAAGTAAGGAAAATGACAGTTTACTATTTTATATTAAAGTTCCAATGGAACTTGGAAATGAGTTTCAAGGGCTAAGCACAGATTTCCAAATCAAATTGTATGTAGAGGGCACTTTAGGTGGTACAATCCCCGTTGATGGCCCGAAACTTCCAGAAACAGGAACAAATATGTTTAATATACTAGTAGCAGGAGTGGTTTTTGTTTTAACTGGTTCAACACTTCAATTCTTCCTTAAAAGAAGAAAGATAGAAAAGGAATCCTAATATGACCTTGATTAGGTGAATTCCAAAATCAAGGTCCAATTTGAATTTATGATACATACCAGCTTTTTGAAGATAGAATAGTAAAAATCCTCGAATTAATGATTGGAGTTGTTCCCAATGTACAAAAAACTCTGCCCAAACTGCAACAAGCCATCCTTTAGCAGCATCGACTCCGGAATATGGATCTGTCCAACTTGCAACAACAACCTCACCAAAGCCAAGTTACAAACTGCTGAAACACGTCGCCACAAGAAACCTCAATTATTCCTAATCCACAACCGTTACTCGCAGCATAACAAGCAATCATGGCCCCAAGTAAGTCCATATATTTTTAAATCATACGACTAGGAAAACAGGCCACCCACATGTCCTGTTTTTTGGTGCGCTTGGCAGCGCTTCGCTCTAATGGGTGAAAGTCCCTAACATGCCGTTGTGGCGGAAATGGATAGTTGACAGGTAGTGCGAGTATCGTGAGATTTCGTGCGGAGGACCTGAAGGCAAAACTCGGAACAGGTGGCTGAAACTAGGTTGGCTGGTAAGATGGGATAACCTTGCCAAAAATGGGGATGTCCAATACCACTCTGTATCTTATTAGTTATGAGGACTGGCTTCGAGTGAAAGGCGATGACGTGACCCAAGGAGATCTCATCTTCTCCACCGTAGGTGGTAAATCTTTTCAAAGCCGCGATGGACAAGAAATTGACTATGGAAGGTGAGAAGTCAGAGCAGGGGATAGTAGTGAATAAACTTGTCGGAAATGCCGCAAAGACAAGTGACTTATCATGAAATTGGTAAGGCAGACATTGACCCAAAAGGCAGTGAACTGATGCGAAGCCCGTCTGTCCATGGAAGAAAAGCAAAACGAACTTATTTACTCGTCATGTACTAAACAGAAGTCGATGAGGCAGATAGCCAAAGAATCGAGACCGAAAGAAAGTAGGTTGTTTAGGGCGTAGTACTAATGCTAATCAGTTATTGAATCAACTATACAGCTGACAATGTGTTAGGAAAGGAAACGAATACTTGCATGGATCAATAGGAAAACGAAGCTTACGTGTAGTGGGGAATTCTAAAAAGAAACGCAAGTGGTACAGCCTAATGGATAAATTATGGGATTATCAAAACTTGGAACAAGCTTTCTATGACGTAAAGAAAAATCGTGGGGCACATGGTGTGGATAAAGTATCGATTAAAGATTATGAAATAGAATTGGAACATAACTTAAGAGTGCTCCAAGAATCTATGCGTATGAAAACATATCGTGCAAAACCAGTCAGAAGAGTTTTTATTCCAAAAGCTGATGGTTCGAAACGCCCATTAGGAATTCCAACAGTAGTAGACCGAATCGTCCAAGCCGCAACTAAAAGAATACTTGAACCTATCTTTGAACAGAAATTCTTGGATTGTAGTTTTGGATTTCGTCCGAACCGAAGTGCACATATGGCGATAGATAAAATCCGGAAGGATTTAGGGGAAGGATATACCTTTGTAATAGACGCCGATATAAAAACGTACTTTGATACTATCCCCCATGACAAACTCCTTGAATTAATCAAAGAGGAAGTTGTGGATGGAAGTGTTCTAGCACTAATTGTACAGTTCCTAAGGTCTGGAATCCTTGAAAATGGTGTATTCTATCAGAATGAAAAGGGGAGTCCACAGGGCGGCGTAATTAGTCCACTGTTAGCGAACATCTATCTACATCCACTTGACGAAATGATGACAGAAAGAGGTCATCGTATTACAAGGTTTGCGGATGATTTTGTTATTTGCTGCAAATCTCGAAAAGGTGCGGAAAGAGTACTAAGAACGGTAGAAAAGCTTTTAGAAGAAGGGTTAGGCTTGAAAATACACCCTGATAAAACTAAGATAGTGGACAATTATGAAGAACCGTTTATCTTTTTAGGATACATTTTCAAAAAAGGATATTTCCACTAGCCATCAGATAAGGCAGTAAAGAAATTCAAGGAAAGGATCAAAATGGTAACGAAAAGAAACCAAACAGTGGGTTTGGAGGAATTCATTAAACACCGATTGAACCCCATTATCAGAGGATGGGGAAGATACTTTGGCATTGGATTTTCAAAGAAACTGTTTCAACAATTGGATTCATGGATTCGAAGAAGGCTTAGGATGATTCAATTAAGAAGCTGGAGAAAAATAAGAAAGCTCCACAAGGAGCTTCGAAAAAGGAATTGGGAGGGTGAACTTCCTCATTTTTCAATGACTAGATGGAGAAATTCGATGACCCAACATGTACATTATGCGATTCCTAATGAAAGGTTTCGTGAAATCAAACTTGTTTTTCTTTTAGACATTTACAATGAGCTACATCCCCAGCGGGGATAAACGTGGAGGAGCCGTATGCGATGACCCGCACGTACGGATCTGTGAGAGGCGCATGAATTTTTCATGCGCCTACTCTATTCTATTTAAGAAATATTGACAATTACATAATTCATAAATATTTTTATCTAGGCATAATTAGACAATTTTCGATGTCAAAAAGGTGTATAATATACACAAACGGGTGAAAAAGAGGATTGATATTTTGTTATTCAAAAGCCTAGAGTTCAAAAATGTTGTTGGACAGAAGCTTAAAGTTATAGATATTCCTGTATTGGTGGAAGATAGCACTTATAAATTTATAATCCAAGTCCGTTTACAGACGTTTGTAACGTCACTCTACATGGAAAAAAGCTTGAAAAAAAGCTATTCCTTTAAAGATTATTTGAAAAAGGTCATGAAGTGGCCTGATTATGAACAATTGTTTAAGATTGGAGAATTAAAGAATAACGCATAATGCCATTCGAGCACCGCTGGGGAATACCTCAGCGGTGCTCTTTTATTTTATATATGTTAAAGTTACTTGTTGAATTTGGCACTAGGTTGATTGGAGCGGAAGGTGCGAGATCCTCGAAAATGCTATCGCATTTCCTTCGTGCAGTGTTGATTCTACGATGCTTATTCAATGTCCTGCGGGAGTACGGGGCAGGGGAGACCCCGCAGGCGCTTCAGCGCCGACGAGGCTCCCCGGCACCGCCCGCGGAAAGCGAAGCACCTGGAGCGGAAATCAACGAGCCTATTTTAGAAGATAAGAATGTATAAATTTCGACTTTGAAAATTGTCCAGCTCCAGCGCCCTAGCGGCTAGTGTCCTTCGCTCTCCGCCCTACGATAAGTCAACATCGAATCTCCTTCGGCTCTTCGTGTTTCCTTTATCTCAGTTGGAGCGCTCCAGGCCATACGCCGCTGAACAGGGCGCTTGCGCTTTTCTTAGAAAAAACATGAAAAGTGATGGATGTTATTCCCTTCAATAGTAGTTAACTGTATAATACAAAGCAGTACTGGTAGGGAAGTGATTTGTTATGAGCAAAATTAAAATTGTAACCGATTCAACAATGGACATGCCATTAGAAATGGCAGAACAACTTGGTATAATAGTTGTTCCATTGTCCGTAACGATAAATGGAGAAACCTATTTAGATAGAGTAGAACTACAGCCTGCAGAATTTATAGAAACAATGAAAAACTTAGGAGAATTGCCGAAAAGCTCCCAACCTTCTACAGGGACCTTTCTTGAAGTTTATGACAGGCTTGGGGAAGAAGGCTATGAGGTTTTATCCATCCATATGACAGGCAAAATGAGCGGGACGGTCCGGTCTGCTGAGAGTGCTGCCCAAATGACGAATACGAAAGTGACTGTTATTGACTCGATGTTTATCTCGTTGGCACTCCAGTTCCAGGTTAGGGAAGCAGCTAAAATGGCGAAACAGGGTAAAAGTATGGAGGAAATCCTCTCCCGCCTTGAAAAGGTAAGAGAACATACTAAGCTCTTTATTATGATAGATACGCTAGAGAACATGGTGAAGGGTGGACGGATTGGTAAGGGAAAGGCCTTTATTGGCTCGTTATTAAATATCAAACCGATTGCGTCACTTGAAGGGGCAGAATACAATCCCGTCGCTAAGGTCCGCAGTCATTCACAGGTGGTTAAATTTTTGGCCAAGCAATTTGCAGAGGATGTTAAAGGGAAAACCATCTTAGGAGCTGGCATTGTTCATGCGGAAGCATACGAACTATCCGCTAAACTAAAAGCGGCAATTACTGACTTAACCGGATATAAAGATATTTCGATTGATTACACGGGGCCGACGATTAGCACACATACAGGGCCAGGTACAATCGCCTTAATGTATTATTTTGAATAAAAAATTTTCTATTAAAGGGTGTCAGGCACCATGTGAAAAATTCACATGGCATCTGGCGCCCTTTTGTTATCGCTTGGTTAAAATTAGTTTTATTGGTAATGATAAAAAAAATTAAACAATTAAGGTGTTGCCAATGTTTAAGCGGAAGACAGGTAATAAACAGTCAGAGGATAAGGATAAGAAGCCGCATAGTTTAAATGTGGACGATCTTAAATCAGAATTACAGGCAGTGATAGGCGATTGTTCAGACCTGAATTTTCGGACCTTAAAAAAGAACGGGAAGAAAATCGTTTTTTGCTTTTTAAGCAGTCTGATTGATAAAACAAGCTTTGATGAATTTTTATTGTTACCGGTTCAGCAAAATACACAAGAAGAATGGACTACGGAGAGTCTTGCGCAAATTTTACCAATTGCAGAAATTTCGGCAGCCAATCAATTAAAAGAAGTTGTTGCTTCCTTAATAGAAGGAAAAGCATACATTTATGTCGATGGTGAACCGTTCGGGATACTTGCTAATGTCGGTACAACCGTTGAAAGATCGCTTGAAAAGGCTGAAACCGAGTCGCTCGTGTATGGTCCAAAGATCTCTTTTACAGAATCTCTAATAGGCAATCTAAATATTATCAGGAGTAATTTGAAGGATCCACAATTATGTATGGAAGATATTACCGTCGGGAAAAGGGTAAAAACACCTGGAAAACTTGTCTACGTTAAGGATATTGCGGATGAAGACAATGTGAATACCTTTCGGCAAAGAATCTCGGAGTTAGATTACGATTATATACCGGATACAACGGTGCTTGGCCAATTGATAGAGGATAATAGTTGGACGATTTTCCCACAAATTATGTCAACAGAACTACCGGACCGAGTCACCCTTTCATTAATGAGGGGGAGAGTTGCCGTATTGATGGACCGTTCTCCGTCTGCAATTTATGGTCCAACACCATTTCTTAGTTTTTTTGAATCAACCGAAGATGTCTATATGCGTTGGAATATGGGTTTTTTCTTAAGGATGCTGCGAATTATTTCAATTTTTCTATCGGTATTATTGACTCCTGCCTATGTGGCTGTATTGACTTATCATTATGAAATCATCCCTTCAGCATTGCTTATTTCGCTGGGACAATCCAGGGCAAATGTGCCTTTCCCTCCAGTCCTTGAAGCCCTTCTCTTAGAATTTGTCATCGAGCTTTTAAGAGAAGCTGGAGCAAGACTGCCAACAAAAGTAGGTCAAACAATGGGTATTGTTGGTGGTATTGTTATCGGTCAGGCCGCTGTGCAGGCGGGTTTTACAAGTAATATCTTAATTATCATTATCGCACTAAGTGCCCTCGGCTCCTTTACTTCACCCAGTTATATAATGGGTACCGCTATTCGTATGATTCGTTTTCCAATTATCGTTTTAGCAGGTTTATGGGGGGGAATAGGTATTATGTATTCATTTTGTTTTATTCTCATTCATCTATTGAAATTAACCACAATAGGGAGACCCTACCTTATGCCTGTCTATCCCTTCAGGTGGAAGGACTTAGGATACAGTCTTCTCAAATTTCCGGCTCAATTTTTATCTTATAGGCCATTAACGAACCGTCCGGTTGACAACGAACGTTTTCCAAAACAAAAAGGTCGTGAAAAAAAGGATGTAGATGAATAGGAGCGGTCAGGATGAAAGTGAATTTGTATCCAAAGGAAGGATTATTGGTTAATGCATTCCTGGTCCTGTTTTTTATTAATGCTACGCAAACTGGCGTAGGAATTGTTGGATTGCCGAGGATCGTATACATGGCGGCAAAACATGATGCTTGGATATCTGTCTTTCTCGGTGGAGGCTTATCAGCTGTTGTTTTAGCGATGATGGTTTTAATGCTGAAAAAATATGATAGTGCTGATTTATATGGAATTCAGGTAGATGTTTTAGGAAAATGGCTTGGAAATGCCATGAATATATTTTATATGCTCTATATGACTATAAGTTTTTTTGTTATTCTGATGAACTATATTGAAATTGTCCAAGTATGGATTTTTCCAGATTTACCAACATGGCAAATTGCTATTCCACTAATTCTTTTAACAATCTATGCCGTTAATGGCGGAATTCGTATCATTGTCGGAGTTGCTTTTTTCTCTGTTATAGGGACTATCTGGTTGATCTTTGTCCTAATCGTGCCAATGCAGTATGCAGACCCTAAGAATTTGCTTCCTCTTTTAAATACAGATTTGAAGCATATTGTGAATGGTGTATATAAAACATCCCTTTCGTTAATGGGCTTTGAACTACTTATGTTCTTATATCCATATGTGAAAGAGAAAAAAAAGGTTTTCCTGTACTCGCAATTAGGGAATTTATATACAACCATTCTTTTTACGTTGATTACAATGATTTCCATTACATTCTTTGCTGAAAATGGGTTGGCTCGTACTATTTGGCCAGTTTTTTCAATGTATAAAATCGTTAGGCTACCAAACTTAGAACGTTTTGAATTTATTGGCGTTTCTTTTTGGATGTTAGTGATCATGCCAAACATGTGCTGTTATTTATGGGCTGCATCGAAGGGATTTAAACGGATTATAAATTGGAAACAAAATCATGGGATATGGGTCCTTGGCCTCCTTGTTTTTGTGGGTTCATTCTTTATCAAAGCAAGGTATCAAATGAATGAAGTGACTGATTTTGTTGCGAAACTAGGCTTTTTCTCTGCTTTTTGTTATCCTGTACTCCTTTCAGTGCTCGTTTTGGTTAAGAAATGGTTCCTAAGGAGGAAGAAAGCAAGTGCGGAAGTTTCATAAAAGCAATCTATTTCTTTTGTCCGTTTGTTCAATGACGATGGTTATCAGTGCTGGTTGTGTTCAACAAAAGCCTCTTGAAAAATTAGGACTAATTACAACAACAGGATATGACATGGAAGGGGAAAATCAAATCAAAGGAACAGCAGTCGTTCAAAAATTTGATCCGATGACCAAATCTGCCACAAAAATGATCACTTCTTTCGCAAAAACAAGCAAAGGTTTAAGACAACAATCAAATCTTCAATCAAACCAAAAACTCGTTACAGGACAGCTCCGTTCGGTTGTATATAGTAGAGAGCTTGCTAAAAAGGGAATTATCCAGCTTGTCGACTCATTGAACCGTGATGCCAGCATTGGAAATATGGTCTATTTAACGGTTGCGGATAAAACCGCTTCAGAAATTTTGGAAATAGAAACGAATAATAAAGGGAGACTAAACCTTGGTACATATATGTATAATTTAATTAAACAAAATGTGGAGGGTGAACAAATTATCTCCCCGACCCTGCATGAGTTTAACCATAATTATTATGATATTGGTAAGGACCCAGTTCTTCCTATCCTTAAAGTAAAAAAGAATGATGTTATTATCGCTGGGGTGGGTCTTTTTAAAGGTGATCATTTAGTTGATGAATTAAAGCATGGGGATCTTTTTTATTTGAAAATATTAATTGATAAATATAAAGCTGGTACAAAAGAAATGGGGTATACGACTGATCAATTAAAAAAAATCATGATAAAAAATGAAAATTACACTAAAAAGCCAATATACAGTAAGATATATGTCAGCATTGATAATATTCAGAGTAGGACTAAAATTGAATTAGTCGATAAAAAAAACCTCCGTTTTAGAGTGGATGTAGACTTAGATTCAAGGGTACTAGAAATGACCGAGGCCTTAGATTTAGGTAAAACAGCTTCAGTAAAATTTCTTGAAAAAAAGCTCGACACGTCCATGAAAAAGAGAATTGAAGGTTTACTAATTCGTTTCAAGGAATTAGGAATTGACCCAATCGGTCTTGGTAATGAATACGAAGCCCACTTAAGGGGTAAACCGATCACGCAGGAGGAGTGGGACCGCAAGTATAAGGATGTTACCTTTGATGTCCATGTAAAGAATACGATTGAACGAACGGGTGTTGTTGATTAACAAGCCAAGCCATTTCCTTTCATCTTTTTCAAATCTTTGTTAAACTATTCTCAATATGAAAAAGAAATAAGGTTGCAGGTGATGATATGAAGGCTCGGTTTTTAGTAGTGCTCCTGGTTCTTACAACTCTAATAATGGCGGCATGTGGACAAAAGGAGATAGAAAATGCCGTAGACTGGCCAATTAAGGATTTTACAGCTACAAATCAAGACAATAAGTCCTTTGGATTAAAGGATTTAAAGGGTAAGGTTTGGATTTCGGACTTTATTTTTACAAGTTGTGCGGATGTGTGTCCGCCAATGACATCCAATTTGACTAAATTACAAAAGATGGTCAAGGATGAAGGCTTAAAGAATGTTGAATTTGTCTCCTTCAGTGTCGATCCAACCGTCGATACCCCGGAGGTTTTAACCCGTTATGCTGAGCAATTCGGGGTTGATTTTAAAAATTGGACCTTTTTGACTGGTTATTCCCAGGAGTTTATTGAAAACTTTGCATTGAAAAATTACAAAGCTCTTGTTAAAAAGCCGCAAGAGGGTAATCAAGTGATTCATGGGACCTCTCTATATTTAGTAGACCAAGAAGGACATATTAGAAAGTCCTATGATGGGTACAAGGATGTTCCCTTTGATGAAATAATTCAAGATATGAAAACATTGCAATAGACCTATGTACAGGTCTATTTTTTTTGGAGGAATAGGATATCGTACAGATTGTTTTGAATGATTCAAGCCGTGTTATAATAATAATTTAGAAGGCAGGTGAATTTTATTATGAAAAAGCTTTTCCCCCTTCTAATTCTCTCGGTATTATTCCTATGTTCATGTAATCAAGACGATCAATGGGCGTTACATCCTGAAAAGAAAACAGCAGCACAGGCATTTGCACAGGTTCCCGCTGACTTTATCCCCCGCAAATTAACAGTTTTATCAGCAGGAGATTCACTTACCCAAGGGATAGGTGATAGTACAAACCAAGGCGGTTATTTACCATATTTAGAAACCATGCTTGAAAAAGAAAAAGGTATAAAAGAAGTGGATTTCTATAATTATGGCGTAAAAGGTAATCGGACAACTCAACTGTTAAAACGATTGAAAACACCGGAAATGAAAGCTGTGATACAAAAGTCAGATATAGTTATTCTTACGATAGGTGGAAACGACATTATGAAAGTAGTCAAGGACAATATCGAAAACCTTCAACTTTCCACGTTTACCACTGAAAAAGAATCTTACCAGAATCATTTAACGCAAATTATCGAGGCTATCATTCAGGAAAATCCCCAAGCAAAGGTTGTATTAGTGGGGTTATATAATCCTTTTTCTAAATGGTTTTCAGAAATAAAAGAGTTGGATGAGATTGTTGCGGATTGGAATAAGACAGGTCAAGCGGTAATTGCAAATTACCCCATTGCCTATTTTGTCCCGATAGAAGATCTGTTTTTAAATACCAACGAAAATTTATTATTTACAGATAATTTCCATCCCAATGACAAAGGCTATGAGTTGATTGCAGAAAGATTGAACAAAACCTTGGAAGTACAAGTATTGCCTGATTTGGACAAAACGCCCTACATGGTCAATTCAGAGGAGAATTAGATGATAAATAAATGGAAAATTGGTTTTCTGCTATTGCTTGGCATCAACCTTTTGTTCACAATTGTTATGTTATCACTGGTCATGTTCCCGTCAAATGGTCCGCAAACGAGTAAATTAAATGTGCCAATGGGTGAACATGTTTCCTTCCATGTTAGATCAAATAAGAATGATTTAAATAAACTCATCAATCATTATTTAAAAGAAGAGGCCGCTGACTCACCGATTGATTATCAGATCATTCTGGGGAAAGAGGTTGAGCTTTATGGTACCTTACCTTTCTTCAGTGAGGAATTAAGTATGAAGTTAACTTTCGAGCCGAAGGCAATTGAAAATGGTGATTTGGTTTTAAAACAGAAATCAATGACGATCGGCAGTTTACACCTTCCGATTTCATACGTCCTAAATTTTATTAGTGAAAATTATAAGATTCCTAAGGGAGTCGATATAAGACCCAAAGATAAACTTATCTATGTCAATATGAAGCAATTGAAATTAAAAAGTGATATCAAAATAAAGGCAGACAAATTTGATTTGAAGAAGGATGACATTAGATTTACGATCCTAGTTCCAGTGAAATAGGTGCCTCGTTTTTAGAGGCACCTTTATTAATCTCTAATTTGGATGAATTGGAGTTCTGGTTCATTACTTGTCATGCCCAATAAGACAATGGTATAGCTTTCATTTGGCAAAAATTGAACCCTCGGCATCGCCAGTAAAACGGTCTTCGTGTCAGCCTCTCTTGCTTCCAAATTTACTGTCATCGGTGTTAACCCTAAATATTCAGTTGCCTGTTTGTAAGAAACCTTTGGAAAAACGACATCACGATCTTTGACAGCAATATCAAATGGAGGAGTATCGGGTGATAAATGAATAAATCGCACCTTCGATTCGTTTACTGGTACCCTTGGTTGATTCTCAAATACTAACAGGCGCATTTTCTTAACAGAGTCGATTGCTGCGAGTGTATAGGACTTTCCAGGTTCAACGGTAATCTTCTTATTTAGGACACTGTCCACCATGTTTCCCGTGGGGTAAATGTCTATATGATGTTTTCCTGCTGTTAAAGGCAGAACAGCACTTACATTTTTAAAGGGTAAGTCCTTTATCGTGCGTTTCCCATCAATATAGACATCAATGTTCGGGGAATCCGGGGAGGTGTGAAGGAAACGGACCTTCGCTTCTAATTGTACTGGTTGGGGAGTAGTTCTCATGAAGTACAGCGCTTTATTCATGTATTTTATATGTTTTAAATAATACTGCATGTGTAAGTTTGGAGATGTGTATTTATAAAATTGAGCTAACAATTCATACATCGCCGCTTTTTGAAGATAATCGGAATGAGTTCTTTTCTCGGACATTTTATCAACTCCTATCAAATGGATTACATAATAATTTATTCAAGCTTAAATAGGTAGGTGTCTAACTTCTAATGAAGTAATTTGGAAATTTTATTTTTGCAAGAAGTTTCTGTATACTCATAGTCAGAGTAAATAACTTAAAAAAGGGGTGGGAACGTGGAAAAAACAAATCAGGTTGCAACGTTTGCCGGCGGCTGTTTTTGGTGTATGGTAAAACCATTTGATGAACAGCCCGGCATTAAAAGTGTGATTTCCGGCTACACAGGGGGGACGGTAGAAAACCCGACCTATCAACAAGTATGTACAGATACCACCGGTCATTTTGAAGCAGTGCAAATCACCTATGATCCGGAGACTTTTCCTTATGAAAAACTTTTGGAGTTATTTTGGCAGCAAATTGACCCAACCGACCCAGGGGGACAATTTCATGATCGGGGACAGTCGTACCAAACGGCTATATTTTACCACGATGATACACAAAAAAAGCTTGCTGAACAGTCAAAGCAAGCATTACAGGAAAGCGGTCGTTTTACTAGACCAATTGTGACACCAATATTGCCGGCACAGACCTTCTATCCGGCAGAAGACTATCATCAGCACTACTATAAGAAAAATCGAAGCCATTATGAATCCTATCATGTAGGCTCGGGTCGTGCGGGTTTTATTCAAAGTCATTGGAGGGAGAATAATGAATAATAAGAATGTTGAACAGCTGAAAAAGGATTTAACACCGATACAGTATGAAGTCACACAAAACAGTGGAACAGAACCTCCGTTTCGAAATGAATATTGGAATGAAACAAGAGAGGGGATTTATGTGGATTTAGTCTCTGGGAAGCCGTTGTTTAGCTCATTAGATAAGTTCGACGCCGGCTGCGGCTGGCCGAGCTTTACGAAACCTATTCAAGCGGAAGAAGTGATTGAAAAAGCTGATTTCAGTCATTTTATGACTCGGACAGAGGTAAGAAGTAAATCAGCCGATTCCCATTTAGGTCATGTCTTTCCTGACGGACCGGATCCGACCGGCTTGCGTTATTGTATCAACTCTGCCGCCTTACGGTTTATTCCAAAAGATGAACTCGAAAAGGAAGGCTACGGAGAATTCACCAAATTATTCGAGGCAAAATAAAAAAGCCGCTTTGGGCTTTTTTATTTTGCCTTTTGTTTGGAACTTGAAGTCATCCCTCCGGAGAGGATAAATTTCATCGCTTCCTCAGGTTTAACGTCGATAATTTCTACTTGCTCTTTTGGAATCAAAAAGGTAAATCCGGCTACTTGGAATGTTTGCGGGATATAAACCGCCACATGGTCTTTTAAAGGAGAATAAAAGTCCTCTAATTGTTCCGAAGTAATAAACCCCATACTGCGCATCTCAGTTCCCGGAATCACCACTAATGCCACCTTGGAAAAAGATTTTTTCTCGCCTAGAAAGGATTGAACGGTATCTTTAATAACGGAATAGATTGTTTTGACAACGGGAATCTTATCTAGAAGAATATCAATCAATTTAATGATTTTTCCCGAGATATATTTCGTAGATAACCAGCCTAAAACAGTAATCAAGAGGATGGTAGTTAGTAAGCCAATCCCGGGAATGTAGTCATCCTTTAAATAAGGCCTAAGAGTGTTACCGAGTAACCCATCCAAGAATAGAAAAGTTTTGTAAATCACATAAATTACGAGGATGATCGGGACGATTGTTAAAATGCCGTTAATAAAATTTTTCAAAATAGATTTCATGGTTTCACCTTCAATTTTTATCATTGAACTTCATAATATAGGCGAATGCACATGCGGGTCAAGTACCTACTACATACAGTAACAGTGTTAAGATACAATTTTGTGAGGAGTGAAGTGTATGTATTACGGAGCTGGTGGTTGTGGTTACCCTGCATATCCTGTAGGAGGTTGTGGTTATCCTGCATATCCAGTAGGAGGTTGCGGAATCGGCGGTGGATTTGCGTTAATCGTCGTCCTATTTATCCTATTGATCATTATCGGGGCTAGCTGGTGCTGTTAATTGATGAAATAAAGGCTGACTCCAAACGAGTCAGCCGTTTCTATTTTAATCAACTTTCTGATACACAAGCAAAAGACGAACGATTATATATTATTTTAAATTATTGTTCGTCTTTCTTGGTTGCGTTACCGTAAACAAGAAACGGTACTTGTATAAACCGCAAACTTTTGCGGGTTATTTTTTTTATATCTCCTTTTAATGCCTACCCAATCGTTACTTTTTCCTTCGGATATTTGTATTTTTCCTTGCTGCCTTTGCCCCTTAAAATCAGTAAACAGGTTACAATACCCACTCTCCCAATAAACATCAGGATAATGATGAGAATTTGTCCAAAGGTGGTAAGTCTTGGGGTTAAGCCCAGCGACAATCCATTGGTACCAAAAGCCGAAGAAACTTCGAAAATAACCTCCAGGACTGTGCCATGTTCGGTTATTGATAAAATTAAAATGGAAAATAAACATAAAAATGAGCCGGTCATGATGACAATAAATGATTTCAGTACATCCTCACTTAGCAGTTCACGTCTAAAGATTTTTATCGAGCTTTTTCCCTGTGCATAAAATATGATGGCTAGAATAACGATGGCAAACGTGGTAGTTCGTATCCCTCCACTCGCACTGCTCGGTGAGCCGCCAATGAACATTAATATCGATAGGAACAGTTGATTGCTCGGTGTAAAATCATTGATATCCATAGTTGCTAATCCCGCACTTTTAGTTGTGACGGAATTAAATAAAGAGTAAAAAAAGGATTCATGCCAATTTTTATCAGAAAAAAAGTTTTGGCTGTCAAAAATGTAAATCAATAAAGCACCGATAAGGGTAAGAAGGACAAACGTTATCGTGGTTAACTTCGTATATAGGGTAAAATGAAACTTCTTCCTTTTATTCAGGTTTAATAAGAATTCCAAAACCTCAACCATCACTGGAAATCCAATGGCACCAACAATCATCAACAAAATTATCACAGTTTGGACAAAATAATCCGCACTGTATGGACTGAGTGATGCATCTGTAAGATCGAATCCTGCATTGGTAGTAGCGCTGATAGATGCAAAAAATCCATGTTTAAAAGCAGAAAATGGACCTTCGAAATAGTTTAAAAAGCGAATTCCTAAGATAATTCCGCCCACAAATTCAAACGAAATAAAAATAATGAGAACTCGTTTTGCCAACTGAACCAATCCAGCCAATTTTGATTGATTTTGATCAATCATAATTAATTGTCTTTCTTTTAACCCTACTTTTTTCCCGAGCATAATCCACAAGAATGTACTTAAGGACATAACCCCTAACCCGCCCAATTGCAGAATTAAGCATAAGAGGAATATTCCGAAGTTGCTAAAGGTATCCTTAATTGAAATGACACTTAAACCAGTTACGCTTATCGCGCTGGCCGCGGTAAACATAGCATCGATAAAGCTTAGTGAAACATTCTCGCGGTGGGCCATAGGTATTTTTAATAAAAGCGTAGAAATGACTAAAGCAGATAAATAAAAAATAACAATTAATTGAATCGTTGAAAGCTCTTTTGTTTTTAACTTTATTTTGTTGATTGCGCTCATCGGGTTCATTCCTTCTGTATTCTATATGTAATTTTATATGAATCATCAGGAAATGTAAAAGACTGTATTAACGTAACGGACTTGGTTTCCGCTTTTTCTTATAAATAACATGAAAGAAACAAATAAACCATTCATACAATTTCTATAAGGCCTGCCTAATTTAATAAGGAAGTGATTCCCAATGGATCATTCTTTTCTAATAAAACCAATGCTCGATGACATCTACCCTGTCATTGATTATGGCAAGGGAATTTATTTGTTTGATATGGATGGAAAAAGGTATTTAGATGGGTCTTCCGGTGCTGTAACTGCAAATATTGGCCACGGTGTAACAGAAATTATTGAAGCAATGAATGAACAAGCAAAAAAGGTTTCATTTGTGTATCGCTCACAATTTACGAGTGATGCTGCGGAAAGTTTAGCTGAAAAAATTGCTAATATGCTACCCGGAGATCTCAATTGGTGTTTTTTCGTCAACAGTGGTTCTGAAGCAACGGAAACAGCCATGAAAATGGCGATTCAATATTGGCAGGAAAAGGGTGTTCAAACGAAAACCAAGGTGTTATCAAGATGGGTGAGCTACCACGGGATTACCCTTGGAGCGCTTTCGATGTCAGGTCATCCTGGCAGGAGAGCAAGATTTGTACCACTTTTAGAGGATTTCCCAGTCATTAACCCCCCGTATTGCTACCGTTGCCCGTATAACCTCAAGGAAGCTAACTGTGGCTATTTATGTGCCCATGAGTTAGAAACAGCAATTAAGCGGATCGGAGCGGAGCAAATCGCCGCTTTTATCGCTGAACCAGTCATTGGCGCTGCTGGCGGAGCAATTGTCCCACCAAAAGATTACTACAAGGTCATTAAGAAAATATGTGAGGAAAATGACATCCTTTTTATCGCTGACGAAGTCATGACTGGCTGTGGCCGGACGGGCACAATGCTTGCTTGTGAACAGTGGGGGATCAGTCCTGATATTGTTGCCTTAGGAAAAGGAATGGGTGCAGGTTATGCGCCGATTGCAGCTGCAATTGCAACGGAAAAAGTCATCGAGCCGATCTTGGCGGGAACGAAGGTGGTTATGAGCGGACATACCTTAAGTGCCAATCCACAAGCCTGTGCGACGGCCTTGGCCGTTCTCAAGTATGTTGAACAAAATAATATTATTCATGAGGTGGAAGGTAAAGGAGCCTATTTACGATTACAGCTTGAAAAATTAAAATCTCTCTTCAAGTTTATTGGTGATGTCCGCGGGAAGGGGCTGTTACTTGGAATAGAATTTGTCCAAGATGCTGTATCAAAGACCCCATTTCCTAGAAACGCTTTAATTACCCAAAGAATTGTAGCACTCGCGAAGGAAAAAGGGCTGCTTGTGTACCCGGCTGGTGCCGGGATTGATGGAATAAACGGCGACTCAATTATTATTTCTCCTCCACTAACTATCAGTAAAAAAGAAATGGAGGAACTTGTTCATTTACTAAAAGAGACATTTAATGATTTTTCAAATCAACTGAATGATGGGAAGGGGTGAGGTAAATGGAAAATCCATTCGGAAAAATTACTACCTTAGCAGCTGTTATGGAATTTTTTCATGACGGGATGACATTGATGTTTGGTGGCTTTGGCGGGGTTGGTTCTCCTCCGGCATTAATTGATGGCATTCTTGAAAAGGGGGTGCGTGATCTTACTTTAATTGGAAACGACACAGGATTCCCGCATATTGGCATAGGGAAATTAGTGAGTCAGCAAAGGGCAGTGAAAGTGATTGCTTCTCATATAGGCTCCAACCCTTTCGCAGGCCAGTTCATGCATGAGGGAAAACTGGAGGTTGAGTTTTCGCCGCAGGGAATTTTAGCTGAAAGAATCCGTGCTGGCGGTGTTGGGCTGCCAGCCATTTTGTCAGATATCGGCATGGACAATGAACTGGTGGTGAAAGGTAAACCCTATTATTCTCTGGCGGATAAGAAATATCTTGTTGAAACGGCATTAACTGCTGAAGTGTCGATAGTGTATGCGAAAAAAGCCGATGCGTATGGGAATTTAATTTATGACAAAAGTGCCCGTAATACAAATCCGCTGGTTGCGATGGCAGGCGATATCACAATTGCGGAAGTTGAGGAAATTGTACAGCTTGGCAGTCTAGACCCCGATTCGATTATAACGCAAGGAGTGTTCGTGGATTATATCATTCCATCTAAGGGGGTGAACTGGAAATGGGCATGGCAGTAGATATTCGGAATCAAATGGCTAAAAGAGCGGCAGAGGAAATTCAAACGGGAATGGTTGTTAACCTGGGGATTGGAATCCCCTCACTCGTTCCCAATCATTTGCCAACAGAGACTATGGTAATGTTTCATGCCGAGAACGGCATTACTGGTATGGGACCAAGCCCAAGTATGGGAGAAGAAGATGAAAATTTATGTAATGCTGGAGGATTTCCAGTTACCCTGAACAAGGGTGGATCTTACTGTGATAGTGCGATTTCGTTTGGAATGATTCGCCGCGGCAGGGTGGATATTACGATTTTAGGGTCACTGCAGGTAAGTAAAAATGGCGATCTTGCTAACTGGATCGTCCCTGGAAAAAAGGTCCCGGGTATGGGCGGAGCGATGGAACTCGCTCAAAAAGCTAAAAAAGTCATTGTTGTCATGAATCATTGCGATAAACAAGGAAAGCCCAAAATTGTCAAATCATGTACGTTACCATTAACTTCAGCAGCCTGTGTCGATATAATTATCACCGATTTAGCTGTTTTCACGGTTAACGAAGAAGGGTTACTATTAACCGAATTGTTTGCCCCTTATAGTTTAGAAAATGTTGTTAACAAAACTGGCTGTAAATTCAAAATAAGGGAAACTGTTCGTATGATTCCGTACTAAGGTGAATCATTTTTTAAAGGAGTGAATCGTTTGGACACTAATGAAATGCGCATAAAACGATGGATAAAGGAGAATCGAGCGCGGGGAGCAAGATTGTTACAAATACTTGTCCGAGAAAATAGTACTCGCGGAAACGAAAGCAGTACACAAGCAATAATTATTGAAAAATGTCGGCAGTTAGGCCTAACTCTCGATATATGGGAAATCGGTGGTGACGAATTAAAATCCCATCCTGCCTATTGTTGTGATCGTCAAAGCTTCGGCGGGAATCCTAACCTCGTAGCCATTTTAAAGGGTACAGGAGGAGGTAAATCGATGATTTTAAATGGTCATATCGATGTGGTCCCAGTTGGGGATGAATTAAGCTGGAAACATGACCCATTTAGCGGGACCATAGAATGCGGCAAGCTTTATGGAAGAGGAGCCACCGATATGAAGGGTGGGAACGCAGCGCTGCTAATGGCGATTGAGTCATTAATAGCAAATGGTATTCAACTGAAAGGGGATGTGATTTTTCAAAGTGTGATAGAAGAAGAAAGCGGCGGGGCTGGCACCCTTGCAGCCGTCCTTAGAGGTTACCATGCAGACGGGGCCATTATTCCAGAACCAACCAATTTGAAAATATTCCCAAAGCAACAGGGATCGATGTGGTTCAGAATTATAGTAAAAGGTAAGGCGGCACACGGTGGAACAAGGTACAAAGGTGTAAGCGCCATTGAAAAAGCCCTATTAGTCATTCAAAATTTACAACAATTAGAGAAAGATAGAAATGCCAGAATTACAGACCCTCTCTTTGACAAAATCCCCATCCCGATACCAATTAATATTGGAAAGCTTACGAGCGGCGAATGGCCTTCTTCGGTGCCTGACACCGCCATTATTGAAGGGAGAATGGGAGTTTCTCCGGACGAAACGATTCAATCAGCACAGCTAGAGATGGATAAGTGTTTAAGTGAAATTGGTGAAGGAGATGAGTGGCTTAGGGAAAATCCGCTTAAATTAGAATGGTTTGGCGGCAGGTGGCTGCCAGGCAGTCTTGAAAATGACCATCCATTAATGAATGAATTAACAAAGAGTTTTATAGAAGTAAAGAGTGACCGTCCTATCATCGAGGCAAGCCCTTGGGGAACAGATGGCGGTATCCTTTCTACGCTTGGTAATACACCCGTTGTTATTTTCGGACCCGGGATTACAGAAACCGCACATGATGCCAATGAGCATATAGTCCTTGAAGATATGTTTATTGCAAGTGAGATCATTGCACTGACCTTATTAAAATGGTGTGAGGTAGCAGATTAATAATTGGTATTTTTTCGATTTATGATCAAAAGATTGGTATAATGTTGTTAAGGTGTTCGAATGGTGTATTGGAAATGTCTGGCTAATCTAGGCCAGACATTTTTTCACAGAATGCTAGAAATTATCGATAGACGCTGGGGTGAATTCAATGAACCAAACCGCATCCACTATTGTTCTAGAGGAGTCCAACTATTTCCTCGAAATATATCTTGATCCATTTAATAAGCGTATTCGTGTGGATGATTATCGTGGGAATACAAAATTGCTTATTGAGCGATCTGAAGAGCTCGCTGCAAAACAAAAGGCTGAAAAGTTAATTGTTAAGGTCCGCAGTGAAAATTTTCTTGATTTCTTAGAAAGAGGCTTTCAGCCGGAAGCAGTAGTCGATCGCTATTTTCTGGGTTCAGATGCTCATTTTTTTTCAAAGTTTTACACGGCGGAACGTAAGCAAAATGATCATTGGGTGACCGAAGACGGAATGATCCATAGTATCTACCAATTAGATACCTCGGTTCAGAAAGCTTATCCACCCAAGGAATATGAATTAAAAAAGGTTGACAAAAATTGCGCTGTGGAACTTGCGGCACTGTACCGGCAAGTGTTTCAAATTTATCCAACACCTTTGCATGATTCAGAGTATATAAAAAAGACAATCAAGGATGGGACCGTATATTACGCTTTTTTCCATCAAGGAAAAATCGTTAGTGCTGCTTCAGCCGAAGTTCATTCTTTTTATAAAAATGCAGAATTAACGGATTGTGCGACATTAACGGAACATCGGAAATATGGGTTAATGAAAATAATTCTTCAGGAACTTGAAGTTGAGTTGAAAAGGAAGGGCATCTTTTGTGCCTATTCCATTGCCAGGTCTTTATCCTTTGGAATGAATGCTGTTTTATTTCAACTGGGCTATTCGTATCGGGGCAGGCTGATGAACAATTGCTACATTTATGACAAGCTTGAAAATATGAATTTGTGGGTAAAGAATCTGGCAAACTGCTAAAATTTCGGCTTACCGTGCCAGTTTTTCGGCACCTTGTAAGATGTCAATGAAGGGCAGGTGAAGAAATGGTTCAGTTAACCGCTTTAACGCAAGAAGTTCTGACAGCTATTCTAAAAGGCATTGATGAAGGAATACATGTAGTTAACACGGCAGGGAAAACAATTTTTTATAATGAAGTAGCAGCAAAGCACGATGGGATGGATGTGAAGGAAGTGCAGGGAAAGTTTTTAATTGACGCATTTCCCTCCCTAACGGAAGACTCAAGTACCTTGCTGAAAGTAATCAAAACAGGAAAGCCGATTTACAATCAAACACAGGTTTATATGAATTTGCATGGGACAAGAATTGATACAATAAATACAACCCTGCCAATCTTTCTAGGGGAAGAAATCATTGGTGCTGTTGAAATTGCCAAAGATTATTCCCGGATGAAACTGCTGGCAGAACGACTATTAGATCTACAAAAAGGTTTGAATAAAAGCAGTAAAAAGAAGGCATTGAAGCAAGTTAACTATACTTTAAATGATTTGCTTACGAGGAGTACAGCCTTTCAAAGCATGAAAGACGAGGCTAAGAAGCTCGCAAAATCGGATTCCCCTATTCTCGTATACGGCGAGTCCGGGACAGGGAAAGAACTATTTGTTCAGGGAGTTCATCATGAATCCTACCGCTCATCTGAACCGTTTATTGCACAAAATTGTGCTGCCATCCCTGAAACACTGTTAGAAAGTATCCTGTTTGGCACGGCCAAAGGAAGCTATACAGGGGCAGTGGACCGCAAAGGTTTATTTGAATTGGCCGATGGCGGAACACTATTCCTTGATGAATTACATACGATGCCAATTGAATTACAAGCGAAGCTGTTGCGGGTATTGGAAGATGGAATGGTGAGGAGGGTCGGAAGTTCGCAAAGTATTTCTGTGAATGTGCGCGTCATTGCGGCAATGAATGTCATGCCAATCAAGGCCCTTCAAGAGCAAACGCTTCGTGCAGACCTTTACTATCGTTTAAATGTATTTTCCTTTTCACTTATCCCCTTAAGAGATCGAAAAGAGGATATTCTTTATTTAACAGATCATTTTATGAAGGATTTTAATAAAAAACTCTTTAAAAATATTAGCGGATATGAGAAGAAGCTTGAGCTTTTTCTTATCAATTATCAATGGCCTGGTAATGTAAGGGAACTTAAACATACGATTGAATACATGATGAATGTTTGTGAAAGAGAGCAGCTAATGTATGGAGATTTACCAAGCATGTTACGATGTCTTCCAGATACATCGCCAGCCATAAGTAATGGTTATCCTACCGAGAGTCTATCGTTAAGAAGAAATATCGAAGAACTAGAGAAAAAGCTTATCAGCAATGCCCTTGATTTATCAGAAGGGAACATTAACCAAGCAGCAAAGCTCTTAGAAATCCCCAGGCAAACCTTACAATATAAAATGAAAAAAATTGTGGACTAAGCAGCCGAGGATTCGGCACTTTTTTTTTTGAAAGAAGTTCTAAAATAACATAGATTTCATCAAAGAGTAGCCTCTAAGCCATTTTATAACATTGGCACACATCTTGCATATTATTTTAGTGAAGCAAGATGGGAGGAATTTACAATGAAGCAATTTTTATATAAACCAAAAAGGCATTGGAAGGATATTGAGCTTTGGAAAGATGTTACTTCGGAGCAGTGGAATGATTGGCTATGGCAGCTAACCAATACAATCCGGACCTTAGAAGATTTAAAAAAGGTGATACATTTAACACCCGATGAAGAGGAGGGGGTAAGAATATCAACGAAAACGATCCCCTTAAATATCACACCTTATTATGCTTCGTTAATGAACCCTGACGATCCTCGTTGTCCAATCAGAATGCAGTCTGTGCCTATATCGAAGGAGATTTATAAAACAAAATATGACCTTGAGGACCCATTATATGAGGATGAGGATTCACCCGTCCCCGGGTTAACGCACCGCTATCCGGACCGTGTTCTCTTCCTTGTTACCAATCAATGTTCGATGTATTGCCGCTACTGTACAAGGCGGCGTTTTTCAGGGCAAATTGGCATGGGGGTTCCCAAAAAACAGCTTGATGCAGCTATTTCCTATATTAGGCAAACTCCTCAGGTAAGAGATGTTTTAATCTCAGGCGGTGACGGGTTGCTGATTAATGATAATATTTTGGAATATATTCTTAAAAACCTGCGGGAAATTGACCACGTGGAAATTATTCGGATAGGGACAAGGGCACCTGTTGTATTCCCACAGCGAATTACTGAAAACCTTTGTAATATCTTGAAAAAATATCATCCAATCTGGCTGAATACTCATTTTAATACTTCAATTGAAATAACTGAGGACTCAAAACGGGCCTGCGAAATGCTTGCCAATGCTGGTGTTCCGATTGGTAACCAGTCGGTTATTCTTGCAGGAATCAATGACAGTGTGCCAATTATGAAAAAACTCATGCATGACCTTGTCAAAATCCGCGTCCGACCATATTACATTTATCAATGTGATTTATCCGAAGGAATTGGACATTTTAGGGCCCCTGTTTCAAAAGGATTGGAAATTATCGAGGGACTTCGCGGACATACCTCAGGTTATGCGGTTCCGACCTTTGTCGTCGATGCACCTGGTGGCGGCGGTAAAATTGCTCTACAGCCGAATTACCTCATCTCGCAAAGTCCGGGAAAAGTAGTCTTGCGAAACTTTGAAGGGGTCATTACTTCTTATCCGGAACCAGAAAATTATGTTCCGGGAAGAGCGGAGGGTTATTTTCAAGAGGTATACCCTGATATGGACAAGAAAAGGTCGCTTACAGGAATCTCAGGGATTATGAATGATCAACACTTTAACCTTGTTCCTGAAGGGTTAACTCGGCTAAATCGTCGCAAAGATTTCAACCAAGACCCTGAACATACTACATTAAAGGATAAGCGTGGCAAACGCGATGAGCTAAAGGATAAGAAATTTAAAGCACTCACGCAGAAGAAAGTAGTAGGTCAGAAACCTGCAAACGAAGGCACATCAGCCGAAACGATGAAGGATTAGGAGGAGTGTCATTGAAAATATTATGTGAGTGGTGTGAAAGCAAAAATGTTGAAAGAATAACAAGCTCAGTTTTTTGGGAACTCCCGGATGGGACGCGAGCGATTGAAATCAGTGAAACTCCCACCTTTTCCTGCCCTGATTGTGGGATGATTTATCAAAGCGAACCAATTGTAAAAGAGATAGAGAATCAGTTATATTTAATTGATTGTAAACCGCTTGGAAAAGTAGTCAGCTTCGAAGAGTTAATGGCTATTCCAAGGTTATTAAAGAAAAATTATTTTGATTTTTCATCATAATAAAAGCAGCCTACGATGTTAGGCTGCTTTTGAAAATGGCGGAATCGATAAACTCTGGACTCATTCTTTCGTATCCTTTATAGTATTCCATATAAATACTATCCGAGTAAATATGGATGAGAAAGGCGTTTATCTATGATTAAATCTTTTTATCATTTTTTAATGAAATATAGGCATCCTGCCCCAAAGGATGCTATAAGTGTCTTTGCTAATCATGCCTTTTTAGATCATAGTTTTCCTAAAGTCTCCGAGGACTATCATGAGTTAAGTACATATCTAGAATTGAATGGTCATTATTTAGAATCAATGTCAGTTTTTGATGAAGCATGGCAGCAATATATTCTAACTGAAAGCAAAATATAAAAAGGTAATCGTCTCTGAAATGAGGCGATTTTTTCATTTTACAATTCTCATGCGCTTTTATTTAAACGGCGCATATACTATTGTAATCAAAATTCACGACTTATTATTGAGAGGATGGGAGGAAATGGGAAATAGAAAAAAACCGAAGTATAAGATCGGTGATACGGTCGTGATTACTATTTATGGAACTGTTGGCAAGATAACAGATATTAAAATTCTATTTTTATTCGGTAAAAATTATGTTATCATTCTTATACCTACACTAGGAGTGATACAAAATGGCACTAGCCGCAATCTATCTCAGATTATCAAGAAACGAGCAAGAGTTAGATATTGATGAAATTCTAAACAGTCACCGAAATGCTCTTATTAAACTTGCTAAACAACACAAATTAACTTATGACCTTTACCAAGAAATATCAAGTGGTGTAAACACTGAAAGACCCCAATTGAATTTGCTTTTAAGTAAGTTAGACCAATATGATCATCTTCTTGTTATGGACATAGATCGAATTTCTCGTGAAAATGCTTATGCTGAACAAATTAAACAGATGTTGATTCTCAATGACGTTAAAATATTAACTCCATCTGGTGCAATTGATTTGTCACAAGAAAGCAATGAGATGCTTTTCTCATTCCAAGCAATGATGGCAAACTTTGAGTACAAACAGATTCGTAAGCGATTAGGAAGAGGACGATTAGCTGCAGCAGAACAAGGGCGTTGGACAATGAGTAACAAAGCCCCATTAGGATATGAAAAAGACAAAAATCAAAGACTTATTATAGTTGAAGAAGAAGCAAAAATAATTAGACATATCTTTCAAAAGACACTAGAACGAGTTAGTGCAAATGAAATAGCCAGACAATTAGATACATTAGGTTGGAGAAGTAGAAGCGGAAAAGTACTAACAACTTCTCATATTTCTTCTGCTAGAAAAAATGTTGTGTATCGTGGGGTTGTACAAGCTTGTAGACGAGTCAATAACAGAATAGTTGATGAAGTATTCGTCGAAGATGCTCATGAGGCAATTATTCCAAAACAACAATGGTTAGAAGTACAAAAGATTTTAGAAGAGAACAAAGATAAAAAGTTCTTTGATAAAAAGAAAGCGAATAGAAGGCTTCAAAATCTAATTTATTGTAATTGCTGTGGAAGAAAGAGATACATTCAATATGACGGTAAACAAGACTTTATAAAAAGTTGTAGTTACAAAATAAGTAATAATACATGTAAAGACAGAGGACACAAGTATCTTCCAGTTGAGGATTATGTATTGCAAAAGGTAAAAAGGAGGAAAGAAGAATTTGAGACAGCTCTTCAAAAGTTGAAATCATTAGATACAACTGATGTAGAAAATCAATTTTCAATTCAACGAGAATCATTAGTAAAGCAATTAGAAAAGTTTGAAAGAAGAGAGAGGAACTTAAAAGAAATGAGAATGGATGGAGAAATAAGCAAAACAGAGTTTGTTGAAATGAAAGAAGAAAATGGTGAGCAAATCAAACAAATTCTACAACAAATTGAGCTTATTGAAATTCAACGAGAAAACTTAAGCAACACTGATGAAGAACAAGAGAGATTAGAATATAACATTCAAACATTAGATAAGCTAGATGAGCTTGAACCAGAAGACTGCAATACTTTCTTAAAAACATTCATAAAAAAGATACATTTTTCTTCAAATGCGATTGCAAATCATAATACAAGAAATGGGGAAGAACAAGAAGTCACAATAGAAATTGCATGGCTTTAGGACAGCTCAACAAGGTCACAGAATGAGCGTGGTTAAATATGATTTGAGGGATAATATTAAATTATTATCTCTCTTTTTTTACCTTAAAATGAAAAAAATTTATGATTTTGCTTTACGTTCGTTATAAAGACCATATACTACCCTCGTAAGAAAAAAATAATTTACGGAGGTTATACATATGGAAAAACAAATGTCTGCTAAACTTAATACTTTAGGTGAAAATTGGATGTCACAACTTAATGAGAGAGAAGAAGGAATTATGCACCTATTACTTCAAGTTGGAACAAATTCACGAGCCGAAACATATATAACAGGAAATACAAAAATCTTTATGAGAAACGTAAAATCTTTTATTAAGAAGAACAAGATTCAAGGACCAACTCAAACTTTTCAACCTACATTAAGTGAAGTTTTACGCACAATTAAGAAGTTAGAGAAAATCGGCATGATGAAAATTGATAAAGAGGGACTCCCAAAATGGGGATATCAAGATTTTGATAAAATAATTGCTATGATTAATCAATGATCGAGCTTAGTCTCGGTCTTTTTTATTATAAAATCAATATTTTATTTAACTTCAAATGAAAAGCCACCCCCTTAAAAGGAGTGGCAAACAAGGTAACTGTAATTGTCAGTAAAAAAATGCCTTATTATAATAGAACCTAACAATTTGAGAAGTTAAACATCGTTAGAAACGAAAATCCTTGTTAATCCGTTTTCGAAGGGAAAGTTGGTTCACAATTTCGGATAAATAAGTCATAACTATTTGGCGTTCTGCATATCTCCTTAAACAAGACATTACTATGATTGCCATCATCAATGGCTTTTCGAATTACCTCTCGATCGGTTTCATTACAATTTAAACCAAAGATAACTTCAGAGATTCTTCCTTCCAATGGATACAAGCCATATGTTTCTTTTACTCCACGCCATTCACTCTCGTACATCCAATCATTTGTTTTTGTTCTAAGTGCTGTTTGTAAAGATGGATCATTAAACCCAATTTCAAGTGTATTATAGTTAGCATACATTTTGACAACGCTAATATAGCCTTTTAAATTAATTTCAGGGGTTTCACCAGGAGGAACATAATTGATTGGTTGATAAGCTCCGTCTGGAAAATCACTAATTCCAATAGCAATTCCTTTATGATTATCCCCATAGTGCGACCACATCAACGTATTTAAAGGATTTTCGCTAAGACTTAGTATCCCCACATTTCGAATCATAAGGTCAATAGAATCTAAAAATCCCTCAGCATTTGACAGCCTTCTTCCCCTCTGTTGATAAAAACTAACCATAAATCTATATTTTCGATCAAATCCTTTAAGTGTTTCAAGTCTCTTCAAAAGTCTTCGTTTTTCAGGATCGTCCTTTTGCATTGATAAACCCGTAATAAATCCTGAAAGTTGACTTTCTTTAGTCTTTTTTATAAAGTCTTCTGCCCCATGTGAGGTAATTTCCTTCACGAGTCCCTCATTAGGATCATTTAAGCTAGGTATACTCGCATACCAAATTTTATTATCTAACAGTATGTTTTTAGTGTTTTCATTTAAACTTCGATATTTATATAGCGTTTTACTCATTTCATATCTCGCCTACCCTACGTTTTTATCTAGAAATTAATTTCAACCTATACTATCAATAATCCTTTAAAATAATAATATTTTTTAATAAAATATTTTGGCCTGTTTCCAGTCAATATCTATGTTAAATGCAAAGGGTAAATAAAATTCTCATTTTATACCTTGATAAGAAACATTAGGAAACTTTTAAAGTGGTTGAATGTTTAATTAATGCTGATATGACGAGTGGAGATTAATAAAGGAACAAAAACAGATCGAACATCTTAATGCTCGATCTGTTTCTTAATTCGGAATGCCGAAGTAACTTGCTACTGCTTTCAACGTTAAGTCAATAACTCCGTCAGTAGCCTTTTCTTTTATAGATTCCAGCCATTTTTTTGTTTTAGGCCCAATTCCCCTGCCCGGTTCTTCTTCGTCTTCTGTTATCGATTCTTCTAATTTGTTAATATCCCTTTCAGTTATTCCTAAGGAAGTTAATGTCTTAATTAAACTCTCTAAATCATTTTGGACAATATTTTGTTGAATCCTAATATCATTTCCTTGTCCGCTATAAATAACTGAACTATCTCCATAAACATGGTAATGGAAAATTGCTTGAGCTCTGTCAGTAGGGATTTTAGGAAGCTTTTCATCTGTTGCAGTTAAATTTGGAAACTCATTCTGTAACTCTAAAACAAAACTTAAAAGTCTATTTCTAACTGTATCTAAAAGTTCAATAAGAGCTGAAATAGGAAATTCCTTGCGAGCAGATATGCATTGCATATCTTGGTATACTCCACTAAACCAGGGTACTGCTAAATCTACAGGTATTGGTGCTGAAAGGCTAAGATTTGTTTTATCTTCAACAATACTTTCATAAGCCCTAATCCCTTGAGACAAAGGAACTTCTCTCAACTTATCTCTATGTTCTTTGGGTAAATGACTTATAGGGATTTCAGCATTATTCACCATTGTTCCAAAACTTCCTGAGAAATTTCCTTTAATTATAACTGTGGTGCATCTTCTATAATCGGGAAGGTCTTCTAATTTATCTTGATAGCCATTTAACTCAAGTTCCACCCAATTTTTAAAATCTTCTAAATTCAAACGATACGCTAAAACTTTAGCTCTTCTAAGTGCAGTTGAAATACTTACATTAGGGTCAATTACATCATTTTGTAATTGGGTAATTAGGTCCACTATTTAATCTTTCCTTTCTCCAAAGGCCTTTTTAACAATCTTCTCATTATTCATAAAAAAAATAAAGAATGGTTTTAGTGTTTGGTATTAATAAAATCCTTATTTTATATTGGGTTTAGATTCTTTTGATCATAAGAAAAGACCACTTGATTGTGGTCAGAGTTCTTATTCTTCTTCAGCTAAAGCATTAGTTAATAAATATATTTTATGGTGTATCACCTACACCTATTGTTAAGCCAATCACTTGATATTGATCGCCTTCTAAATAATTATAAACAACAACAAATTTACCGTCTGAGCCTGAAAATAATTCAGAAACTTTTTGACTTTTATATTCCATCACTTTTCTAGGCACACCTATATCTTGTACATCTATGTATTCACGAATTAATTTAGAGTCAGAGGGTATGTACTTTTTTGTTACTTCCATTGATTTATCCATAGTCCAAGATGGTTCAGAAGTCATTTCAAATTGTAATTTAATGTTATATGCTCGTTTATTTAGAAACATTACTAAGATATAGTCATTTGAAAAACGTGAAATCATTCCTTCTCCAAGGTCTTTACCATATTCATTTATAAATGAATCTTTAGTATCTCCTAATCCAACTAAAGGGGCAATTGTATTGGAATTACTAACAGTGGAGTTTTTATCTTTTTCCTCTGCATTTTCAATCGCTGAAGTTTTAGGAGGGGTAATTTTAGTCGTCTTTTCTGAGTTATTTTCATTTGACTTCTGTTCATTTTCTGCATTCTTATTTTCAATTGCTAAATTCTCTTTATTTATTTCTTTTTTCTGTTCGCTCTTATAGTAGTCAGGTTCATCTAAAATTTCTGTTTCACTTGAACATCCAAGTAAGGCAGTGATACAAAAAACAAATAATAAACTTATTTTAAACTTTTTTTGCATTTCCAGACCTCTTTCTATTAATTTACATATAATTATTGTTCGAGAATATTCAATATTTCTCCTTCTAAATATCTATTTAGTTTAATTTTTTATTACTTAAACTTTTCAGCCTAGTTAGTTGAATAAAGGTATAAAATTCTCATATTAATACAAAAAAGTTTTCTGATTTGATTTACGTATTTGATGGAGCAGATACAAATGTATCGTGAGAGAAATAAATTATTCGGAGGAACTTAATTATGGAATATAACTACAATGAATTTACTCGTTCATTAATTAAAACTACGGTTAAACAGATGACTCAAATCAGTCGATACCAGAAAGCTCTTGGTTGGACTGAAAAACAAGTGGTCGAAAACTTGATTGCTGGAGCACGCAAAATCCTAGCGCTAGCTGAACAACTTGAAGAAGAACCGAAATAACTGCTTTCTTTTTTTACTGATTCAAAGGTGTTTCATTTTGGGAAATTAAGTCAAATTTTATTGGTTGTTTCATTTGAAATTAAGTTGTTCCATTTTGAAATTAAGTTGTTCCAAAATTGGACTCTATCAATACTAATATCAATACTAAATATCAAAACTATTTATTGCACGAATAAAACAAGTTTCTTCATGCAAGAGAAATAATATGGAGGAAATTAAAGTGGAAAATATGAAAGATAAGTTTATTAAAATACCAAAAAATATTTACAACCATTCTGAGATTCGAGAGTTAGATGGGGACTACATTTTCTATTATTGTTGGCTCTTAGATTTCTTACAGTACTCAAAAAAGAATCCGGACTATCAAGAAAATGGTCTTCCATATGTCATCTTCACTGAGGAAGAGGCATTGAAATTTTGTAATATAAAAAAGGGGAAGTTATATCGAATCAAACCGAAATTAAGAAGTCTTGGACTAATTGATTATAAAGAGCAACGTTCCAAAAAACAGGGTGTCAGCACTCCAATCTTCGTAACTGAATTTGACTTATGGGAAAAGAACAAGCAGTACTTAATAAATAAAAATTCAGGAAACAAAGTTAAGCAGCCAATTGAATCTGTTCATGGATTTGGAAGTAGAGAAACCGTCGGATCAATGTATGAAACTAAAACAGTGAAGATTGCTAAAGTCATATGAGTCATCGAAAGAAGGCATATTTTTTTGAAATCTCCTTTACGTTTTTGATGGACTGTATATAATAACAAAAATATTTAATAACTTGGAGGAAACTAACATGGCTTACTATTCATACAAACTGAAAGATGAAGATACAGGATTTGGTCAAAATCTTGACTGGAGAATCAATTGGAATGAGAATCTTCAGAAAGAACGAACTCAAGAAGAAAAGGAAATAAAAAGAAGAATGTCTAAATTTCAACAACAACAGAAATTGGAAACTGAAGAATTTATCAAGCCATTTCTAATGCATCCAATTTCAGAAGAAATCATTGAACAATTCAGAAAGATCGAACCTACAAATCGTAAGAGAGTTGACCCGGCTTATATCTTGGACAAGCAATTAGATATTATAGCTATGGTCGAATCTAAGAATCTTATTGGAAAATGGATTTTTGAAAATGGTCATAGCAAGAAAGAACTTGGTAGAACAACAGTTTTTGAGTACATCAGAAATAAATGGGAATACAAGAATACGCTCTATTTTGTTGAAGGAAAAAACTATGAAGAATTTATAAAGAAAATTGCTTAAGAAAGCAAACTGAACGTATGTTTGTTTATATTATTAATAGAGAGGTGTTTACTCCGAGCACCTCCTTTTCAGTAATTCTTTAATTTTGTAGTTGAGAGTTAGTGTTTCTTTTATTGCTTTTGATGCCTTAGCTAAGTAATCAAACCCTTTGATTTGAGAGTTGGTTACTCCTATTTCCAACTCTCCTCTTCTTTTTAAAACAAAATACTAAATGGGGCTACTATAAAGTAGCTACTAAATATATGGAACTACAGAATGAGTTCTATCTTGCCTATCGATTTTTTCTTTTTGGAAAGGCGTATCCTTCGGGGTACGTCTTTTTCTTTTTGACATTTTTCAGGTTTGCTTCGTGAAGCAAGCTCATTTTATACGGGGGTGAAAGAGATTATGAAAATGGAATTACGTGTTGCAAATACAAAGCTGGATGCTAATCAGGACAGCACTATGAATGTAAGTGGCTATGTGAATAAAACGGAACAACTGAGTGAGGTCTTGGGTGGTACTAAACAATTTGTTGAAAAAATTGCTAAAGGTACTTTTGCCCATGCAATTAAGAATGCAAAAGAAGTCAGCTTCTTAGCAGAACATGATTCGAAAAAAATCTTAGCTTCTACTAGAAATGGAAGCTTACAACTTCGAGAAGACGGTCAAGGTTTGTACATTGAAGCAACCATCGTTCCTACAAGTTATGGAACAGATGCTTATGAACTAATCAAATCTGGAATTTTTCAGAACATGAGTTTTGGTTTTCGTACAATTCGTGAATCATGGAAAGCTCTTGGTAATGGTCTCCATGAGAGAACTATTGAAGAGATGGAATTGTTTGAAGTCTCTGTTGTAAAAAATCCTGCATATAGCCAATCAACTATCGCAGCTCGTGGTATCAACTTGATTGAAAAAGTTGAGATTCCGAGTTTAGCAGAAAACAAAAAAGAAGAGGAGAAACACAAAATGGAAAAGACAGAATTTAGATATGGTAACAACAAGAACGAGGGAGAACTTAGTAAAGAAACAGAAATTCGTGAGTTCAACAATAGCTTCCGTGACTTGCAAAAGACTTCTGGAAATGAAGCGTTGATTCCTCAAACTGTGGCCGACATCATAGTTGAAAAGTTAGAAGAAACTTCTCCGGTTTTTGCTCGTGCTAGAAAAATTCCATCTGCAAGTGGTTCAGTAAAGATTCCAAGAGAAACAGCTGTTGGAGTTGGTATGTTCGTTGGAGAAGCACAGAACTTATCTGAGGAAGCTATGTCTTTAGGAGAGGTTGCTTTAAATCAAAAACGTGCTGGAGCATACATTGCTCTTACTAATCAATTAATTAACGATGCCGCAACTAACATGGTTGAATATGTTCCGAACTTACTTGCGAAGCGTACTTTTAAAGCAATTGAAAAATCAATTCTTCGAGGTACTGCTGCGGAGGAATTTCGTGGAATTGTTCCAGATACAACGATTGGCAAGTTTGATTTGTCTTTGGCTGCTACAAATGATCAGCTATTAGAAGTGTTGTTAGACATGGTTCTTAACGTACACCCTGAATATCTACAAAAGTCTCAATTCATTATGGCCAGTCCATTCTACAATCGAGTTGCTAAATTGCGTGACTCTTCAGGTCATTTTTATGTGCAGAATGGAATAGTTAATGGCAAACCAAATTACACTTTATTTGGCTTGGAAGTAGTTATTACTGATTCTTTAGAAGCTGGTGATACAATCGGACAAACTCCTGTTGTCCTTGGAAGTTTAGTGGATGGGTATGCAGTAATGGTTAAACAAGGTCCGAAAATGACTATGGTACAAGATACTGATCATGCTCTTCGTGGTTCAGTTGGTTTCCTGTTTGATGTTTATCTTGATGGTGCAGTTTACAATCCAGACGCTTTAACTAAGTTAACAGTGATTGCTTAACTATGATTATTTATGTGAAATATTTCACAAAGTTTCAGAGTAGATTATTCTGCTCTCTTTTTTATTTTCAATAAAAGAATGAGGTAGTATAAATGGCTGGAAAAATATCTGGGATGAAATGCAAAGTTTATATTGAAGAAGCTTCAACAGGAAAGATACTCGCAGGACAACGTAATGCAACTCTTTCTCGTTCTGCTGAATCAATTGATGCAACATCAAAAGACACAGAAGGATTCTGGAAAGAACCTGTCGCTGGATTTAAAGAGTGGAGCTTGGATTGTGACGGTGCATTTGTTCAAGATGATGCTGCTTACAATATATTAGAAACTAAATTCATTAATAGTGAGAATGTAAACGTATATATTGAGTTACCTTCTGGCACTAAATATAAGGGCAATACAACTATTACTGATTTTTCATTAGAGATGCCATATGACGATTTAGTAACGTACAGTATTTCTCTTCAAGGTAGTGGGGCACTAACTGTCGAAGAAGTAGCACCATTTTAATTAAATATATGAGGACTAAGAGTGAATGCTTTTAGTTCTTCTTATTTCATTATTATATAGAAAGGAGATAATCAAATGGGTGAGAAGTTGTTCTATTTAAAGCAGATTCGTGAAGATATAGGTGAAGAGCAATTTAGATTTGCTGCTGCTGCTATTGTTGCTAATCACTTTACTGATCTAATGAAATGTAAAGATAAGAAGCTCGATAGAATGAAGTTGTTAGATCGTGTGAATCTTACTCTCTGTGACATGAGTTGCTCCGAAGTAAGCTATGGATTTGTTAGAAGTTACTACTAAGTGTTTAAGTTGATTGATTCTAACCACCAAGACATACCGCCTACCTTTTTTGAAAAAAAGCTTAACTACCATTTAATAACTAGGAGAGTATAAATTTTACTACGTGTACATTTTGAGACCTCCAGTGAAAATAACTGAAAGGGAGATTAGATGAATATTAAACCGGCTCATCTTAAAAAAGATTCAAATCCATTTAGACAAAAGCAAAATGAACAGAACAAAAAAGAAATGAAAGAACAATTCAAATCAGTTGATTTATCTAAGCCACAATATTTCCACTTACGCAATGAACTTGTCTACCATCTTCTAATTGCAAACCTTGAGAAACTTTCCTTAAATGTTCACCTCAAAGAAATCGATTCATTTGCTTTGGTATCCCTTGCTAACACAATTGATTTGCTAAGTGAAGTTGAAAGAGACTTACAAAAGTATGGAACAACTACGATTGGAAAAGACAAAGATGGAATGAAGAAAGTCATTGCTAGCCCGCTAGTTTCAATGCGAAATACGACTCTAAGTACTTTGAATCAGCAATTGAAACAACTTCAATTAGATCCTCAAACTAGACAGTTGCTCACAAGTTCTGTTCTCAATGACGTAAACATGTTTGAGTTCGACGTGGATTCTTTAGAAGAGGATAAAGATATTCAAGCCCTAATTTTGAAAGCTATTGGTAAGTGATATGATGCAGCAATATTTGATGAATGCTAGTCAAGGTAAGTATACAAAAGAACAAGCAATGAAGATTTTGATGAATGAACCGACAATCTTTCTAGAACCTTTGCCATTTACCATATTTAAACATGACTCAGGATTAAATTTAAGTCTCCACGATTATGCGACAGTAATTATGAAACAAGCTAAACAGAAACAAAATCAAAAGATGTTCCGACTTGCTAAAGATGCTTGCGAAATTGGAAGAAATCTGGATATTTGATTTCTAAACATTTCATTTTTATTATAGGAAATCATTTAATTGAAGTAATTTCTGAAAATCTGGAGTAGGCTGAAAAATAGCAGAAATAATTGGCTTAAAGTTATTAAATAGTAGATAGTACTCCAAATGTTGCAAAGTTTTCCAATATCCTCTTCAAAAAATCTAGATTTATAGTAAAATAGGATAAAAGTTTGTTGTAAGCAGAGGAGAAGCTTATGAATAGGGATTTCTATTTTTCTTATATATCAGAAAAGATTGAACTTTTATCTTCTAGAATTAAGAGCATGGGGAAATTGAATATATTAAACCTTAATATTCATGCAGAATTCTTTTATAGAGACTTATGTAATTTAGTGTATGGATTTAATTTCCAAAATGCAAATGTAGAGAAACAAAATATTGCTGCAATTGATTTGCTTGATAAGAACAAAAAAATATTGATTCAAGTCTCTTCTACATGCACAAAGGAAAAAATCAACAGCACTCTTTCTAAAGATAACTTAGAAGAGTATCAGAAAAATGGTTATAGTCTAAAGTTTCTCTTCTTTTCTGATGCTAAGAATTTAAGAACCAAAGTGTTTGATAATAAATACAATATTAAATTCAATCCGCAGATAGATATTTGGGATAAAGACACTATTTTAAACGATATCTTAGAATGTACAGCCGATAAGCAAAGAGAAATATATGAATTAGTTATGGCAGAACTTGGAGAGAAACCAAACCCATCTAAAATATCTTCAAATTTAGCTGACATAATAAAGACGCTTTCTGAGGAAGATTTGGATTCACCTCCAGAGGTAAATAATTTACACGAATACAATATTGATTTGAAAATACAATTTAACAATCTAAAAAAAGTAAAAAGGATTATAAATCAATACAAAATATACTATTCAAAAATAAACGGGATATATACTGAATATGACAAGCAAGGTAAAAATAAAAGCCTGTCAGTTTTTAATAAGCTTTCACGTTTCTACACTGAAGAATTAATTGACGATGATTCTAATGAGAGTCAGAAGTTTTTCAACATAATTAATAAAACGGTCACACACATTAGGAAAAGTGACAATTACAACGACTTACCAGATGAAGAGCTTGAACAGTGTGTCTCGATAATAGTTGTTGATGCATTTATAAGGTGTAAAGTATTTGAGAATCCGGAGGGGTATAACCATGTTATTGCCTAGAGATGTAAATCCTGACTTGAGTATATACTACAACGGATCACTTATCTTACAACAACTTATTAAACAGGATAATGTAGGTATCATTAACTTATATAAAAGTGTGAAGAGTGAAAGTGGCATGTCCTTGTCTACTTATATGCTTTCTTTAGACTGGCTCTTTTTATCAGATATTGCAGTTGTTACTGAAAGTGGTGAAGTTAAGCTATGTTCATAAAGTATCTAAAAATAGAAGATATGAGCGGAACTATTAGAGAAATTGAGTTCAAAAAGGGAATAAATTTAATCGTTGACGAAACTGTGAATGTCACTGATAAAGAGACGGGAAATAATGTTGGAAAAACCACAGTATTAAAGTTAATTGATTTTTGTTTAGGTGCGGACTCGAAGTTAATTTACACGGACAGTGAGAATAAAAAGGAAATTGATTTAATTAAAAATTATTTAGTTAACAATCGAGTTTTAATTACACTCGTACTAAAGCAAGACCTTGAAATTGAAGAATCTAAAGAAATTGTTATTAAAAGAAATTTTTTAAGTCGAAAAAATAAGGTTATGAGTATAAACGGTGAAAACCTCCCTGGCAATGACGGCAAAGATTTCGAAAACAAGCTGGATACATTAATAATAGGGGAGAGGCAAGAGAAAAAGCCATCCTTTAGACAGATTATTTCACATAGTATAAGGTATACTGACGAACGGATAAATAACACGCTAAAAGTTTTGTCAGCATACACTTCTCTTGCTGAGTATGAAATTTTATACTTATATTTATTTGGAATTACAATAACAGATAGATCTAAAATACTTAAGAAGATTAAAACTGAGAAAGAGTATAAAAAAAGAATTGAGAAGAAGCAAAGTAAATTTGAACTAGAACTATCGCTTGCAATGATAGAAGATACACTTTCTAATCTCGAGATAAAGAAGAAAACCTTAAATATAAACTACAATTACGATGAAGATTTAAGTAATTTAAATGAAACTAAATATCAAATTAGTACTATTAGTTCTAAAATAAGTGAATTGAGCCTACGAAAGAAAATTATTTGTGAAGCTGAAGAAGAACTAATGGCAAATAAGTCAAATATCGATTTACAACAATTGAAAATGATTTATAACCAAGCAAGTAAGTATATGGAAAATTTACAAAAAACTTTTGAAGAACTGGTTTCTTATCATAATAATATGATAGTGGAAAAAATCAGGTTTATTACTCAAGATATACCGGACATTGAGTCAGAAATCTCAGCATTGCATAATAGTTTAAAGAAGTTATTATCTCAAGAAGAAGAGTTAACCACTAAGATAGCAAAAAGTGACACTTTTAAGGATTTAGAAGCCATTATCAATGAGTTAAATGAAAACTATCAACGGAAAGGAGAAATTGAAAATTCAATTTCTCAAATTGATGAAGTTGATAATAAAGTGTCTTCTTTAGAAGAAGAACTAGATATTATCGATCAAGGGGTTTTTTCTGGGGATTTCCAAGAGAAAATAAAGGATCAATTAAAGAAATTTAATAAGTACTTTTCTGAAGTTTCGAATGAACTATATGGGGAGCACTATGGTATTTCGTTTAAAGTCAAAGAGGATAAGAAGACAGGTAAAGGTATATACGTATTTGATTCCTTTAATGCAAATAGTAGTTCGGGTAAAAAACAAGGAGAGATATTGTGCTTCGATTTAGCTTACATTCTATATGCAGACGATGAGGATATACCTGTTTTGCATTTTGTATTAAATGACAAAAAAGAACTTATGCATGATAATCAGTTAGTTAAGGTAGCAAATTTTATTGAGAATAAGGATATTCAATTGATTTTTTCAATACTAAAAGATAAACTCCCTCAGGAATTATATAATGAAGAAAATATTGTTTTACGACTTTCTCAGAAGGATAAACTCTTTAGAATTGAAAGCCGCAAAGAGTAAAGGGTGGTAAAGGCATAGCGATAGCTTTGTCTTTTTTTTGTATAAAATATCCAATTTTATTTTAGACTGAACGAATGCTCAATTTATCTTAACTGATTAGTTGGGCATTTTTTGTCATTCTCCAAACTTTTTTCGATTTCCGATTTACACTCTTCGTGGAGCAGATACAAGAATATTACAAGGAGGACAACGTACCAATTGTTGATCCCTTGAATATCATATTCTGAGGTGTTGTATCATGAAGGTTAAATACAAGGAAATTGGTACATTTGATGCTGAAAAAGCTGCAAAAGGCCTTATTGAGTTAACAAATAAAATAAAGAAAAAAGATAAAAAAGAAAATGAAAAAGCAAGTTAAACTCGTACTCTTATTGGGTACGAGTTTTCTTTTTTTTGATATAATTAAATTAATGGGTGATAAATATTTTTTTGTTTAACCGAATAAATTTAGAACATTAACAGATGTGAAATGGCTGGACGGAAAGTATGTTTATGAAGTGAATAAGAGTGATGGATTATTTATAGAAACCGCCTTACAGTTACTTTCCGAATATGAAGGCGTTGTGATGGAACAAGAACAAATTGATATCGAATATAGTTTTTTCTTTGGCGATTTAGTTCAAGTGAGCGGTTATGGTGCAGACTTGTTTAAGGTAGTAGGCTTCCGTACAGAAATTTGGAGATATAAAGAAGATGCTTGGGAAGATGTCATTTATGAGTTATCAAGGGTAAGTGATGGCGAATGGCTTGAAGCAGGTGAAGAAGAGTTAACACTTGTCGCCGATGCTGAAAATGCCGATACATTCATTCAAAAGCTGGGTCTCTTATACTTAGTGAATAAACAGGAAAAGGTAGTTGAAAATCCAAAGGTCCAGAACATGATTAGAAAAGCTGAATTCGAAGAAATTGAACGAAAAAAGGATAAAAAGGAACTAATTGACAACTTATTGGACATATTTAATGATTACCGGATTTTATATGAAATGTTTCAGGACCAGGAATATTATCAAGTCATGCGTGTGATTCTCCGGAAATTAGAAAGTCTTGTCAGTAACGATGGCAAGAGCCACGTCTAAGTAAACCTACCACTTTGAAATTTCGAATAGTAAATAAATAACAAACGGGATACCAGCCCACTTAATAAGGAAAAACATCACATCTAAAAGCTTCTCAAATGCTCGGAGGGTGAGTCCATCCTCCTGATTAACATCATCTATCCATGCCTCTAGTTTTAATTGTAAATTCAACATGATATCACCTCGGAAAAGTTCTTTTGATTCATCCTATGCTTGTCCAATTAAAAAAAGACATCTTCTCCTATATAAATCTTGGGGTTTAATAAATCGTCGTTTCTGTGGAAATAGGTACGCAGGAAGCTCCTCAAAGTAAATAGCATGAAACGGCCATGTACATCATACATTCTCTAAAAAGGGGGCGATGCTATGAGAGAAATTGAAGTATTTATTGATACCGAAGAGATTGCCGAATTTTTCTTTCATGAGCTTGTGAAAAGGGGATACGTTCCTAGTGAAGAGGAATTAGAAGAAATTGCAGACATAACCTTCGAATATTTGATCGAGAAAAGTATTATCGATGAGGAAGAAGAGGATGAATAAGAAGATAATTAATCAAATAGAGGAAAGCGGTATTTTCCTTTTAAATAGATTAATACGAAAGACGAGCCTTTGTGCTCGCTTTTTGTTGTGTTCAGGAAATTTATTAGTGCTTCATCGATCAAAAATTTTCATTATAAACACAACAACTTAGGCCATCATCATTATAAAAAGAAGTATAAAAGTGGAAGTTTTACCAAACCAGCTAATGTCTGCTGTGTTTAAGACAATCGAAAACTTAGGCTTTAGAATTCGGGAAGCTGATTGCGAAGAGGCACCGCGCCGATTACGGGGACGTTTACCATTTGTTCAAGAATTTGAGTTTGTCCCAACTTCAGGATTATTTCGTGGCAGATTAGATGAACTAGAAGTAGTTTTCTTCCCGTCTGGAAATGGCGCGCTTGACATCATGCTCCAAGTAGACCGGCGGGCAAGAGGGTTAGCTGGATTATTCTCAGAGGCAATTGGAGCAGATGAGACCAACGTACGTATGTCCGTTTCAAATGCAGATATCCCTAATTTACAACAAAAAATCCAAAACGTAATTCAAAGATATGCATAAAATCCAGACAATAGGTCCTTTTTAGGTCCTATTGTTTTTTTATTGAATAGCTTGATTCGATAAAAAACAGCCTCACGGGATAAAAAAAGTGCGATTCGACAAAAAAAGTGGAATTTTCATGGAGGATTCGACATTGTTCATAGCTAATTATTAGAATAAGCGATTAATTCTAATAATTGGAGGTATATGATGATCAAGGTATTAACAAAAAGAGCAAGTATACAATATGATGTGACCATCTTTCAAACTCCAAAGTACCGTGAAAATAAAGGACATTCAGAGGTTTATCGAACGACTATTCCCGCAAATAGTCGAGAGCAATGCTTAGCAGAGACTTTTAGCCGCTTTAATGTTACTGACAGAATACCTGCAAATTATCAAGGGAGATTTCTTTCCACAGGGGATATCGTGTTAATCGACGAAGGCCGCGGGGGCCAACACTATTATCAATTAAAGCCAGGCGGCTGGTTCCCTATTAACAGAATAGTTCTCCTCTAATCTAAAAACCTAAGGACAAATCCCTTAGGTTTTTTCTACTTTTTCTAGCTTAGTGCTTACGCCCACCGGTTGCGTTGTGCTCTTTTGCATGTGCATTGTGTTCCGCCTCAATGGCCTCGGCAGGGATATGATTATTTTTCTTCGGTGAGTTAGTACGGCTTCGATGTTTTTTACCCATGAATAGCTCCCTCCAATCTAAAAATAGCTTCCCACAAAATTATAAATTTCATGTCTGTTTCATTGAAGAGTTTCTCATTAGAAAATGTTTATGTTATATTGTCATTGATACAGTTTAAGGACTGTTGTAGTTAATGATTGGAGGAATATGAAATGAGTGTACATATTGGTGCGAAAGAAAATGAAATTGCTGAAACAGTGTTATTACCTGGGGATCCACTTCGGGCAAAATATATCGCAGAAAATTTTTTAGAAGATGCAAAATGTTACAATGAAGTACGAAATATGTTTGGTTTTACGGGGACATATAAAGGAAAACGAATTTCGGTTCAAGGGACTGGAATGGGGGTTCCTTCCATTTCTATTTATATCAATGAACTCATGCAAAGTTATAACGTTCAAAATCTGATTCGAGTTGGTACATGTGGAGCGATTCAAAAAGATGTAAAGGTTCGTGATGTCATTTTGGCAATGACAAGCTCCACCGACTCTAATATGAATCGTCTTACCTTCGGTCATGTTGATTTTGCCCCTACTGCAAACTTTGATTTACTCCGTAAGGCATATGATGCAGGGGTAGCAAAAGGACTTAACTTGAAAGTAGGTAATATTTTTACTGCAGATTCATTTTATAATGATAATTCAGAACTTGAAAAATGGGCTAAGTATCAAATACTTGCGATTGAAATGGAAACCACTGCCCTATATACAATAGCGGCTAAATTTAACCGCAAAGCACTTTCAGTTTTAACCGTAAGTGATCACATTCTAACAGGTGAAGAAACAACAGCAGAAGAAAGACAATTAACCTTTAACGATATGATCGAAGTAGCATTAGAAGCTGCGATAAAAGAATAACCAATAATGAGCCTCTTCCAATAGGATGAGGCCTTTTTAATTTTTCTATATAACAGGAAAACACTGCCAATGTAGAGAATAAATAAAAAACAAAACTCTTCTGTGACAAAAATCATCGAAAGACCGCATCATAACGCTTAAATTAAATATAGAATTAATTTTTGGTAAAATTCCTTTGACTAAATATACACTGCGGGGGTATAGTATATATTATAAGAGGTGATCAAAATGAGGGAGCAGCTCAAATTAGATATTACCGGAATGACCTGTGCAGCCTGTTCAACGAGAATTGAAAAAGTACTTAATAAGATGGACAGTGTTGAGGCAAACGTCAATTTGGCAATGGAGAGTGCAGCTATTTCTTTCGATAAAGAACTTGTTTCCAGTCATGATATTATTACTAAAATAGAAAAACTTGGATATGAAGCAAAAGAAAAGGCTAACAGGAACACCAAACAACAGTATAAAGAAGAGGAGATAAAACAGAAAAAACGAACGTTTCTTCTTTCGGTTATTCTGTCAATCCCCCTTTTATATACAATGCTTGCACATTTGCCTGTGGATCTTGGTTTACCTATGCCGCATATACTAATGAATCCTTGGTTCCAATTGCTATTAGCAACACCAGTTCAGTTTTATATAGGTGGTCCTTTTTATTTAGGTGCCTATAAAGCCCTGAAAAATAAAAGTGCTAATATGGATGTTCTGGTTTCGTTAGGAACTTCTGCCGCTTATTTCTATAGCCTGGCTGAAGGATTGAAAACAATTGGAAACCCTGCTTATATGCCACATCTTTATTTTGAAACAAGTGCTGTTCTGATTACTTTAATTCTATTGGGAAAATTATTTGAAACGATGGCAAAGGGGAAAACAACGATTGCCATTTCGAAGTTGTTAAGTCTCCAAGCAAAAGAAGCTACGGTCCTAAGGGAAGGTAAGGAACTTCGAATTCCACTTGAAGAAGTGAACGTTTCTGATTACCTGTTAGTCAAACCAGGGGAAAAAATACCTGTTGATGGATTGATCAGCTTAGGGCAATCTTCTATTGATGAATCCATGATTACTGGTGAGTCCATCCCCGTTGAAAAATCCGTTGGCGACAGTGTTATTGGTTCGACAATAAATAAGAATGGTACTCTTACTATTAAAGCAATAAAGGTTGGCAAGGACACAGCGCTTGCATCAATTATTAAGATTGTCGAGGAAGCCCAAGGCAGCAAAGCACCAATCCAACGGGTTGCGGATACAATATCAGGTTATTTTGTCCCTGTAGTGGTTGCTATCTCACTATTAACATTCTTGATTTGGTACTTCTTCGTGAGTCCTGGAGATTTCCCTTCTGCATTAGAAACATCCATTGCTGTTCTAGTTATTGCCTGTCCATGTGCGCTTGGATTAGCAACTCCCACATCTATCATGGTTGGTACAGGTAAGGGGGCGGAAATGGGTATCCTTTTTAAAGGTGGGGAGCATTTAGAAACAGCTCATAAAATTAATGCAATCGTCCTCGATAAAACAGGCACGATTACAAAAGGACAACCTACTGTAACCGATTTTATAGCTTATCAAGACGAAAAAAAGGTAATCCAATACCTCGTTTCAGCAGAGAAGTCTTCAGAGCATCCACTTGCTGAAGCGATTGTGAAATATGGAGTTGAAAAAAGATCAAGTACCCTGCCAGTGAAAAGGTTTAAGGCTGTCCCTGGATATGGTATTGAAGCAAAAATAGGTGAGGATGAAATATTTGTCGGCACCCGTAAACTGATGACTCTAAAAAATATTCCCAGCATGGTCGGTGAACAAGATCTGGCACGATTGGAAAACGAAGGGAAAACAGCGATGTTCATTGCCATAAATTCCAATATAATGGGTGTTGTGGCTGTTGCTGATACGGTTAAAGAAACAGCGAAACTGGCGGTTCATCAATTAAACCAATTAGGAATTAAGGTGTTTATGTTAACGGGTGATAATGAACGAACAGCCAAAGCCATTGCAAATCAAGTCGGAATAACGAATGTTATTGCAGAAGTCCTTCCTGAGGAAAAAGCCAATCATGTCAAAGAACTACAGCTTAAAGGGTTGAAGGTGGCCATGGTAGGCGATGGAATAAATGATGCACCTGCCCTAGTCGTTGCGGATATTGGGATTGCAATCGGTACGGGTACGGATGTGGCGATTGAAGCGGCTGATATCACCATTCTTGGTGGAGAATTAACCTTGATTCCAAAGGCAATGGCGTTAAGTAAACTAACGATGCAAAATATTCGCCAAAATCTTTTTTGGGCCCTTGTTTATAATACAGGGGGAATTCCCATTGCAGCCCTAGGTTTGTTAGCCCCATGGGTGGCTGGCGCAGCGATGGCATTTAGTTCCGTATCCGTTGTGTCTAACTCACTTCGATTGAAGCGAGTTAAAATATAAATAAAAATAAAGTGAGGTAATCTTCATGGAGAAAACAACATTACAGGTATCAGGAATGACTTGCGGACATTGTGAAAAGGCAGTGAAAACTGCACTTCTTAATGTAGAAGGTGTAAGTGAAGTAAGTGTTTCTTTAAAAGATGGCAAGGTTGAGGTTGGACATGATGGAAGCAAAGCACCTCTTGGAAAGTTAAAAGAAGCCGTCGAAGATCAAGGTTATGATGTAGTATAAAAATAAACGGTACTTACCATTTGGTAAGTGCCGTTTTTTAAATTAATAATTTCACTAACTTTTCTTTGTTAATTTTATGTAAAAGATGTTATCCTAATCACTAAGGGTTATTTTTATGGTTAATGAAAGTGGTGAAGGCTTTGAAAGACGAGAAGAATGATCAAGCAAAAGTGGAAGAATCAATTATTGAACACGGGCAAGAAACAGAAATTAAATCAGGATACATACGATTAAAGAAATTTCATTTTATCATGCTGTTGTTTTTGGTTGTGTTTCTATCGGCGGGTATAACAACATTTGCCCTTGCATTTGGAGATGAAAAGGTCGTTACAGTTGGAACAGAAAGACCAGAATTTGATAAACTCTATGAAGCATTTGATACATTGAAAAGTGGTTATTATAAGAATATTGACCAAAAAAAGGCCATCAATGGTGCAATTAATGGAATGGTGGAGTCACTCGATGACCCCTATTCAGATTATATGAGTAATGAAGAAGCCGAAAGTTTTCATGGCAGCATTTCTTCATCTTTTCAAGGGATTGGTGCTGAAATTCAGGAAAAGGACAGCCATATCGTTATTGTTTCTCCAATCAAAGGTTCTCCTGCTGAAAAAGCAGGGTTAAAACCAAACGACATGATTATGTCCGTGAATGGAAAAAGCCTTCAAGGAATGAATTCTACTCAAGCGGTAACGCTCATTCGTGGAAAAAAGGGGACAAAGGTGGAGTTGTCTATCCAACGTCCCGGAACAGATGCACCAATGACTGTGCCAATTATCCGTGATGACATACCGATTGAAACCGTTTATGGTGAAATGGTAGGTGACAGTATTGCGAAGGTTCAAATTACCAGCTTCTCAAGCAATACATCAAAGGAGCTAGTTAAAACTTTGAATGAGTTAAATGGGAAAGGAATGAAGGGTCTAGTTTTAGACTTGCGCCAAAATCCAGGCGGTTTATTAGACCAAGCCATTTCGATTTCGAGCATGTTCGTTCCAAAAGGGAAATTAGTATTAAAAGTAGAAGATCGAAATGGAAAGATTAAAGAATATCCTTCACAGAATGAAGGAAACCCAAATCTTCCATTGGTAGTTTTAATTGATAAAGGAAGTGCCAGTGCATCAGAAATACTTGCTGCAGCAGTTAAAGAATCCGCAGGTGTGAAATTAATCGGAGAAAAGTCTTTTGGGAAGGGAACAGTACAGACTGCTTCAGATTTCAAGGATGGCTCAAACCTTAAATTCACAACAGCAAAATGGTTGACACCGAACGGGAATTGGATTCATAAAAAGGGGATCAATCCTGATGTAGCAGTTTCCTTACCTGAATTTGCAACCTTAACAATTATTAATCCTGATAAGGAACTAAAACTAACTACATCATCGACTGAAGTTCAAACGGCTCAAAAAATGCTCAAAGCAATTGGATATAATCCAGGACGGACAGATGGATTTTTTGATGAAAAAACAAAAGCTGCCGTTACTGCCTTCCAAAAAGCTAATAAGCTCCCAGCCAATGGAGTTTTAAAAGGTGATTCCACCATGAAACTAATGGAGTTATTAAGAGATAAAATCAAAACCAGTGATACGCAAATGCAAGAGGCAGTCAAAGTATTAAAAGGAACGATGAAATAAACAAGAAGTGACCCGACTCTCTAGAGTTGGGTTCATTTTTTTAGATTACAATTTTTGATTGTTAGAAAGGGAATAGAGAATGAAAAAAGCTGAGGTTTATATATTATCTGGATTTTTAGGTAGCGGGAAAACAACCCTATTAAAACGATTGTTAGAAGATGAACAGAAATCAGGAAGAAAAACAGCCGTTATGATGAATGAACTAGGGAAAGTCTCGATCGACTCTGATGCAGTTTCGGGGGAGGATGTTTCCTTAAAAGAGCTGCTAGGCGGCTGTATATGCTGTTCCATTCAAGACAAGTTTGAAGCCCAGCTGCAAGGCTTGCTACTAGATGAAAAACCCGACGTCATTTATATTGAAACAACTGGTGCTGCACACCCTGTGGAGGTTATAGATGCAATCCTTTCTCCATTGTTTGCAGATAAATTATTGATAAAAGGCATACTAACAACAGTAGATGGTACAAGATGGATGGACAGAAAATTATTAAGTCCTCAGCTTCAGCAATTGATTCTCGAGCAAGTTAGGCATGCGGACTTTATTGTTATTAACAAAATGAATGAATTAGAAGCGAATGAACAAGCAAAGATAACTTTCGAAATTCAATCGATCAATCCCTATGCTAGATGCCTTCTCACTAATTATTCACAGGTGCCACTTGATCAGTTGCGAAAGCTTACTGTTTCTTTCGAAAAGGGTGAGCAAAAATCACAACAAATAAAATTAAATCTATCGACCTTTGTATATCAATTTAAAACTGCCATTAGCCATACCGAATTTGAGAATTTTTTAAAAAGTTTACCTGATAGTATTTACCGAATTAAGGGTTATATAAAATTTGACTATTCGGATTTTCCTTTCTTATTTCAATATTCATATGGGATGCCGATTTATTTAAAAGAAGACATGAATATGCCATTAAACCTTGTGTTTATTGGTGAAGATATAAGTTGGGGAGAGATTGAAACGCAACTAGGGAATCTTGAACTGTAAGAAAAATACCATGATTTTATGAATGATAAATTCCTCTTCAGGTAATTCTTTTAATGTAGCAAAGTTTTTGTACAAGGAGGATACGATGAAGAGGGTAGCGACTTGTATTATGTTTATTTATATCCTCCTATCTGGTCAAGGGGTTCAAGCAAAATCAACAATCAGTTATAAAATCGAGATGTTGAACTGGAAAGAAGTAAATCAAATTCTCCCGAAGTACACGAAATTTACAGTATTGGATGTGGAAACGGGAAAAAGGTTCAAGGTGCAACGACGGGCGGGAAGCCACCATGCGGATGTCCAACCATTAACCTCCAAAGACACAAAAGTAATGAAACGAATTTATGGTGGAAAATGGAGCTGGAAACGCCGTGCCATTATTGTTATCCATAAGGATCAATGGATAGCGGGCTCGATGCATGGAATGCCTCATGGTGCTGGGGCCTTAGCGAATAACTTTCCGGGTCACTTTTGTATTCATTTCTATGGTAGTACGACTCATCGTACTAACTCAATGGACCTATCACATATGCTGATGGTTTTAAAAGCATCCGGAAAGCTAAATCAGTATTTAGGAAAGGCAAATCCCTATGAGGTAATCAATGCCTATATTGCAGGATTGAAACAGCAAGATGCCCGGATTACCTCACAAGCTTCATTACAACAAATCAAATGGAAGCCTATTTTAGCGATTGTAGAAAATATTAGAATTTCTCGAATGGAATTTTTACCAGCAGAGGATTTAACAAATGAAATTAGTTTGGATGTACCGATTGAAGTGGACTGGTACATAAAAGATAGGGGCCGGCAATCCTTTAGAGGCGACATACATCTGATAAGATTTTCACCAATGGATGCGTGGAAAGTGGATTCTAAGGATTTTTTAAAAGAAAATAACCTTAAATAAAAAAACATCCTTTTTGTTGGACTCCCCCAATAAAAAGGATGTTTTTTTTGAAATAGGCTAAATCGGTTGTTCGCCAAATTTAATAAAGGTACGTTCATCTTCTATTAGTCCGCAGGTACCGCATTGAACTCGGAACTCTGGACCTTTATAAGGAAGATGGAAGGGTTCTAAATTATCTTCGCCATATTCTTGAATGACCGCTCCCGATTGAGGGTCAAGCTTAACAGAATGGGAAACTTGTTGAATCACATTAAAGCGGCTCCGATTCGTTTTGCAATTTGGACATTTATAAGGTGTTGACATATAAGCTTTCTCCTTTCATGGTGTCTAGTTCCATCGCCTTGAGACAAGTGGAAGGGCTAAATAGACGATTTCACTTTTCAAGACTTGTTAATATCTATGTTTTGCAATGATGATGGTAAATATGTAACAATGCAAGTGAAGACAAAGGAGGGGGTTATTTGTCGATAGAAAAAATGTCCTTTGATGATCTTTTAAAAGAATATCGGATGATTTGGAATAATCGTTTACTAGATACCGAGGGCCGTAATAGTAAGGAGACTTTGTTCGATGCCATTAAAAGGGAGCTTCAAGATGCAAACTCACATCCTCGAACCAGGAAAAATAAGTATGAGAAATACTATTCTGCCATCAAAAGAGTAATCGATTCAACGGTTTCGGAAGAAGACAAGCTATTGATAATTAAAATCCATAATCAAGTGATGGAAGAATTAAGTTAGGAGAGAGGGAACGATGAAAAAGCTGTTTGTATTTTTGATGACTGTCTTATGTTTAAGTATTGTTATTTCTTGCAGTAATAAAAAGGAGCAAGCTGATAATTTACCGCAGATGGTAGATGTAGCCTTAACCGTTAAACCAGATCCGGGAAAAATGAATGAGCCGATAACATTTGAAGCGAAGGTTACACAAGGGAAAGATAAAGTAGCGGATGCAGAGGTCATTTTTGAGATTTGGCGGTCTAAGGCTGACAAGCATGAAAAGGTAGAAATTAAACATACCGAAAATGGAATCTATCGCCTTGAAAAATCCTTCTCTCAAGAAGGAACGTATTATATCATTTCTCACGTTACAGCCAGAGATATGCATAATATGCCTAAAAAGGAATTTACGATCGGGTCACCGAGTGAACCAGAGGATGCTGCCAAGAAGGACTCTATGGATGGGATGGAGATGAATGGTGAAGGTCATTAAAACAAAAGGGTAGGACAGTCGATTTTGGCTGTCCTTTCAATCCCCATAAGGGTCTTTTAAAAAATTTCAGTTACGTCAATTTGTGAATACTGCAGATCAACATTTTTGGGGATTTTTACTTCAAGCATGCTATCTTTGAAGGTAGCTGTTGCTCCTTTCTTTTTTACAATCGCAGGGAGGGTTATCGTGTGCTTATCTTCATGATGAGGAATATGTTCGACGATTAGTTGATTGGATGTATAATAAATTCGAAGTTGTTTCACCCAGTCCTCTTGTTTCACTGGAATTCTAACATACACAAAATCGTGGGTCTCAAAGACCGATGAATTTAGAATACCCTTGGTCGAGTCCAGCGGTTGTCCCGATGGTTGTAAATTTTGAAATAATTCTTGAGGATTCATAACCCCCTTCATGTTTGCAGGCATGAATTTCCCCATTAGTTCTTGAACATAATTATTTATTTCTTCAGGCTTCATTTTTGTCATTTTATCTTTCATATCCTTATTAAAAGGGAATATATTCCAAGGTAACACTGGTCTCATCCTTTCCGTCTGTTCAGATATCTTATCCTATGCTAATGATTGCCCATCCGCTATAAAAACTTTGTCTTAGTGCAAAGTAAGTTATCACAGTGGTAATTATAATTTGCATTAATAATTGTTTCTTTTTAACATATAGTTAAGAGAGAAATTCAAAAATAGAGAGGTAATGATTCGTGAGAAAGAAAACGGCTTTGATAACGGGAGGAGCTTCTGGTATTGGCAAAAAAACTGCTTTTTATCTTGCAGAAAATGGGTATCAGTTAGCCATTAATTATCGTAAAAGTAAATCCGAAGCTATTTCTTTAGCAAACCAACTGACTACTCGTTATGGAACAAAGAACATCGCAATCCAAGGAGATGTATCGAACAAAGAGGAGTGCATCCGCATTGTAAATGAGGTCCTGTCCTCTTTCCCTACGGTTGATGTTTTAGTTCATAATGCCGGTCCATACATACATGAAAGAAAAAAGCTAACAGATTATTCCTTCGAGGATTGGAACTATATATTACAGGGGAATTTAAGTGCTGTTTTTTATTTATCAAAACTAATTATTCCTTCCATGCGAAACCAAAAATGGGGGAGAATAATTACCATTGGATATGATCGTGTAGAAACCGCACCAGGTTGGATCTATCGTTCGGCCTTTGCCGCAGCCAAAACAGGTGCTGCCTCTCTTACAAGGACAATTGCTATCGAGGAAGCGGAGCACGGAATCACGGCAAATATGGTCTGTCCAGGTGATATAATCACCGAATGGAAAGAACGTGATATAGAAGATACCAAGGGAAATGATTCAATTGGACGACAGGGAACAGGAGAAGATATAGCTAGAGTTATTGCCTTCCTAATTGACGAAAAATCGGACTTAATTACAGGGAGTATTATACCTGTGACTGGTGGAGTAAACGTATTAGGTAAAGTACTTAAGAATTAGTATAATTTTTGAACTATTTGATTTTCAAGAATGAAAACTGCTCCCTTTGTAGACAATATAAAGTAATCATCTATGAAAGGGGCAAAGAAAATGAGTTTTAATATGAATAGAATCAATCCTAATCAAACCCAAGTATTTTTTCATGATGGCCGCTTTGAAACATTGACGAATGAGGAACTAGATGAATTTTTGCTCCAAATGGGTCTTAGTGACGTGAACGAAAGCATCGAGCAAAATATAACGGAATAATAGCAGATATTTATTATTTATTGAACATGCAAAAAAAGCAAACGGCCGTAGCCATTTGCTTTTTTTTATGCTTCAAGTAATTGTGAATCGTCTGATTGAACAGCACCATTTCGCATAAGGTAAAAGGTGTACTGATCCCTTGGAATCTCATATATATCATATACTTCATCATTTGCGTTTAATTGCTCATATATTGCTTTTCTAGTTTCATTTGCTTTGATAACATAAGGAAGTTTTTCCGCAGCTTTGATGGAGCGAATATTCACCTTGCGGATGCGCATAAAAACTGTCTCAATCCCTATTTCATAAAAAATTTCTTGAAAAAAGGCATCCTTAGCCGGGCAATTATAACCCTTGCCATGATAGGGCTTGCCAAGCCATGTTCCTAAAAAACCAGCATTGTCTTCAATATCAAATAGATTAATCGTACCGATTGGTGAGCCCCATTCATCGAGAATGGTCCGTGAAATTAATTCACCGCGTTCTTCGGCTTCAATGGTTTGTTTGGTCATAAATAAGAATTCTTCATAGGAATCAGCTTTTTGGCGTACAAAGGGGAAGACATCAGGGTGCGTCATTAATTCGTACAATGTGTGGCTGTCATGAAGATCACGTTTTTTAAGCATGAATATCCCTCCATTAGGGCATTCCGATCCCATGTCAAAAGAAGCGGTCCACCCTCGAAATTTTTTATAAAGTTACTAAAAAATTCCGGGGTGGGAATCGAACCCACTAGAACCAGTAAAACTGGTGGCGCACCATTTGCCTTCCCTATATCATTTTTTTGTTAACAGAATGTGTTCGTAAACCCCCAAAGTATTCAGGTCTCTAAAACATTTCACTTAGAGTATAATACAAGAAAAATGTTAAAAAATAAATAGGTTTTTTGTGTATTTTTCGATAATATTTATTACCAATTTTCTACAGGATTTTAGGTTCCTAGATGGATCATTTCACCGCCAATCATCGTCCACTTAGGCTTTGCCAAGTAATGAAATGGATGATGGCTCCAAAGCACTAAATCTGCCTCCTTACCCTCTTCGATACTTCCGAGTTTATGGTCTAATTTCAAATTCTTAGCTGGTAGAATTGTAATTCCCTCTAATGCTTTTTGCTCGGATAATCCTTCACGAACCGCTAAACTCGCACAAATATTTAAATACTGAATTGGTGTATATGGATGGTCGGTAATAATCGATACTTCGACACCGTGATTCGTTAGTTCTTGATAGGTTTTCCACGTTTTATTTTTTAATTCGACTTTGGATCTTCGCGTCAATGTTGGCCCAACAGAAACCTTTAAACCCAATCCTGACAACTCACTAGCGATTAAATGTCCTTCCGTGCAGTGTTCAATTCGTAAATCAAGATTAAATTCTTCTGCAAAACGAAGTGCAGAAATAATATCATCCGCACGATGGGCATGGATTCTAACTGGAATTTGTCTTTTTAAGGCCAGTACGATAGGAGCGACTCTGGGTAAATCCGGATTATCTGTATGGATTGCTTGGTAGAAGGCTTCCCTAAGCATCCCCATAATCCCCATTCTTGTAATGGAATCATTGTTGCCATGGCTATGAATTCTTTTTGGGTTTTCCCCCAAGGCAATTTTTAAACCTGAAATCCCTTGAATAATCATTTTTTTTATATTTTTACCAGTCGTTTTGATAACAGAGGTTGTACCGCCAATAACGTTGGCGCTTCCCGGCATGACATGGACCGTCGTTATGCCGCTTTTGACTGCATCCGTGAACGCGGGGTCCAAGGGGTATACCCCATCGATTGCCCGAATGTGGGGTGTGAGGGCTTCAACCGTTTCATTTGCATCATTCCCAGCCCAGCCCGTGCCTTCATCATATAGACCTAAGTGAGTATGAACATCGATAAAACCCGGTAAAAGATATAATTCGCCACAATCAATTATTTTTACATTTAAATCTGTGGTTATATTTTTTCCGATTTTCTTAATTTTTCCTTCTTCAATAAGGACATCACATTGATGGATGGGTCCTGAAGTAATTGGATATACCGTTGCGTTTTTTAGAAGTATTTTTGTCATAATAAAACCTTTCTGCACGTTGTTTATAGTTATTTTATTGATTTTAACAAGTTTCGTGCCTTAGGAGAAGTTGATCCGATAAATTTTTTCACGGATTATGAAACCTTTTAAATGAAGTGGCGTAAATAATAATGAATATTAAAAATATATTCCAATGGGGGAATAGAAAATGGTAAATAATGATGAAAGGTTAATGGCTGCTGGTATTTATGTGTTAAGTATATTTTTCCCAGTAATCGCACCACTAGTAATCTGGTTAATAAAAAAGGATGAATCATCATTTATTGATTATCATGGCAGGGAATATTTCAACTTTTTGATTTCCTATACCGTTTACTTTTTTGTCAGCGGAATCTTAACCATCGTCTTAATAGGATTTGTTGCCTTAGCGGTATTAGGGGTAATGCTCTTTGTGTTTACTATTATTGCCGCAATTAAAGCATATGAAGGGAATGAATATCGATTCCCGTTGATTTTTAGACTGATTAAATAACCTGCAAATAGAACCCGACAAAGAATTTTTTCGGGTTTTACAGGTTTTTCGGTTCAAATGTAAAATATAGTAATAGGAAAGAAACGAAGGGAGTGGGGATTTATGGACGTACTGGTAAATAATTTACCGATTTTAGCACCTATCTTTATCATTCAACTGATACTTATTATCGTTGCCATTATTGACTTAATACGAATAGAGACTACAAATGGTCCAAAGTGGTTATGGGTACTCATCATTTTATTCATTAACATTCTTGGACCGATTCTCTATTTCGTGATTGGAAGGAAGCGGTACTGATGTCTCTCATTCAAATTAATCATTTAAAAAAAAGTTTCAGAGGGACAGAAGTGATTAAAGGGATTGATTTCCAACTAGATAAAGGGAAATGTATCGCTCTTTTAGGACCGAATGGGGCGGGGAAAACAACCACATTACGGATGCTTTCGGGGCTAATGGAACCGACGGATGGTACGATCATTTTTACTGATGCCAAAAAAGGAGAAGACATCCGCGAATTAATTGGGTACCTGCCGCAATTTCCAGTTTTTTACGAATGGATGTCAGGCCTTGAATTTTTGTCCTATGCAGGCAGACTTGCGGGCTTAGGTCGTAAGGAAGCCAAGGATCGTTCTTTAGAGCTTTTAAAATTGGTAGGGATATTGGAGGCGAAAAATCGCAGAGTGGCAAAATATTCAGGCGGGATGAAACAAAGGTTGGGAATTGCCCAAGCACTTATTCATCGCCCCCAGCTTATTATGCTCGATGAGCCGGTATCTGCATTAGATCCAATCGGAAGAAGAGAAGTATTGGATATGCTTGAAGGGCTAAAAAAGGAAACCACGATTCTTTTCTCCACTCATATTCTCAATGATGCGGAAGAAATATGTGATGAGATTTTATTTCTGCATAATGGAAAAATTGTCGAGTCAGGATCCATGGCAGAGCTTCGGGAACGACATCAACAACCCAAAATTGATTTATTCTTTACGGGGAAGTCAGGGGAATATGCTGAAATATTTTCAAATCATAAACTTACTCATTCCATCAGTGTCGAAGGGAATAGAGTTAGTGTTTTTGTAACAAACATCGTTCTAGCCAGGCAGGCTTTTCTGAGGTTAATCGCGGAACAAAACTTGCCCCTTGAAAGGTTTGAAGTCAGCAGTATGACCCTTGAAGATGTATTCATGAAGGTGGTGGGGAAATGAACCAATGGTCGACTTTATTCCAAAAAGAGTTAATAGAAATGTGGCGGAATTTCAAATGGGTTTGGGTACCGATTACCTTTATTTTATTAGGTGTTTCAGAGCCAGTATCTAGTTACTATCTGCCGCAAATTATTGATTCACTTGGCGGTTTACCTGAAGGAACGGTAATCGAAATCCCGCCACCAACTGCATCGGAGGTTTTAATACAAGGGTTGAGCCAATACACGACCATCGGTGTATTAATTATCGTCCTTTCAACGATGGCAATCATTGCGGGTGAAAGAAAAAGCGGTGTGGCTGCTATGATATTAGTAAAGCCTGTTTCCTATTTTTCTTTTATCACAGCTAAATGGGCTGGTGGCTTCTTATTATTATGGGTTTCTCTATTAATTGGCTCAATTGCGACTTGGTATTATACCGGTATCTTATTTGACTGGATACCAATCGATCTATTTTTTCAGTCGTATTTATTATATGGCTTATGGCTTACGGTAGTTTTGACGTTGACGGTCTTTTTTAGTGCCTCCCTATTGACACCTGGAATTGCAGGATTTACCTCTTTAGCAGTGGTGTTTGTTTTTACTTTAGTAACAGGTCCTCTATCCAATTGGCTTGAATGGAGCCCGTCACAACTTACCAACTATGCAAATGAGCTGCTATTGTCAAGTGCAATTCCGGATGATACTCTGCCTGCAAGTCTATTAACACTAGCCTGCATCATCATCCTGCTTTGGCTTAGTGTGTTTATTTTTAGAAAAAAAGAGCTAGCCTCTTAAGGAGTCGTTTCATTTTGTATATTAAAGTGGAAGGACTATAATGACAATTAACTATTAAGTTTAATGTTAACAAGAAGGGGCGTTGCAACATGGAAAATCAAGTTGGTTTGGTACTAGAAGGTGGCGGGATGCGCGGAGTTTACACTGCCGGAATCCTTGAATACTTTTTAGAATCACAGTTGTTTTTTCCTTATGTCATTGGGGTTTCTGCAGGAGCGTGTAATGCCGCCTCGTATTTGTCAAAGCAAAAAGGGAGAAATAAAACCGTTACAATTGAATATGCTTCTGACCCAAGATATATTTCATGGAAAAATTACTTTCGTAATCGACAGTTTTTTGGCATGGATTTCATTTTTAACGAAATTCCTAATAAACATGTACCCTACCATTATGATGTATTTTATAATAGTCCCTCTGAGTTTGTCGTCGGGACAACCGATTGTCACACAGGAGAACCTGTTTATTTTAAAAAACAAGAATATGGGAATGACCTGTTAACCGTGTTGCGCGCATCAAGCTCGTTGCCGTTTATTGCACCGGAGGTTCGTTTTAAGGACAAACTTTTACTTGATGGTGGTATCAGTGATCCCATTCCAATTAAAAAAGCACAACTGGATGGGTTTCTAAAAAATATTGTCATCTTAACTAGAAATCAAGGCTATCTGAAAAAGCCCTCAAAATTTCATTTTCTTGTAGATCGGAAGTACCCTGATTACAAAGGCTTGCAACAGTCACTTCGAAACCGATACCAAATCTATAATGAAACCGTCGAATACATTGAACAGGAAGAAAAAGAGGGAAATGTATTGGTCATCCGCCCCACAAAGCCGTTAAAGGTCGGTAGAATGGAACGAAATCCGCAAAGATTAGAAGATCTATACAATCAAGGTTACGAGGATGCCAAAACTTCAATGACCTCTATTATTAACTATATCAATGCTTAAGAGAAGGGACCAAACTGTCTCTTCTTTTTTGTTGTGAATTCAAATCTTCTATCATTTTTTTAGCTTATATTAAATAAACTAAAACTAGAGGAATTGATAAGGAGTTTTCTAGATGAAAATAAATGAATATTACCGGGATACAGCTAATTTGAACCTAAATGGTAGTATTGCTGCTCTAGTTCCAGCCATCATCATTGTTGCTGGCAATCTTTTTTTTATTAAAAACAACGAAATAATGATATTAATGATTCCATTCCTGATTTATAGTCTGATTTGTTTTCAAATCTCCCTTTTTAGAATGAGGCAGTCATTGTCAATAGACAGGAATTTGATGCATTCAGAGCGAAGCTTTCAGTCCTTATTTGAAGCACGCCATTTACTAGTATTATTTTTGAATACCAAATCCTCACGCCTGCTCCTCTATTTTCCGGATGGGCATCTGGCAGGAATGATTGAGAGGTTCTATGGCAAAGGTCTAAAGAAATTGAGCCATTCGAAAATTTTTGCACTCTACCATTTGGATAATGAAGCAATCGGATATTTCAAGGTGAGTGGCCGAAAGGTTATTAAAATAGATGTATTTGATCATAACAGACAATATTTAGGCCGCTTTGAAAAAAGGAAACTCGATTGGAGAACAAATAAAAAGAAATTACTAGATCCGAAGGGGAGGTATATTGGTGCTATCGAAGGATCTTCTACTTTTATGGATGAACAGATTATAACAAGCAATCCGCTTCCGGACGGTCGGCTTCGCCGGGGATGGATGCCAATCGAATGGAGTCCGCTATTTCCAGAGCCCAATACGCCAGTCCTCTCATTAAGGGAGACATTATCTGAGCAGGACAAGCTCCTCCGGATGTCTTTTATCATTAACGAATATTTTATCGAAAGATAGAAGAATCGACAGTTTCCCTCACGTACATTGTTTGATATGATAAATAAAACACTTTTATCAATTTTGTGGGGGTTTTACGATGCAAATCAAGTTAATAAAAGGTCATGGATCGGGAAATGACTTTCTAATCATCGACGAAATATCGAATGGATATGCTTTTACGGAAAAAGAACGTGCAGACCTCGCGAAGTTGTTATGTAATCGCCAATCTGAATTAGGTGCGGATGGCATTCTTTTCGTTATGCAAAGCGAGAACGCCGATGCTAGAATGCGTGTATTTAACGCTGACGGTTCGGAGGCTTCGATGTGTGGAAATGGACTTCGACTTGTGGCTAGATATGTTTGTGAACAACTGGGGCGGAGTAAAGCTGTGATTGAAACGATGAAAGCGAATTTAAAGGTAAGCAAGCAAATGGAGCTTGAGAAGGATATCCACACCTACCAGGTGGAAATTTCCCCTGTCTTGTTTGAATTAAAAGCTCTTCCATTAAATTTAAATAAACCAACACTATACAATGAAAGAATTGAAGAACTTTCAGAGGATTTAAGGTTTACAGCACTTGCTGTTCCGAATCCCCATCTAATTGCCATTGTGGAAACTGAACAGCTTCAAGGAGACCTGCAAAACCAACTAAGTGAAAAAGTGAATGGACCTAATGAGTTGTTTCCGGACGGTGTTAATGTAAGCTTTGTTAAACACTTACAACCTGGTAACATTTATGTAAGAACCTATGAGCGCGGTGTTGGTTTTACGAATGCTTGTGGTACAGCCATGTCAGCCTCGACACTCGTCACTTGTTTACACGGATTAAATACCTTCGAAGAAGTAGTCAATGTTTTTAATAATGGTGGCAGAGTACAGTGTGTCGTCCATCAAAACGAGGGGAAATACACCATCGACTTGATTGGAAATGCAACGTATCTTTATCATGCAACAGTCAATGTGGACCTCGAGCAGGGAGCGTTCACTGTCTCTTCGAAAATGGAATTGATGGAACAGTCATCCTATGAGAAGTTCCAATCAGAGACACAAAGATATCTCAAAACAGAAATCAAAGGATAGGGTTTTCCCTATCCTTTTTTGCCCTTTTTTAGGATCTCTAATACAGGGGCAAATGGCTGAATTGATTTTGTTTGAAAGTATTTTGAAAAAGGATCACCTTGCTGGCGAATACGTTTGATTGCATTTTCCATATTAAACGAAACAGACACGAGTTTTTCATTCACTTCCTCCCAATAAAGCGGGGTAGCAACACCACCATGTTCATTTCCACGCATTGAATAAGGTGCGACAATTGTTTTTCCTTCGCTATGTTGCACATAGTCAACATAAAGCCTGTTCCCACGCTTTTTTTTCATCCTTTCAATCGTAAAAGAGTCAGGATCCTTGGAAATTAAAAATTCCGCAATAAAGCTTGTAAATAACCTGGTATCATCATATGTAAATTCATTTTCGGGCAGCGGGAGATAAATTTGCAGCCCTTTGTTCCCGGAGGTTTTAATGAACCCTATTAAATTTAATTGATCGAGGACTTCTTTAATGTACAATGCTGCTTTTATTGCCAATTGAAAGTGGTCCCTAGAAGGGGGGTCTAAATCAAAGACAATTTCACCGGGCCCGCTGCTATGAATGGTTTGAAATGGTACATGAAACTCAATTGCTAATTGGTTGCCGAGCCAAACGAGGGTTTTAAGATTATTGCATAGAATATAGTCAATCCCTTCGGAAGAATGTGTTTGCACAAATTCCGGTGCATAATCCGGGCAGTTTTTTTGATAAAATGCTTCACCGAACATCCCGTGTGGAAAACGGATGACAGTTAACAAGCGGTCTTTTAATAAAGGGAGCATATACGGTGAAATTTCTCTTAGATAAAGGATATAATCAGCTTTTCGGATCGAAAGTTTTTCCCAAAGTGGTTTATCCGGATGGGTAATATCTAAGTCTTCCGGCAGGTTTTTTTGGGCGAAAATAAAACGATCATAGGTACATAAAGATGGTTCTAGATCAAAGCGAAACCGATCAAAATGCGGTTCACGCAGCTGATTTTCATAGAGTTCTAAATATTTTACCTCTATGCAAATGGCTGGCTCAACGGTAATCATTTGTGCATCTTCTCGGATCATGTTTTGTTTTATCGTTTTCTGCAAAGCTTGTTTTTCCTCAGGTTTAAAGCCAAAAAGAACTTGACCGATTGAGAAAATTTTATTTTCCTTATAGACACTGACATAAAAATAACCATTTGTTTTATCATATGAGCTAATAAAGCAGCTGACAAATTTCCAGTTTTTATATTTCAACCATTGTAAGGACCGCTTTCCTTCTTCCCAAAGGCTGTTCTTATGTTTGGCAATAATTCCTTCTCCATCATATAAAACAACCTTCTCCCACAGCAATTCAAAATTATCATAGGCCTGGACGAGCTGAAGTAATTGTTCATCATTAGGGTCTGCCTCTAGTCCCAACCCGATTTTTTGAAACAGTTTGATGAGTTCCTTCTTTCTTTTATGAAAAACAAGGGCATGTAATCCTTTGCCAGCGATCATCAGCACATCAAACACCATCAAGCGGCAGGGGGATTTGTTGGCTTGGTCGCTAATTTTTCGTTCCGATCTTAATCGTCCCCGAACTTGGATCATCGAGAAATTAGCTTTGTGTGTATTTTCTAATGAGACGAGTTCCCCATCTAATTGAAGGGGCAAGTAGGGCTTAAATTGTTCTTCATAGTTTAACAAAAAATCTTTTATTTCTGGAAATTGTGCGAGAAGTGACTTTCCGTTTCTGCTGGTCAGTTCGATTCCTCGTGAATTCCATTCCAAAATAGCTCGAAATCCATCATATTTTACTTCGTATAGCCAATCAGGGTGAACAGGCAAATCAAATGTAAGGCTTGGCAGCATCGGCTTCATCGTAAATTTGTCCCTTCTTTTTGTTTATTTTGTTTAATTATCATCGGATTCATCCTTTTTCCAATTGTTTTTAGGAATGTGGTTGTTCACATGACGTACAATAGAAACAAAAAGAATGGAGAATTACTAGATGCATACGATGTGGAAGGGTAGTATTAGTTTTGGGCTTGTTAACATTCCCATCAAGCTCCATACGGCGACAGAGGATAAAGATATCAAGCTCCGGACTCTGCATAACAAATGTCACGCCCCAATAAAATATGATAAAGTTTGTTCTGTTTGTGAGGAAGAAGTAAAACCTGAGGATATCGTTAAGGCCTATGAGTATACAAAGGGTAAATTTGTTGTCCTTGATCATGACGAACTCGAAAAGTTAAGAAAAGAAAACGAAGAGAAAGCCGTTGAAATTATTGATTTTGTCAAAATGGAACAAATTGATCCAATCTATTACGATCGAAGCTATTATATGTCTCCAAGTGAGGGAGGGGGAAAAGCCTATTCCTTGCTTCGAAAAGCATTGCAGGAGTCCCAAAAAGTGGGTCTTGCCAAAATTATTATTCGCTCCAAAGAGCAATTGGCCGTTATTCGTGTATATGAAAGTGTATTAGTCATGGAAACGATTCATTATCCTGATGAAGTTCGTAAAGCGGGGGATGTTCCAAGTGTGCCTTCAGAAGATAAAGTGACGAAAAGGGAGTTAGACACCGCTATATTACTGATTGACCAATTGACAACAGAGTTTGAACCAGAAAAATACACAGATGAATATCGAACGGCACTGCTGGAATTGATTGAATCGAAACGAAACGGCCAAGAAACAGTATCAGCCGCAACGAAGGAAGTAGCATCAAACGTCACTGACTTAATGGCGGCATTACAGGCATCCATTGATCGGACAAAACCTAAAAAAGCCGCAGCACCTAGAAAGAAAGCGGCATCAAGAATCAAAAAGGAAGCATAGGGAAAGTGTTAACGACCGATTCGAATTTTCGAATCGGTTTTTGCAGTTCTTGCATCCATCGATACTGCATATTTTTAATAAATGTATTTATTGTAAATATTGGGGGAGATACTTTGGCTGTTAATGTACTCATGATCACTGATCCGGGTATCGATGATTCATTTGCAATCATGTATGCCTTACTAAATCCAAAAATAAACTTGGTTGGCATTGTCAGTGGTTATGGAAATACACCAAAAGAAAAATCGGTTAAGATTACAGCCTACCTGTTAACTTTAGGAGGAAGAGAGGATATTCCAATCATAGCTGGTGCCGCAGGACCTCTATCAGGTGAACCAATCGTTTATTATGCTGAGATACACGGCAAAGAGGGATTAGGACCAATCAAGCCCCCCGATACAATTCAGAATGTAAAAGTTTATGATATTAACAAAGTTCTTGAAATTGTAAATCAGTATAAAGGCGACCTTGTGATTGTCTCTGTAGGAAGACTGACAGAGTTAGCATTAATGTTTATCCTATATGGGAATGATGCTTTAAAGGGAGTAAACGCATTTTATATTATGGGAGGGGCTTTTCTGGTCCCCGGGAATATTTCTGCTGAGGCAGAGGCGAATTTTTTTGTTGATCCGATTGCGGCAAACACAGTCATGGAAAAGGCTCATAATATTTATTTATTTCCGTTAAATATTACAAATAAAGCACTCATAACTCCAGATATTATTGACTATCTAAGTAAAAACAGCCCGACACCTTTCAAGCCGTTGTTAAAACCAGCCTTTGATTATTACTATAAAGCCTATCAGAAGAATGTACCCGGAATTAAAGGAGCGCCTCTTCATGATGTGGTCCCTTTAATGGCAATAACGGAACCGGATTTAGTAAAGTATATCCCGAGAAGAGTAAGAGTTGAGGAATTTGGCAATGCCAAAGGCAAAAGCATCGCTGATTTTCGACCAAAACCTGATAAAGAACCGGTTAATACTCTTGATTATATTGGCATGGAAGCTGATATACAAAAATTTGTCGTCAATTTCATTGAAATATTTTTACAAGGTGATTTTAATAAACACTAATGAAACAAAGAAAGGGTTTCATCAGTGTTTATTAATTTCCTGCATTTTGAAATTTTATTGACTGTAAGGCTAAAATAGGGTAAAATAAAGTTACGCTTTTAAGTTAGTTAAATATTTATAGTTTAGTAGTCGTAACTGCACGGAAAATGTGGGTGATGTCTATGCCCAAACGTGTCAGTACGTCTTTTTTATTTTTTATATGTAATAAATTAAAAGTGAACTATATTTTGGGGGTTTTTTCATGAACAACGGTAAAGTTAAATGGTTTAATGCAGAAAAAGGATTTGGATTTATTGAAGCTGATGGCGGTCAAGACGTATTCGTTCACTTTTCAGCAATTCAATCTGAAGGCTTCAAAACATTAGAAGAGGGCCAATCAGTTTCTTTTGAAATCGTTGAAGGCGCTCGTGGACCACAAGCTTCTAACGTTAAAACAGTTTAATTCTTTTATAATAAAGGTGATGCACCATTTTTAGCATCACCTTTTATCTATATGATATTTTTACTGCGAGAAAAGTAGACTCAAAGTCAATAGGCTGCTGCTAAATGATGTTTGATATTTTCCATATTATTTAGCTAACAAACATAGTATTTAAAACAGTCATGCACTAATTACAAGGGGTGATCGTTTTGGCGTTTGGTAGAAAAAATGATGAGGAAATCAAATTAGAAGAAACTAAAATCTGGGTATGTAGTTCAGACACGTGTAAATGCTGGATTCGCGACAATTTTAAAAGCACTGAAGTGCCTTTATGTCCAATCTGCAAAAGTGAAATGACTGAAAGTACTAAAGAATTACAAGTTATTCACAACCATAGTAAGAACTTTATGTGATCAATAGGTAAGCAGGGAGATTTCATCACTCCCTGCTTTTTTATTTATTCTTTTGCATTTTCTTTACAATATGCTAGAACTAGTGCTTCTTCATCCTCTTCGAGTTCAAAATCAAGCACCTTTTCGCTACCTTGTTCATAAAGATAAAAGTTGGTAATTTTGTCTCCATTTTCATCGCTTACAAAAATGGCTCTAAGGCCCACTCCTTTATCCGAGTAAAGCTCATCCTCTTCATCCACAGCGAGTTCTAAGAAAAACTCATAACGGTCACCTGATAATAAACCAAATGGATCTTCTAATTTTTCAACTGAGTGTCCAGTAATATTCAAAAATATCATCCTCTGCAAAGTATTCATCCTTACTATTATACACATTTTTAATTAAACAAGAAAAACTGTGTAGCATTGATATCAATATTTTTCTCGTGTTGTAGAAATTTCCATAATTATTTCATACCATTTTGAAATAAATGTGAATAATTCCATAATGGGATTCCTATATTGACGGAATAAGGTAAGATAAATTTGTAAAAAAGTAATCATGACAAAGAAAGTGGTGACAGGTATTAACTATACTTGTGAATTATTTCACAAATAGGGAGAGAGAAGAGATGACTACAACGACAACGACAGAAACATTACATATTCAATTACAGCCGTTTTTTTTATCAAGAAAAAAATATTTTCAGCTCCTTCATTTGCTATTTTCGGTGCCTGCTACGGGTGAGTTATTAGTGGGAATTCAAAATAATGGTAACTTGCAGGAATTAGAAGAAATTCATGATGGCGGAAAAATACTTCGCAATTTTTTTGAACATATGACAGCTGAACAAATTGACAGGGAGAATGAAGAATATCAACGCCTTTTTATTGGGCCGGGCCCGCTAGTAGCACCACCTTGGGAGTCTTATTATCGGAGTAGAGAGCACTTGCTATTTGAGGAATGGACTTATCAAATCAGGGAGCAATACCATCTTTTTGGACTTCAATATAAAAACGAGAATAATGAGCCTGATGATCACCTATTACTTGAATTGGAATTTATGATTTATCTTGTAGATTCATGTTTACAAGAAACTAAGACTGATAGACTAGTGGAATTAATATCAAGCCAAATTCACTTTCTTGAAAACCATTTAACGATGTGGATTCCTTATTTTTGTAAACGAATAATTGAACAGACAAATAGTCAGTTGTACCTCGGAGCATCCATGCTTCTCGAGGACTTATTAACCTTTGATTTAACCACTTTACTTGAAGTAAGGGAGGCATTACCCGATGTCAGATAAGAATACCTTGAAGGATCTATTATCAAATAAAATGCAGCGTCGGACATTTTTGAAATGGTCAGGGGCGATAGGAGTTCCTGTTATTGCCGGCGGTATTGGTACGAAGATGCTTGTTGATCATAAAGAAGAGACAAAGACAGCTAAAGCAAAAGATACAGAGAAAATTATTTCAACATGCAGTATTAATAATTGTGGTGGCCGCTGTGTTATCAAGGCACATGTTAAAGATGGAATGGTTGTTCGCGTAAGTACCGATACACAAGAAAGCGGCGATTTATCAACACCTCCACTTAGGGCGTGTGTGAGGGGGAGAAATTATCGAAACATGCTATATGATCCAGATCGCTTAAAGTATCCTATGAAAAGGGTTGGGAAACGAGGCGAAGGGAAATTTAAAAGGATATCTTGGGAGGAAGCGATTGAAACGATTGCTTCTGAAGTGAAACGAATTGGTGATAAATATGGTCCTGAATCAAGATATGTAAACTATGCCTCCGGTCAAAGTTGGGGATTACATGGCGGGAAAAATGCAGCAAGAAAATTATTGTCTCTTACAGGCGGCTTTTTAAACTATCGAAATGACTATAGTTCCGGAGCGGGAAATGTAGCCACACCCTATACATATGGCACGAATAATACAGGCAGCAGCTTTGATAGTCTTTTACATTCAAAGTACATAATTTTATGGGGTCAAAACCCTTCGGAAATGATTTTTTCAACTCCATACCGAGAATATTTAATGCAAGCAAAGAAAAACGGCGCTAAAATCATTGTTATAGATCCGCGTTATACCGATACAGCCATAGCTTTTGCGGATGAATGGATTCCGATTCTTCCGACGACTGACAATGCGCTGATGGATGCAATGGGTTACGTTATCGTTAAAGAAAAATTACATGACCAAGCATTTCTGGATAAGTATTGTATTGGATTTGACGGAGACCATATGCCGGTTGGTGTAGCAAAGAGTGAATCCTTAAAAAGCTATTTATTGGGCGAAAAAGATGGGATCGAGAAAACACCTGAATGGGCCGAGAGAATTTGCGGCGTCCCTGCAGGGAAAATTCAAGAAATTGCACGGGAATATGCTAAATCTAAACCTGCTGCACTTATTCAAGGCTGGGCAGCACAGCGACAAGCTTATGGTGAACAATTCATGCGTGGTGGGGCCCAGCTTGCCTGCCTAACAGGAAATGTTGGCAAGTTAGGTGGTTGGGCAGCCGGGACCGGATATTGGAGCCGTTCGGACATTGTTTATCCATTTTCATATGAAAACCCTGTTAAAGCTTCGATTCCATGCTTTCTTTGGACAAAGGCTGTTGAAAAAGGAACAGAAATGACAGAAGCGGATGGATTAGAAGGAACTGATAAATTAACGACTAACATCAAATTAATTTTCAATATGGCAGGAAATATGCTAATTAATCAGCATGCTGATATCAATAAAACAACCAAGCTTCTTGAAGATGATAGTAAAGTAGAGTTCATTGTAGTCAGTGATATTTTTATGACACCAAGTGCAAGATATGCGGATATTTTACTTCCGGGAACTACCTTCTTTGAACGATATGATATTGGCGTCCCTTGGTGTTTTGGTGATTACGTAGTATTTGGTGATAAAACGATTGACCCGCTGTTTGAATGCCGAGATGAATACGATGTGTTTGCAGAAGTGGCAGATAAATTGGGACTAAAGGAAAAATTCACTGAAGGAAAAACGACACTTGACCTTGTTAAAGAAAGTGTGGAGAGAACTAGGAAAGAGTTGACACCTGACTTCCCTTCGTTTGAGGAATTCCGAAGAAACGGGGTTCATCATTTTAAATATGACTCACCACTTATCGGTTTTAAAGAGCAAATTGATGATCTTAAGAAACATCCGTTCGAAACTCCTTCATGTAAAATTGAGTTATTCTCGAAGGCATTATGGGATATGAATCAGCAGGATGAAATTCCAGCGATTGCGAAATACATTTCTTCATGGGAAGGACCACAAGACCCAATTATTAACAAGTTTCCGTTGCAGTTGATTAGCTGGCATTATAAACGGAGATGTCACTCTACCTATGATAACCAAGCGTGGCTCGAAGAAGCTGCTAAGCAAGAGATGTGGATGAACCCAAAAGATGCAGAGAAACGTGGTATAAAAAGTGGTGATCGAGTTCAGGTATACAATGAGCGAGGCTCAATCTATATCGATGTAAAGGTAACTCCAAGAATCACTCCGGGCGTGGCGGGTATCCCTCAGGGAGCATGGTTTACGCCTGATAAAGATGGACTTGACCAAAGGGGTTCTGTAAATGTGCTGACTTCACAACGGCCAACAGCCCTCGCCAAATCAAATCCACAACTAACGAACTTGGTTGAAGTGAAAAAAGCGTAGGGAGTGAATAAGTTGGCACAGTTAGGATTTTATATTAACCAAAGTCTCTGTTCAGGGTGTAAAGCCTGTAGTGTGGCTTGTAAGGATAAAAATAATCTCGATGTCGGAATTAATTTCCGAAGGGTATACACATATGAAGAAGGGTCTTATATTCAGCAGCCGAACAAGGGGATAGTCCATAACATCAAAGCTTATTACTTTTCGATTGCCTGTAATCATTGTACCCACCCGAAATGTTTACCCAGCTGTCCAACAGGGGCAATTGTAAAGAATAAAGACACTGGTGTAGTAACAATTGATCAAGAGATTTGTCAAGGGGTTCAATTATGTGTTAAGGCGTGTCCTTACGGGGCTCCGCAATATAATAAAAAGGTTTTTAAGTCGGATAAATGCGATTTTTGTATGGATCTACAGAAAAAAGGCGAGGAACCTGTTTGTGTATCTACCTGTCCAATGCGGGCGATTGAATTTGGCCCTGTCGAAGAGTTAAGAAAGAAGTATGGAAGTGTAAGTCAAATTAAAGGGATGCCAAGTAATGCGATTACCCATCCTAACATCGTGATAACTCCGCACAAAGATGCGAAAATGTCCAGTTCATGAGGCGTAGAAACTAAGAAATAGCTAGCTGCAGAACTAAGGATGAAACGTCCTGCAGCTTTTTATAGCAGGTGATCAGATGTCTTTTTTAGTAAAGTGGCTTGAAAGTATGCATGTAGATTTGAAGATTACCAATAAATGTTCACGAAACAGAAATGTTCGATCCAACTGCACCTTATGCTTTGAATCGTGTAAGTGCGGGGCATTAGAGATCAATCAGCAATCCATAGAAATAAATCAGTCACTTTGTACATCATGTGGCGATTGTGTCATCGCCTGTCCGTTGTCAGCAATCGAAGGAATTGTCGTATCGAGGGAATTTGAAAAGAAGACCCTTATATATAAGGAAGATTACACACCCATTGAAAAGGAATTGTTGATCTATAAAAAAAGAGGTCTAAACGCGATTATACTTAACGGGGCACCACTAAATGATAAATGGAAATTTGTATTAGCTGAGACCAATAGAAAGCTAAGTCAACTCGATCAAAGCCCCATTGAGGTGGTTCAGAGAAAGAATGATGAAAAACTTTCGCGAAGAGATTTATTCACATCAATGCAGTCAGGTGGAAAAAGGCTAGTTAAAAGTTTGACACCGGCTTTATGGAAATTGGAAGCAAATGAGTGGAATCTAGCAAACTATTACCCGGAATATCAATTTTACACAGTAGAGCTGGATAAGGACAAATGTACATTATGTAAAGCTTGTTTTACCTTTTGTAGCCAAAACGTGTTTCAATTAAAGGACACTAGTTTACAAATCGAAAGTAATAATTGTGTAAACTGCACCGATTGTGTAGATATTTGTCAAGAGAGTGCCATCCAAATCAACACAGAAATAAAGGGGAAAATTGATTATCAGGAACCTATTCATGCTAAGAAATGCTTGGATTGTGGTCAATCCTTTAACTCGTTACAACCAGAAACGGTGAAATGTCCGATCTGTGTGCATAGGAATCCTGAATGGTTAAGTCCCTATCAATAAGTCTACGAAAAAACGCCGGAAATCTCCGGCGTTTTTTTAAATTAATAAAAACACGATAATCCGTCGTGTTTTTTGAAAGAATATGTATGGAGGAGAAGATGAGATTCGAACTCACGCAACGGTTACCCGTCCTAGCGCATTTCGAGTGCGCCCCCTTATAACCACTTGGGTACTTCTCCATTTCATATTATGGAGCGGGTGAGGGGAATCGAACCCCCGCCGTCAGCTTGGGAAGCTGAAATTCTACCATTAAACCACACCCGCATTATCTCTTAAATAACCATATAAATTGTATCATATTAATTAAATTTTGTGCAGAAAAAATTTTGCAATCCAATAAAATCTCAAATAACATTCAAAAACATTCAAACATTGATTGTTTTTGAAAGAAAATGATTGATTTATGGAATCGTTTTCAGTATTATGTAATTATGAATAATAAAAAATTTAGGTGGTGATGACTTGTTAACGCCAGAGCGTCATCGAATTATAATGCAATTATTAAAAGATAAAAATGTAGTTAAAATAAATGAAATTATGGAGTTAACCGAGTCTTCGGAGTCAACAATTCGCCGAGATCTCTCACAATTAGAGGACCAAAAGTTCTTAAAGAGAATCCATGGAGGTGCCTCAAGATTACAAGGAAAGCTTCAAGAGCCCAGCATGATTGAGAAATCATCCAAAAACCTTCAAGAAAAACGGTTGATTGCCCAATATGCAGCCAGTTTAGTTGAAGAGGGTGATTGCATTTATCTTGATGCGGGGTCAACTGTGATTGAAATGATTGAATTCCTACCGTTAAAGGATATCGTTGTTGTCACAAATGGGTTAATGCATTTAAAACCATTATTGGATAAAGGCATCTCAACCTATTTAATTGGCGGCTTAGTAAAGCAGAATACAAATGCTTTCATCGGGAGGGGAGCTTTAGCGGGCCTAGATCTATACCGTTTTGATAAATGTTTTATGGGTGTTAATGGTATCCATCCACAATTTGGCTTTACAACTCCAGACCAGGAGGAAGCAATGGTGAAGCAAAAGGCAATTGCTCTTTCAAGAGAAACCTATGTATTAGCGGATCATACAAAGTTTGCTGAAATCTCGTTTGCCAAAATTGCCGATATCCGAGAGGCAGCCATTATTACCGATGTAGTAGATGATGAAACGCAGATGCAATACGTAAATAGAACAACTATAAAGGTAGTGACATCATGATATATACATTAACTTTAAATCCTTCAGTGGACTATATAGTCAAACTCGAGAGCTTTCAGCTAGGAGAGTTAAATCGTACAGTAAATGAAGCAAAGTTTCCGGGCGGAAAAGGAATCAATGTCTCAACTGTATTAAAACAATTTGGATGCAAAAGTAAGGCACTTGGGTTTATTGGTGGCTTTACTGGAGCTTATATCGACCAATATCTTCAAAATGAAGATATTGATACGGATTTTGTTCAGGTTGATGAAGATACACGCATCAATGTAAAGATTAAAACGGGTCAAGAGTCAGAAATTAATGCCTTGGGTCCAAACATTTCAGAACAAAACTTCGCACTTCTAAAACAAAAAATTCAACACTTAGGAGCAGGCGATTTATTAGTACTAGCTGGGAGTATCCCTGCTAGCTTACCTAAAACAACCTATGAGGAACTTGTAAAAATTTGCAGTGAAAACGGAGCACAATTTGTTGTGGATGCAGAAGGCGATTTATTAAAAAAGGTCCTTCACTATCATCCATTTTTAATCAAGCCGAATCATCATGAGCTAGGTGAATTATTTGACACAAGCATTACTACCGCAGAAGAAGTGATCCCTTATGGCAAAAAGCTTGTAGAAATGGGTGCGGAAAATGTCATTGTTTCATTAGCTGGTGCAGGGGCGGTGCTGATCAATAGCGAAAAAGTAATTTTCGCAAAAGTTCCAAGTGGTGAAGTGAAAAATTCAGTTGGTGCGGGGGATTCTATGGTTGCAGGTTTCTTGGCAGCATATGAACAAACTGGAAATATTGAAGAAGCTTTTCGGTATAGTGTTGCATCAGGTAGTGCAACTGCCTTTTCACTAGGCTTATGTTCGAAGGGAAAAGTAGAAGAACTTCTTCCGCAAGTTCATATTAAAGAGATTCGTTAAGGGAGAGAAAATCAATCATGAAAATTACTGAATTATTATCAATAAATACGATTCTATTAAATATTGAAGGTAACCAAAAAGAAGAAACGATTGATCAGCTTGTTGAGGTCCTTTTTAAGGCGGGGAAAATATCGGACCGTTCTGAATTTAAAGCAGCAATCTTAAAACGTGAAGAACAAAGTACAACAGGTATTGGGGATGGAATTGCCATTCCGCATGCGAAAACAAAGGTAGTAAATGAAGCAGCGATTGTCTTTGGAAAATCAGCCGCAGGTGTTAATTATGAATCATTAGACGGGAAACCTGCACATTTATTCTTCATGATTGCTGCCCCGGAAGGTGCGAATAATACACATTTAGAAGCATTAGCAAGACTATCTGGTTTGCTGATGAAAGCGGAAGTAAGATATGAGCTTTTAAAGGCAACTACTCCTGAAGAAATCATTGAAACCATTAACCGTTATGACAAAGAGGAAAAACAAGAAACGGTTTTAACTAATAAAAAGAATTTTATTGTGGCAGTTACCGGTTGTCCTACAGGTATTGCCCATACCTATATGGCTGCCGATTCCTTAAAAGCTAAGGCATCTGAAATGGGTGTAGATATAAAGGTAGAGACAAATGGTTCAGGCGGTGCCAAAAATATCCTGACAAAAGATGAAATTGAAAATGCGACAGCAGTTATTATTGCAGCCGATATCAATGTTGAGATGGAAAGGTTCAAAGGTAAGCACGTGATTCAGGCAGCGGTTGCTGAAGGAATTCGTCGTCCAGAACAATTAATAGACAAAGCACAAAAACAAGATGCCCCTATTTTTAAAGGTAATAACAGCCAAAGTGAAAGAGCAGTGGATCAAAAAGGTTCTCGCAATGGCTTTTACAAGCACCTAATGAATGGTGTTTCAAACATGCTTCCCTTTGTTGTTGGTGGTGGTATATTAATCGCAATAAGCTTTATGTTTGGATATAATTCAGCAAATCCAGATGACCCATCCTACAATCCAATTGCTGCTGTAATTAAGGCTATTGGCGGAGATAATGCATTTGCATTAATTGTCCCTGTCCTTGCAGGATTTATTGCTCTCAGTATTGCAGACCGTCCAGGTTTCGCCCCTGGTATGGTTGGAGGAATGATGGCAGCTCATGGTGGAGCCGGATTCCTTGGTGGTTTGGTTGCAGGTTTCCTAGCAGGTTACATTGTATTGCTGTTAAAGAAAGTTTTTGCAGGACTTCCACGTTCTCTTGAAGGAATTAAAAGTATCTTAATTTACCCACTCTTAGGAATAGCGATTACGGGATTTATGATGCATTATGTCATAAACAATCCTGTTGCATGGGTAAACAAGGAAATTGCAGATTGGTTAACAGGTCTTGGAACAGGGAATGCCGTATTATTAGGGATTGTGCTTGGACTTATGATGTCTTTTGATATGGGTGGCCCAGTAAATAAAGCAGCCTATGTATTTGGAACAGGCCTTTTAGCAAGTGGTGTTTATCAGCCAATGGCAGCAATTATGGCTGCTGGTATGGTACCGCCGCTAGCGATTGCACTTGCAACAACCTTCTTTAAAAATAAATTTAATGAGCAAGACAGAGATGCTGGAAAGGCTTGTTATGTTATGGGCTTATCCTTCATTACTGAAGGGGCAATCCCATTTGCCGCAACAGACCCATTGCGTGTCATTCCTTCGGTTATGGCAGGTTCAGCAATCGCAGGTGCGCTGTCAATGGCCTTCGGGATTGGACTCCGTGCCCCGCACGGCGGAATATTTGTAGTCCCATTGGTTGAAAATGGTGCCCTTCAATACGCACTAGCTATTTTAGTTGGTTCAGTAGTATCCGCACTATTAATTGGTTTTCTAAAAAAACCAGTGAAATAATGACAAAAATGAAAGGGCTGAGGAAATTTCCTCAGCCCTTTTATTCCTGTCCTTGGGGCTTGATAGCTAGCAAAGCAACAATCGCTGCAATGATACTGAGACTACCCAATAGAATAAAAATCCAATGAGTCGCATTTTTTAATAACAAGGCAATAATCGGAGGTCCTGCAGCCACTCCAATGAATCTCATCGAACTGTAGATAGATGAGATCGTTCCTCTTTCTTCTTTTTCAACGCCTTCGGTAATTAATGCATCTAAGCATGGAAGACCTGCACCGATACCAACTCCGCTGATAAGAAACATGGTGATCATGTACCAAAGCTTGATTGAAAACCATAATGCACCAATGGATAAGGCGGTAGCGATAATTCCAGCAAATGTTATCCATTTCATCAAAACTTTGTTTTTCTTGATCACCTTGCCGCTTATAAAGGATGAAAGACAAAGTGCACCGAGTGGTAAGGCCAGAAAAAATCCTTTTTTAATATCTTTAATATCGTATTCCTTTTCGAAAATCTCCGAAAGGTAAAACAATATCCCAAATAGGACAAGCATTAGGATGCCGCCAATAAAAAATATAGCATAAAGCCAACGGCCCTTTTCTGTAAAGGTTTTCTTCACATTAATGAAAAAATCTTTAAAGGGAATTGGTTTATTAGTTGATTTTGGACATTTGACCAGAAACATTATCATTAAGACAGAAATTACACAAAATATTGGAAAGGAAAAAAACGGCAAATACCAAATGAATCCCGCTAGAAAAGCCCCTAAAATAGGGCTTAATACCTTTCCAAACGTATTAGATGTTTCTATTAGTCCCAAACAACAACTAACATCATCATCATTCTTAAACATATCACCAACCAAGGGCATGACAATAGGGGCAGCTCCGGCAGCACCGACCCCTTGGAGGGCTCGGCCTGCTAAAATAATCCAATACGCATCATCGAGTTTCCATGCGGCAAATCCTGAGATAAGTCCGCCAATTCCTGCTATGATGAGGCTAGGGATAATAACCTTTTTTCGACCAATATGGTCTGATAAATATCCTGCAACAGGTATTAAAAAAATAGCAACAATCGAATAAACCGTAATAATCATACTTGTTTGGAAAGAAGATATGGATAATTTACTTTCCATTGAAGGTAGAACTGGTATTAACATTGAATTCCCCAATGTCATGACTAAAGGAATGGAAGACAGTGATAGTATCGCCCACTTTTGATTAGATATCTCATCGGACCGCTTTTGTCCAGCTGCAGATTGTTTCTTTTTTGCAGCTTTTGGATTTTGGCTTAAATGTTCAATATGTTCCATTAATCTTCTATCCCGCCTTCATGTTTATGCTATTATTACTATTAGCTTATAGATAAAAAAAAACCCCGGAATAGGGTTCCTTTAATTGGAATAAGCTAAATAACAACTGTTTTGGAAAATCATAAGTTTTTTTCCATTTAGAATATTCAAAAATTTACTCTTGACATTAATGGTATTTTTGCGTAGGATAAATATCAATCAATAGTAATTATTAATACTTAACTCGTTGAGCAAGAGGAGTACACTAATTTTATTCTTTCAAGAGAGTCGGGGTAGGTGGGAGCCTGATAAGAATGGATTTGTGGAATGGACTTGTGAGAGGCATCTTGAAATTATCAGTAGGGATGCACGGAGCTCCACCGTTAAAAGGATAGGATATCGAACAAAAATGTTCCGTATCTGAAGAGGAAGCAGGTTTTCTATCTGCTTCAAATGGAGGTGGCACCACGACCATAGAATCGTCCTCTATATGCGTAAATTTTTGCGCATATAGAGGACGATTTTTTTTATTTTCGAAGGGAGTCGGAAAATGGAAGTAAAATCTGGTTATTTGATAAAAGAGATCAAAGGAGACACGCTTACACCAATCTCCATTTTACAAAAAATGAGTGGGAATAAGAAGTTTTTATTGGAAAGTTCCCATAAGTACAATGATTCTGGAAGATATTCCTTCATCGGTGCTGATCCAGCCTTTGAGCTCATTTCGAGCGGTGATAGCAACGAGATTATTTCGAGGAATGGGAACAAGGAAGTTATAAAGGGTAACACTCTCGAAGTGTTAAAAAAACTAATCCGTCCCATCGATCATGAGGAATTTCCCTTTCCGTTTATTGGAGGGGCTGTAGGATATGTGGGGTATGACATTATCAGGCAATATGAAGTGATTGGAGAGGAACATCCAAACGGAATGGAGATGCCGGATGTACATTTAATGTTTTATGAAGAGGTCATTGTCTTTGATCACCTTGAAGATAAGGTTTTGATTTGTGGTTGTCCTTTATCAGAGGAGAGCGATATTGCTTTAATTGAAAAAAGGATTAATGAAAGGATAGAGGAACTAAAGAAGCCAACATTTTATGCAACAGACGATCCATTTTATTTTTCCGGATTTGTCTCAGAAACAACAAAAGAAGCTTTTATCAAGAATGTAGAAATAGCCAAAGAACATATTTTAGCTGGAGATATTTTTCAGGTGGTCCTTTCAAGACGAATGAAATCAACATTTAACGGAGAACCTTTATCACTTTATCGTAAGCACCGTGCGAATAATCCCACTCCTTATATGTTCTATATCGATTTTGAAGCTTATACCGTTATTGGTTCATCTCCCGAAAGCTTAATTAAAACAAGAGCTGGATCAGTCATTTCGAATCCCATAGCTGGAACAAAAAGAAGAGGGAGAACGACTGAAGAAGATTTGCTGATAGAAAATGAATTGAAAAGTGATGAAAAGGAACTTGCAGAGCATAAGATGCTTGTGGACCTTGGCCGAAATGATCTTGGGAAAATCTGTGAGTTCGGCACCGTTAAAGTGGATAAGTATATGACAGTAGAAAAATACCGCCATGTTATGCATCTTGTGTCAGAAGTAAGCGGCCAATTAACTACAGGTAAAACGGCAATCGATGCTCTTGCTGCCTGTCTTCCTGCAGGGACCGTTTCGGGGGCTCCTAAGGTTCGGGCCATGGAGATTATTAACTCGTTGGAAAAATCAAAACGAGGCTTATATTCAGGGGCCGTTGGATACTTATCAGCAGATGGAAATATGGATTTTGCCCTTGCGATTCGAACCATGGTTTTAAAAGAGGGTTCGGCCTATATTCAAGCGGGTGCGGGAATCGTGTTTGACTCGAATCCTGAGTCAGAATATCAAGAGACGATAAATAAACTTAATTCTTTCTTGGAGGGTGTGAAATGATTTTACTGATTGATAATTTTGATTCGTTTACATTCAACCTCTATCAATACCTTGGAGAATTAGGGGAACAAATTACGGTTTTTAGAAATAACCAGTTAACCATGGAGCAAATCAAAGATTTAAATCCCAAAGCAATTATTCTATCCCCAGGGCCAGGGAAACCAGAGAAAGCCGGGATTTGTATTGAAGTGATTCAAACCTTCTATAATAAAATCCCGATTTTAGGGATTTGTCTTGGTCATCAGGCCATTGGTGCTGCTTTCGGTGGAAAGATTCAAAGAGCAGCACTCATCAAACATGGTAAAACATCGATGATATCGCATCATCGAGTAGGGCTTTTTAAGGGGCTTCCCAACCCTCTAGATGTGATGAGGTATCATTCCTTAATTATTGAAAAAGGTAGTGTTCCTGACGTACTAGAGTGTATCGCGTATTCTGAAGAGGATCAGGAAATTATGGCCATAAAACATCGTCAATTTCCTGTTTACGGTCTCCAGTTTCATCCCGAGTCAATTGGTACTCCTTCGGGAAAGGAAATCATCAAGAACTTTTTAAATGAGATAGAAAGGATGAAGAAAAATGAAGAATTACTTACTCCAATTAGCTGAACGTGAATCATTTTCTGAAAACGAGATGAAAGAAGCCGTTAATTTTATTTTGGGTGAGGAAGTTTCAGAATCTGAAATTGCTGCCTTTTTAATGGGTTTGAAATCAAAAGGAGAAACAGTCGAAGAAATTACCGGGATTGTAAAAGCCATGAAAGCAAATACTTTGAAATTTAAAGAGGAATTTCCAGGTGTTCTTGATAATTGTGGGACTGGAGGAGACGGATCTTCGAGTTTTAATGTGAGTACCACTTCAGCGTTTGTTATTGCTAGTGCCGGAATCCCTGTTGCCAAACATGGAAACAGAAGTGTCTCAAGTAAAACAGGCAGTGCCGATGTCCTTGAATACTTAGGAGTAAATTTAAATCTATCTGCGCAAAGAACGGAAGAAATTCTGCAGGAAATCGGAATATCCTTCTTATTCGCACCTAATGTTCATCCCAAATTGAAGAAAGTAATGATGGTTCGCAAACAACTTAAGATTCCAACGATATTTAATTTTATCGGCCCGCTAACTAATCCGATTGAGTTGGACTATCAATTGCTAGGCGTGTATCGGAGAGATCTTTTAAATGTGTTTGCTGAAGTTCTTCAAAAGTTGGGCCGCAAGCGTGCCATTGTCGTTAATGGAGCTGGCTTTATGGATGAAGCATCACTCCAGGGTGAAAATCATTTAACCATTTTAGAGGATGGGAAGATTACCAATCTGACATTTAATCCTGAAGAAGTAAATCTACCTCAATACGATAACAGCAATATTAAAGGTGGGGACTCTAAGGAGAATGCTGAAATATTAATCAATGTCCTAAAAGGAGAAAAAGGTGCGTACCGAGATACAGTATTACTAAATTCGGGACTTGGTATTTACACAGCGGGGAGAGCGAACTCCATTAAGGAAGGTATCCTAATAGCGAGTGAAATCATTGATTCTGGTGCTGCATATGAAAAATTAAACAAGGTGATTGAGAAATCAAATGCAGCAGGTCAGAAAGAGGCGATATAAGTGGCGACAATTTTAGATAAAATCATTGATGAAAAGAAAAAAGAGGTCCGTCTCCTTCGAGAAGTAAACCAACCAAAACTAGATACTGTGCACCCTAAACGGTCTTTTATACAAAAGCTGCATACAGCCGGTGAAATATCGATTATATCTGAATTTAAACGCGCATCTCCATCAAAAGGAATCATTAACAACACAATTGACCCATCCTATCAGGCTTCGATATACGAAGAATATGGTGCTTCAGCGATTTCTGTCCTTACAGATCAAACCTTTTTTAAGGGATCTTACTTCGACTTAAAAGCAGTTCGGAGCAAAGTAAACCTGCCGATTCTATGTAAGGATTTTATCATTGATCGGCTCCAAATTAATCTTGCTGCGTTTCATGGGGCAGATATTATTTTATTAATAGTAGCAGCTTTAGATGATGATAGCTTGCGAGACCTATTTGAATATGCTAAAAGCTTAGGCCTGGAGGTATTAGTTGAGGTCCATAATGAGCAGGAACTCGACAGGGCCCTAAAAATGGGCGCAAAGCTGATTGGCGTGAATAATCGGGACTTAAAAACGTTTCAAGTTTCGCTGGAAGTAACAGAAAAGTTAGCTTCTACTGTAAAAAACTCTGGGGCTTACCTTATTAGTGAGAGCGGAATTCAACATCCAGAGGATGTAAAGCGAGTCAGGAATGCAGGAGCAAACGGGATATTAGTTGGAGAAGCTTTGATGAAAAGTTCAGATGTAAAGCAATCATTTTCGGACTTTCGCATACCGCTTAAAGAAGGTGTAAAAAGGTGAAAGTAAAAATTTGTGGAATAACCGATGTTGAGACGGGGATTGCGGCCGCTGAATACGGGGCAGATGCGCTGGGGTTTGTGTTTGCTGAAAGTAAGCGCAGAATTTCCATTGAGAAAGCAAAAGAGATTATTGCACATTTGCCCAAAGAGGTCTTCAAGGTCGGTGTGTTTGTCAATGAAACAAGAGAGAACATAGAAACAATCGCTTCTGCTGTTGGGCTTACACATATTCAATTACACGGAGACGAGAGTGCTTCATTCAGTGAATCGCTTTCACTGCCGGTCATAAAAGCCATTAGTTTTCAAGGAAATGAAAGTTTAGCCGCTTTGGTTGATTTATCAAACGATTTCATCCTGCTAGACAGCCCCAAAGGGAAATACAGAGGTGGAAATGGGACGGTATTTAATTGGGATGAGGTTAATCCTCATTTGCTTTCTAGCAAAAAAATCATCCTTGCCGGCGGGTTGCATGCAGACAATGTTGAAGAGGCAATAAAAATTATTAGGCCTTTCATGGTAGATGTAAGCTCCGGTGTAGAAACCGATGGGAAGAAGGATATAAAAAAGATTCAATCATTTATTAATATAGCAAAAAGCACATTTGTGGGGAGGTAAAGGGAATGAACACATATACATTACCAAATGAAAGTGGACACTTCGGTATTTTTGGAGGAAGATTTGTCCCGGAAACATTAATGAAGGCAGTAATTGAACTAGGTGAAGCCTATGAAAGTGCTAAAAAGGATCCTTCCTTTCAAGCCGAGATAGGGCAGCTGTTAAAAAACTATGTTGGTAGAGAAACGCCATTGTACTTTGCAGATAACTTAACCCGCCATGCGGGAGGAGCTAAAATTTTTCTGAAAAGAGAAGATTTAAACCATACTGGAGCTCATAAAATTAACAATGCCATTGGGCAGGCACTCCTTGCGGTACGGATGGGAAAGAAGAAAATTGTTGCTGAAACAGGAGCTGGTCAGCACGGTGTAGCAACTGCCACCGTTTGCGCTTTATTAAATCTCGATTGTATCGTTTTTATGGGTGAGGAAGATATCAAAAGGCAGGCACTAAATGTATTTCGAATGGAATTGCTAGGTGCAAAGGTTGTCAGTGTTACTTCTGGAAGTGCGACATTAAAAGATGCAGTAAACGAAGCATTAAGATACTGGGTAGAAAATGTAGATGATACCCACTATTTATTGGGTTCTGTTATGGGACCACATCCGTTTCCACAAATGGTAAGAGACTTTCAAAGTGTGATTGGAAAGGAAACAAAACTACAATTCCAATTAAGTGTAGGAACGCTTCCAGATGCTCTGGTCGCCTGTATTGGCGGTGGGAGCAATGCAATGGGGATGTTCCACCCTTTTATTGAGGATGAGAGCGTCAGTCTATATGGAGTGGAAGCTGCAGGGCAGGGCGTTGATACAGAATATCATGCAGCATCGTTAACAAAAGGGAGTCCGGGTGTATTACATGGTGCACTGATGTATCTTTTACAAGATCACAATGGCCAAATTCAAGAAGCGCACTCCATTTCGGCTGGCCTTGATTATCCAGGCGTTGGACCAGAACATAGCTATTTACATGACATTGGTCGAGCAGCCTATCACTCAATTACAGATAAAGAAGCGCTAGACGCATTTCAGCTTTTATCGAAACTTGAAGGGATCATTCCTGCATTAGAGAGTGCACATGCCATTGCTTTTGCTGTAAAACTAGCTGCAGAAATGGACGAATCAAAAAATATCGTCGTTTGTCTATCAGGACGCGGTGATAAAGATGTTGATACCGTTAAATCACGGCTGAGAGAGGAGAGATAAATAATGAACCGTTTCGAGCAAGCATTTTCAACATTGAAAGAAAATAAAAACAAAGCTTTTGTACCCTACATAATGGCAGGGGATGGCGGGTTGGATTGTCTGGTTGACCGTCTTATATTATTGGAGAAATATGGTGCAACTGCCATTGAAGTGGGGGTCCCTTTTTCAGACCCTGTTGCCGATGGACCAACCATTCAACGGGCAGGTATTAGGGCACTTGAAAACGGAACCACTTTACAGGGGATTATTGCAGAAATAGGAAAAGCGCGGCAGGAGGTTTCTGTTCCAATCCTTCTGATGACCTACATGAATCCCATTTATTCCTATGGAATCAATGAATTTGTCAAAGATATTCGCCAGGCCGGTGTGGACGGGTGTATTATTCCGGATTTGCCAATCGAAGAAGAAGCAATCATTACGCCACAGCTTGAGGAAGCAGAAATAGAATTGATTCGACTTGTTACGCTGACAACACCGATGGAGAGAATTAAGACCATTTCAAGCAAGGGAAAAGGTTTTTTATATACGGTTACCATTAAGGGGATAACGGGGGCAAGAAATGAATATGATTCCGAATTGAATCAATTTTTAATGGCAGTAAAAGAAGTGAGTCCCATTCCTGTATTGGCAGGCTTCGGTATTTCAAGTCAAGATCAAATAATAGACTTAACAAAATACTGTGATGGAGTTATTGTCGGTAGTAAAATTGTCGATTTATTTAACAGTCAAAACCTGTTAGAGCTAGAAAAGTTGATGTCAGTGTTCAAATCAAAATCAGAAATCTTATAGGAAAAAGGTCTACTCTCTTCCACGTGAGTAGACCTTTTAAGTGCAACGTGTCATTTGTTACTGCGGGAATCTCCTATTATTACTATAATTTAGTTTACGGAAGTGTTTTTTTTAACTGCTGTTGCTTAACAGCTAAACTAACCAGCTTTTAGTAAGGATGAGGGATTATGAGGGTTTATGAAACGATACTTTCTATTCTAGAAGAAAAAGGACCATTACCTATTCCCGCAATTTGCCAAGAGGTCAATCAGGTTCTTAATTCAAATCGCGAAAAACCAATCCTTCCTGCACAGATTATATCGATTGTCACAAGAAAAAAGGATTTATTTCGCATAAACGGTGGAAGAATTTCAATTCACCCAGATAAATATCCATTTTCATTAATTGCTTCTCTTGAAGGGTTTGGTGACATTTCTTACCAAGTTCGCGTTAATTTCGTGAAAAATCGTTTTGCAGCTTTGGTGTGGCGAAATAAAGAAAATCATCAGCCCTTTTCGGATTTCCAAGCGATAGTTCCTGGCGACGTAGAAGAATTTAAACGGGAACTTTATAGTATGAATATCTGGGAGTGGAAACCAACCTATCGAAGTGAAGACGGAATAATTATCGAAGGGAAATACTGGTCTGTAAAGTTAATCACAAAAGGTAAAGTCTATGAAAGTGAAGGAACTAAGAGCTTTCCGGAAAACTGGAATCAGTTTTGTAATGCAGTCGAAAGATTAACAGGAACACCATTTCACTAGTAGAAAAAATATCAATTATATGCAGTAATTGCCGGTTTCTTGAAAAATGGGGATATATCTTATATAATGTGTTTATACTTATTTGAGGAAATAAATTTTTGATCATGTTCGTTTTTCCAAAACTTCCCATTGTGGAAGTTTTGTTTGTTTAAACCAGATATTGTATTTTTCGAGAAATAATACTTATACGAGGAGCGTAGATTATATGAAAGAAATGGCGGTTGAAGACCTTTTTACGATAAAGAACCCGGTAATCATTGATATACGCTCACCGATTGAATTTAATGATGGCGCAATTCCGGGGGCAATCAATGTTCCCTTATTTACAAATGAAGAACGGCAAATAATTGGAACCATTTACAAACAAGAGGGATCGGCAGTTGCAAAATGGAAAGCAATGGAAATTGTCTCTCCCAAAATTCCTGAACTCCTTCAAACGATAAAGAAATGCGGTTCCAGCGATACGGAGCTTATTATCCACTGCTGGCGCGGTGGAATGCGAAGTAAGGCCGTGGTTACATTTTTAGAGTTTGCTGGAATTTATTCATGGCGTTTAGTAGGTGGTTATAAAGCATACCGTCACTATATCCTTGAACAACTGCCGACCATGCTTCCTAACAAAGCAATTGTCCTCCACGGATTGACTGGTGTTGGAAAAACAGAGGTCTTAAAGATATTGGAAAAGAAAGGTTACCCCATCTTAGATCTTGAAGAGATGGCGGGGCATCGCGGGTCGATATTCGGAACGATTGGTCTTAGTGACGGCCATAACCAAAAAACCTTTGATTCCCTTTTATTTAAGGGACTTTTAGACATAAAAGATGCCGATTATTTTCTGGTTGAAGCAGAAAGCAAAAGAATTGGAAAAGCTGTTCAATCTGAAGAATTAATGGATAAAAAAATGGAGGGTATTAACATTAATCTCAACACCCCCATTGAACAACGGGTAAAACATCTTGTTTCCGAGTATGTAGAGCCATACCAGGAGGAAACATGGTATTTCGATAAGATTTCTGATGGTATTGAAAAGGTGTTAAGACGTATTAAGGATTCTGACATAAAAAAATCACTCATTGATACGTTAACAGCTCGAAATTATCCTGAAATGATTCGAATTTTGCTTGAACATTATTATGACCCACGCTACGATCATGCAAAACAAGAGTACGAAGGGGAATTCTTTGAAATATACGCAGAACACCCAAGTGATGGAGCAGACAAAATTGCTGCAAAGCTTAATCAGTTATCCCTTTATCCTATACAGGAACTAAATCTTCATAATCGTATGATAAAATGATTGAAAAACCGCTGATTTCTGTCAGCGGTTTTTTCATTGGGTTTATGCTATCGATTTTTAAATGGTTTTAATCCACGCCGTTTGATTTCATCCTTTAAAATCTTAATCCATTCTTTTTCCTTGTCAGACTTTAATGCATCCCGATACGAAAAAACTAACTGCTCATTACTCATAATTTTCATTTTATGAATGCCTCCTCGGAAAATGAATTGAATATTCAGTTTTTATAATTGTAATGGTTTTTACACGTTTTGAGAACCAAAAATTAATAAATTTTAAAATCGTTCACATTTAAAAACTAAAACACAGACTTTATTTTTATAATATTGATTATTCCCTGGTTGCACAACTGTGCTTGTATTGATTATACTAGAAATTGGACAATGACCGAAAGGAACGGTGGCAACAATGATTCATCTATCATGGCGTGATCGTGAAACAGTTAAGAAAATAAAATGCGTTCATACTGATGCTAAAAAATTTCTAGTCAATAATGCCTTAACGGCTGGAAAAATCTATGATGTAAAAAATGAGACGGAAGAGTTTTATTACATTATTGATAATACTGGAAAAGTAGGCGGTTTTTACAAGGAATATTTCCAGGATGCATAAATAAACAGGACTGTGGAGCATAGACCGCAGTCTTTTCTTATGGAAAAAGGAGCTAGAAAAATGACTAAATTGTGGGACGAACTATTTTCGTTACAAGGGGAAACAGTAAAATTAATTCCAATCAGCATGGACCATGTAGAGGACTTGTGGGAAGCAGCCCAACCAGATGAAATCTGGACGTATATGGCCACAAAGGTTCGCTCGAAAAAAGAAATGGAAGATATGATAATTTCAGCATTAAAAGCCAGAGATAATGGAACAGAATACACTTTCACAGTTGTAAACAATGAAAATCGAGTGATTGGCAGTACCCGATTTCTAGACATACTCCCACGACATAACAGTGTAGAAATTGGCTCGACGTGGTATCACCCTGATGTGTGGCGGACTAAAGTAAATACAGAATGTAAATTTCTTTTATTAAAGCATGCTTTTGAGGTATGGAACTTTACTCGTGTTCAATTAAAAACGGATTCTCGAAATATACGATCTCAGCATGCGATAGCTAGAATTGGGGCGATAAAAGAAGGCGTATTACGGAAGGATCGGATCATATCAGATGGCTACGTAAGGAATACAGTCTTTTTTAGTATCCTTCGTGATGAATGGAAGGAAGTAAGTACTCAATTAAAAATGATGCTTCAGAGTTGAAAAAAATACTAGGCACATTTTGTTAGGCATTTATTAATCAGACTTCCTAAGGCCTTCAATGTAAATAATAATAAAGATTATATATAAATATTCTTAAACTAGGGGTGTAACCGTTGATATATTTCTTGGTTGGACTGGGTGGGATTGCTGGCAGTTTGTTCCGCTATTTATTATCAGTAATGGCAGTTGCAATCTGGGGAAAGGAATTTCCAATCGGAACCCTCTTTATTAATGTAACTGGTGCCTTTTTGCTTGGTTTTATGACAAATTACTTTGTGGGTTCCAATAAGATTCATCCGTATCTGAATACTGCACTTACCACTGGTGTCATTGGTTCATATACAACCTTTTCAACATTTTGCTATGAAACGGTTCATTTATTTGAAACAGGAAAGATTATATTTGGTGTCTTTTATTTATTTGCCAGTTTATTAGGGGGACTCTTTTTCGTTAGGGCAGGTATGAAACTTGGTGAGCAAGTAAAAAGTACGAGGAGCGTTCTATGAAAGAAATAATATTTATTTCAATTGGGGGTTTTATTGGGGCAATCGGCCGTTTTGTAATTAGCAAATCAATGCACAATAACAAAGGTTTTCCTATGGGCACTTTAACAGTCAATTTAATTGGTGCTTTTCTTTTAGGCCTCTTATTCGGTTTACATGTACAGGGGTCCCTATATTCTTTGTTGGGAATTGGATTTATGGGCTCGTTTACGACTTTTTCAACCTTAATGCTTGATGCGGTAAAACTTAATAAGGAAAATAAGAAAAAGTTATATTACATTTATTTGCTTAGCAGTTACACGATAGGAATTTTACTTACTCTTTGTGGGCTTTGGTTAGGTAGGAAGATGTAAAAAAGAAGCATCCAATGATGCTTCTTTTTTACAAAAAATTTATTTTTGTTTAACTTGAACTTTCGGTGTCTTATTCGTTTGATAAAGGGCTTTGCTGATCATTGTTTGTACAATCAAGAATGTACCGCCAACTACCCAATAAAGAGGCAGGGCTGCAGGAGCATTAAAAGAAAACATGACAATCATTAAAGGTGACATTAATCCCATGTATTTCATTTGGGCTTGCTGTGCAGAAGGCATATTGGACTGGGAAACTTTGAACTGAAAATAGTATATAACCCCAGCAATAATTGTAATAATGATATCCGGATTCCCCAGACTAAACCATAAAAACTCGTGGGTTTTGATCTCTTGTGAACCGCGAATCGCATAATAGAAGCCAGTCAGAATAGGCATTTGAATGATCAATGGCAAACAGCCCATATTTAATGGATTAACACCATGCTTTTTATAAAGGCCCATCATTTCAGCTTGAAGTTCTTGTTTCTTCTTAGGATCCTTTTCCGTTTTCATCTTCGTTTGAATAACGTCCATTTCAGGCTTTAAGACATCCATCTTTTCTTTCATACCCATTTGATTTTTATACTGTCTGAGCATTAACGGCATTAACAGAAGTCTAATAATTATAGTAACAAGAATGATTGCCAAGCCGTAGTTTCCATTAAAGAATTCTGCAACGGAATGGATAGATATTGAAAAAGGATTGACAATATAATGTTGGAAAAATCCAGTATTGTTAGTTCCTTTTTGTGCTTGAGATGAACAAGCTGATAATAATAATGTGGTTAAGCCGAGCAGTGAGAATAGTAATAGTGAAGATCGTTTTGTTTTCATATTTCCTCCTAAAATGTTGTGTAATTATTTAATAAGCGAATAGGGAGGAAATAGGTTCTTCGGTATCATCCTGAGAATATTCTTTTCTACGAAAATATATAAAAATTCTTTTCAGAATAAAGCTTCCATTTAAACAACTTTTCTTTCGGTAAAGAACTAAAGGGTGAGTAATATTTGTCCTAGCCGGATCAGATAAGGAACCAACGAAAGAATATTCCACACTCCATGCCCATAATAATTTTAATGCAATTCCTAAAAAGATACTTACGTATAGTGCGTTTAGAGCATTGATATCTGAACTATCAATAAGCAATTGAAACAAATATTATCACCTCACTTAAATGTCAATGATATGAGTATATCTGAGATAGGAAAAAGAATCAATTTAATAATTGCGTTACTGCCATATTTTGAAGACATTACTAAATAGTAAAAAGAAAAAATGACCACTTAAACCTTTTTACTTTTAAAAAAACACTGATTCAAAAGTGAATCAGTGTTCGATCGGTGCCTTCCAGTGTGCTGTAATCAATTTATAAGCAAACTCGACCTTTTCTTCGCTAGGGGGTTCAACAGAATTAAGTTGATATTCATGTCCAAGCGCTTCCCACTTATACACTCCGAGTTTGTGATATGGCAGAATTTCAATCTTTTGGACGTTTTTAAGCGTACCAATGAACTCACCAAGTTTTTCTAGATCTTCCGGATCATCGGTAACAGTAGGGACAAGCACATGGCGTACCCAAATTGGTACTTGATAGTCTGATAAAAAAGTAGCAAATTCTAGAATATGATCATTAGCCATACCAGTTAACTGGATATGTTTTTTCCGATTAATATGCTTTAAATCAAGAAGAACTAAATCGGTATACTGCAAGAGTTCTTCAAGCTGCTCGATAAAAAGCTTGGAATGGGAAAAGCAGCCACCGGAAGAATCAATGGTTGTATGAATTCCTTTCTTTTTGCATTCCTTGAACAATTCTATTAAGAAAGGAATTTGCAACAATGGTTCACCACCACTTACTGTAATTCCTCCGCCCGAAGATTGAATAAAAGGGAGGTAGGACATAAGATCATCCATGATATCGGAAACAGCCATTTCCTTGCCTGTGCCGATTTCCCAAGTATCAGCATTATGGCAAAACTGGCACCTTAATAGGCAGCCTTGTGTGAAAATCACATAACGGATTCCTGGTCCATCGACTGTCCCTAATGTTTCAATTGAATGAATATTTCCGTTCATGATGATGATCCCCCTTAGTATAACTTGAGCCCTACTTAAAGGGCCCCAGTTTTATTCTTATAGTGACTCGTGGAATGTACGATTAATTACATCTAATTGTTGTTCTTTAGTTAATTTAATAAAGTTAACTGCATAACCAGAGACACGGATAGTTAATTGTGGATAAAGCTCTGGGTGTTCCATTGCATCAATTAGTGTTTCGCGATTAAAGACGTTAACATTTAAATGATGACCAGCTTTGATGGCATAACCATCTAGGATAGATACTAGGTTGCGTACTTGGCTTTCTTCTTCTTTACCTAATGCTTTAGGAACGATAGAGAAGGTATTTGAAATTCCATCCATTGCATAGTTGTAAGGAAGCTTAGCAACAGAAGATAGGGAAGCTAATGTTCCTTTTGTGTCACGTCCGTGCATTGGGTTAGCACCCGGTGCAAACGGTTCACCCATCCGACGTCCATCAGGAGTGTTACCAGTTTTCTTACCATAAACCACATTTGATGTAATCGTCAAGATAGAAAGTGTATGAACTGAGTCACGGTACGTTTGATGCTTGCGAAGTTTTTTCATGAATGTCTTAAGAACTTCAACAGCAATCTCATCTACACGGTCATCATTGTTTCCGTATTTAGGGAAATCACCAGTTGTTTCAAAATCAACTGCTAGACCATTTTCATCACGGATTACTTTAACTTCACCATATTTAATGGCACTAAGTGAGTCAGCAACAACGGATAGACCAGCAATACCTGTTGCCATCGTACGAAGGATCTTCGTATCATGAAGAGCCATTTCAATTCTTTCATAGCTGTATTTATCATGCATATAGTGAATAACATTTAATGTATTAATATATAGACCAGCAAGCCATTCCATCATTAGATCAAACTTCTGCATAACTTCCTCATAATTTAATACTTCAGAAGTAATTGGCTGATATTGTGGTCCAACTTGGATTTTTAATTTTTCATCCACGCCGCCGTTAATGGAGTAAAGAAGGGCTTTGGCTAGGTTTGCACGAGCACCAAAGAACTGCATTTGCTTTCCAATTTCCATTGCTGATACACAGCAAGCAATTCCATAATCATCGCCATATTCAGGACGCATAATGTCGTCGTTCTCATATTGAATCGAGCTAGTTTTAATCGACATATTGGCACAATACTTTTTAAAGTTTTCAGGAAGCTGTGGTGACCATAATACTGTTAAGTTTGGTTCTGGTGCAGCACCTAAGTTTTCTAATGTATGAAGGAATCGGAATGAGTTTTTCGTTACAAGTGAACGACCATCATTTGCCATACCGCCGATGGATTCTGTTACCCATGTTGGGTCTCCACTGAATAATTCATTATAGTCTGGTGTACGAGCAAATTTAACAAGACGAAGCTTCATAATAAAGTGGTCAACAATTTCTTGAACCGCTTCTTCAGTTAATGTTCCGTTTTGTAAGTCTCTTTCTACATAAATATCTAAGAATGTTGATACACGACCAAGGCTCATCGCAGCACCGTTTTGTTCTTTAATTGCAGCTAAGTAACCAAAGTAGACAAACTGGAATGCTTCAACAGCATTTTTTGCAGGCTGACTGATATCAAATCCATAGCTGTTAGCCATTTCCTTTAGTTCTTTTAAAGCGCGGATTTGTTCAGCAAGTTCCTCGCGTAAACGCATATTATCTTCAGTCATTACTTTACTAGTATTCTTTTGATCCTTTTGCTTTTCTTGAATTAAGAAGTTTACACCATATAATGCAACTCGACGATAATCGCCAATAATACGGCCACGGCCATATGCATCTGGAAGTCCTGTAATAATTGCTGCTTTACGAGCAAGCATCATTTCATCAGTATAAGCATCGAAAACACCTTGATTGTGAGTTTTACGTAAGTCAGTAAAGAACTTTTCAATTTCAGGGTTTAATTGATAACCGTAAGCTTCACAAGCTGCTTTCGCCATGCGAATTCCACCAAACGGCTGCATTGAACGATTAAAAGGTTTATCAGTTTGTACACCAACAATTTTTTCAAGATCTTCATTAAGATATCCAGGACCATGTGAAGTAATAGTAGAAACGGTTTCTGTGTCCATATCCAACACGCCGCCATTTTCACGCTCTTGCTTGGTTAATTCCATTACTTGATCCCAAAGTTTCGTAGTTGCTTCAGTAGGACCTGCTAAGAAAGAATCATCTCCTTCAAAAGGAGTAAAGTTTTTAAGGATAAAATCTCTAACGTTAACTTCTTTTGACCAAACACCTTTAGTAAATCCGTTCCAATGTTCCATCATTTTTCACCTCATATTTTTTATAAAAACTATATAACAGTTTCTCTATGAGTAGAGTATAACAGATTATTTGTGAAAAAAGGCACATATAATAGTAATTAATTGTTAAGGTTTTGTGAAGTCTTATTTAAAGGGGTATTTTTCAATATCTTAGGATTGGTTATTAGAGAGTTTAGAACATCTATGCAAAACTGTACTATAATTATTTAGGTTAATTCGGAAACTGTTATATAAGAAGAAAGTGATTGTAACAAGTTAATAATAGTATTAACCAGCCAAGGAGAACTAACTACCCAAATAAAAAAGCAGGAGAAGAATCTCCTGTCAGATTTTCGCGTAAGGGTATTTTTCTTGGCAATTTTTTATTGGTTGATTGTCTCTGAAATGGTCTGTTGATTTCCGCTACCTGCACTCGCTTTCCGCGGGGAGGTCCTGGAGCCTCCTCGGCGCTTTGGCGCCTGCGGGGTCTCCAGTGACCTCTCTATCCCGCAGGAGTCGAGTGCCCTCCGCTCCAATCAACAGGGAGGTAAAACAACCTAGAGCATTGCAACATACATTACCCAGCTATGATATTGTGTGCTGCAATCTTTTATATTTTGGTAGGTCGTAGAATAACCCCTACTTATTGACCTAGACTCTTTTGGTTTATCCATTGACTTCATCGTTTATTTTAAATTTTTTATGAGTTGAGTGTATTAAATGCATATTACACTCTGTTGATTGGCGTGGAAGGCACGAAGACTCCTGCGGGAGTACGGGGCAGGGGAGACCCCGCAGAAGCGAAGCGCCGAGGAGGCTTCCCGGCACGCCCGCGGAAAGCGAAGCGCCTGGAGCGCCAATCAACAGACATGTAGAAAAACCAATTTATATTATATAAATTTAAAACAAATTAACGCGGTGGAATATTAAAGAAGGTGGATTAATGAAAAGGCTATCGAACGTTTTTCGATAGCCTTCTGGAGAAAGATCTCCTGCTTTAATCCACGACTATATATGCAATCATTGGACCATTTTTTGATCGATCGGAATGAACCTTACAAATCAATCGATAAGTACCTTCTTTTTCAAACTGGAGCGGAACAATCGTTTCTTCACCTTTTTTCACCTTCCCTTTTATTTTAGTACCTTCTATATAAAAAGGATGCTCCTCGCCGTTTATCCCACTAATAACTAGCCGCACCTTTTCCCCTTTTTCCAAGAAAACTGTACCGGGATCCCAACGATAAGCCTCCATTTCTTTCCCGTTTTTCATTTTTGTACTAAATTCAGCAGTAACCATGTGAATTTCGCGGATACCTTTTCCTTCCTGATTAAAGACAGTTGTATCTCCAGCTTTTAACATAAACCATGCGGATAGGGAAAAAAGTACAACACCAATAGCTAAAAAAAATAGGATTGTTTCCTTTTTAAAGACTACAAATTTCATTACATACCTCCTCGGATATTTGTCCTACTTTATACTTATGCTTAGTAGGTTAGGAAACTTGTCTCTTTTGTGTAACTTTTGTGCTCTTTTTGAAAAATGCTCTCGTTGAACTTGTCCATTTTCCATGGTTGAACAGTAAAAAAAATGTCTACAATGGGGATAAATACTTAGAACTTTGAAAATGTATTTCTTTGTTTTTCCTGTTGAAAAGTTTATAGTAAAATGAGGAATAAAATGAATAATTCGAATGTGGACTTCTGAGTCAAACATTAGACTTAGTTGAATAAGCTAAAAAAAATAGGTGGTTAGCTTGTTGGGGATTAGAAGAGAAAAGATTTTAAAAATCGTAAAATTTATTTTCCCGTTGTTACTGTTAATCTTTGCAATGATCGAAATGAAAAAGTTTACCAAAAATTTAAATATGGAATTACTGAAGGATGAACTAAGTCAGCTTAATGTCGGGCTTCTTCTATTAATAATAGCAATCACCTTCGTGGCTGTTTTACCGATGTTGCTTTATGATGTGGTATTAGTAAGGATTTTAAAATTAAAAGTCTCTTTAAGGATCCTTTTAGAACAATCGTTCATTGCGAATTCTTTTTCTAATTTAATCGGCTTTGGTGGAATAATAGGGGCAATGCTACGGACGTACTTCTTTCATAAACTCGAACAGGATAAGCGAAAGCTATTAGGGGTTATTGCTTCAGTATCCTTATTTTATTTAACGGGGATATCAGTGCTCTCATGGCTTGTTACCATTAAATATCGGAACTTTCCACTGTTTGTTGATACTAAATGGCTTTATTTTGCAGTTTTAGGTGTAGGTTTATATTTACCGCTTTTTATTATTATACATATGATTAAGTCACAAAAGGGCAGTCAGTCACTGATAAGTCCAAGTATTACTTTAAAACTTATTTTGGTATCGATTTTCGAATGGCTGGCAGTATTTTTTGCGATTGTGATTTTGTGCAGAATATTGGGGATAGAAATCACTATTGAGCGTCTATTTCCTGTCTATATTGTAGCTGCTTGCGCTGGGATAATTAGCATGATTCCAGGCGGGCTGGGATCTTTTGATTTAGTGTTTATTTGGGGGATGCAAGAGTTACTTGTTCCCGAAGAAAAAGTGCTTGTTTTACTGTTATTTTACCGGATTGGTTATTATTTTTTACCCTTCCTATTAAGTCTGGTTTTCTTTGTTAAACTGTATTGGGAGAAATGGAATCAAACCTGGAATGACCTTCCGAAAGCAATTGTCCAAGGTTTTAGTCATGTCTTGTTAACGATGCTGGTTTTTTTATCAGGACTAATCCTACTTTTATCTGCAAGTGTTCCGGGAATTACGTCCAGACTAAAGGTAGCTCAGGAGCTTTTAACGTTTCCAATCATTAACATTTCACATCAATTATCTGTTGCGGCAGGGTTTTTGTTATTAGGATTATCTAGAGGTATTGAATATAGTGTTAAGAGAGCGTATGAGTTGACGATGTTCGCCCTAGTCCTTGCAGCCTTATTTTCTATTTTTAAAGGGATTGATTATGAAGAAGCCATATTTCTAATTATCGTCGCTTTATTACTTAGAATGTCAAAGGGTCAATTTTACCGCGAAAGTTATGTCCTTACTTGGGGGAAAACGGGCTTTGATATTACCCTTATTTTAATGATTACTACAATGTATCTCTTAATAGGGTATGCCAATTTACCAATTTCAAAAATTGAGATCCCTACTAGGCTTTTGCCTTATGTAATTGTCGATTATCGGGATTTATTTATGAGTGCAGTAATAGGACTTGTGATTGCCTTATTAATTCTTTTGTTTGGCTATTTGATCAGTTTGCCTAAAAAGTGGACATTAGAGAGGTCGATTGGTCGTGATGAAGAAATAATTGCTCATTTATCCAAGTATCAAGGAAAAGTACTATCCCACTTAATTTTTTTACATGACAAATTTATCTTTTGGAACAGTAAAAAAAATGTTTTAATATCTTATCAACCATATGCAGACAAGTTAGTTATTCTCGGTGACCCGATCGGAGAGAAAAATGAATTATCTAATGCCATTGAAGAATTTCAGGAAATAGCCGATTTACATGGTTTTACTGCTGTTTTTTATCAAGTCAGTGACGAGATGCTTCCATATCTCCACGGGCACGGCTTTGCTTTTTTCAAATTGGGTGAAGAGGCGTTTGTAGATTTGAAAAGGTTCTCCTTATCAGGAAACAAAATGAAGGGTTTACGGGCATTAAGAAATAAATTAGCTCGAGCAAATTATACTTTTGAAGTAGTTGAACCTCCTTTTACAAGTGGGCTAATGGAAGAACTGAGAGAAATATCTAATGAGTGGCTCGTCGGGAGAACTGAGAAGGGTTTTTCATTGGGGTTCTTTGATGAAGACTATTTAAAGAAGGCTCCAATTGCTATTGTAAAGGATGAAAAAAAGCAAATACTTGGCTTTATGAGCATTATGTATGTTTACGATGACTATCAAACCATTTCTGTCGATTTAATGAGATTTAGACCTGAAGTCTCATCAGGTACGGTTGATTACCTCTTCCTATGTTTATTTGATTGGGCAAAGGAACAGGGGTACAGCCGCTTTAATATGGGGATGGCCCCACTTGCGAATGTAGGATTATCAAGGTTTTCTTTTCTAAGTGAAAAAATTGCCGCACAAATTTTCTTACATGGACACTTTATTTACCATTTCCAAGGTCTGCGCAAATTCAAACAAAAATACACAAATATTTGGGAGCCTAAATACTTAGCGTACCGAAGGAATTCGTCTTTACTATTTATAATGGCGCAAATAACTTTATTGATATCGAAAAAAAGAAACTAATTTCTTTTCCGGTGGGGCATACCTGCCGGTTTTTCATTTTCTACATTAATAATATCCACTTTTAAACTATTATTTAGCAAAGTAATCTGGTAATATGGAATAGGAAATAATGTAAAAGTTGGGTGTTATCTAATGAAAAGGTTTGTATCCGTATTTATACTATTGCTACTCATTTGTACTAATCATTTAACCACTTATGCGGCTAAAAATGGACCACTGGAACTGAAAAGTAAGGGAGCTGTACTATTAGATTCAGATACAGGAGCCGTACTCTTTACGAAAAATGCTGATACGAGAATGTACCCAGCTAGTCTAACAAAAATAGCGACTGCAATTTATGCAATCGACAAGGGGAAATTAGACAGCATCGTCACTGTTAGCAGTAATGCAGTGAGACAAGATGGGACAAGGGTTTATTTAAATGAAGGGGAGAAAGTCCCTTTAAAGCAATTGATACAAGGTATGCTCGTTAATTCCGGAAATGATGCGGCCGTTGCAATTGCAGAACATTTAGATGGAAGTGTCGAGCAATTTGCTGTTAATTTGAATGGGTATTTAAAATCAACAATTGGTGTCAATAATACCCATTTTATTAATCCTAATGGTTTGTTTGATAAAAACCACTATACGACAGCAATGGATTTAGCTATTATAACTAATTATGCTATTAAAAATCCTGTTTTTGCAGAAATCTTCGGGACGAAAGTCCTCAAATGGAAAGGGCAATCTTGGAAAACGAATATCCTAACACATCACAAAATGCTAAAAGGGGAATTTGCTTACCCGGGAGTAACGGGCGGGAAGACCGGGTACACAGTCAAAGCAAAACAAACGCTTGCTACTACTGCTAGAAATGCGAATATAAAGTTGACCGCAGTCGTTTTGAATTCTGAACAACAAAGAGATAAATATGATGATACGACTCTTTTGTTCAATTATGGTTTTAAGAACTTTCAGCATGAAATATTAAAGCAGGGTGAGATTTATAAAAAGGATAATAAAGAATATTATCCTGAAAGGGATACCCTTATCACAGAGTCAATCAGCGGGACAATCAAAGAGATAAGTAATGACGGGAATTTATCAATAAAAAATCATAACGGACAAGTTGTCCAGTTAGTAACACTGAAATACAAAGAACCAGTTCCTAAGAAGGTTCCAGTTAAAAGTGAAAAAATTACTGCAAAGAAAGAGCAGGTTTCCCATCTTAATGCCATATACGGTTTGGTGATTATTGCCTTAGCTGTAATTTTTGTTGGTGTAAGGAAGAAGATTATTAAAAAATTCTAGTTGAACGATTAAAGCCATGAAAAGGATGAAACCCTCTCATGGCTTTTTTGTGTTACATTAGTTGCAAGTATCATTAAAGATTTCCATTAATGCATCGTCGAGTTTTGCCACTGAAATAAAAAAAGACTAAAGTAAAACCTTTAGTCTTTTGAGAAAATTACTTGATTATTGTAGTCTACTTTCGACTTGTTGACATACTTCGTCAGCAGACAGGCCGCTTGCGTCAATAACTGAGCCCTTTGTAAAGGTATCCTGCATCCCCATTACGTTTGAATCTAGTCCTGTTACTACACAGCAATCACAATTCTGAGCGTCTGACTCCTGTTTTAATTCAACTACATCATGACCTTTTTCACGTAAAGCTGCCTGAACTTGTCCAAGAGATTGTTCTACACCAATTTTTGCCATACAAAACACCTCCTCCTCTAGATTATTTTGCTTAACTTTAGCTAAATTATTCGGAATAAGTAGCTTTAATCATCCAAAAGCTAATAGGGGAGGTGTAAAAATGGGAAAACGTAAAAAGGATCCTTCAACCATCGGATTGGCTTCCTCGCAAGTAGAAGGCCAGGGAACAACAACTACTGAAACAGGTTCACGTACTGAACCATCATCGAGAAGAAAACAGAAAAAAGATTAAAAAAACAAGCACCCACTTATTGTATGTGGGTGCTTGTTTTTTTTTAAAGATACATTTCTGCAATTTGCTTTTGTATATCAGCATTTTCAAGGTATTCATCATAAATCATTTGCTTATCTATTAAGCCTTTAGGTGTTAATTCAAAAATTCGGTTTGCAATGGTTTGGATAAATTGATGATCATGCGACGCGAAAAGCAATGAACCCTTAAAGTTAATTAGACCATTATTAAGTGCGGTAATAGATTCTAAATCTAAATGGTTAGTCGGCTCATCAAGCAGGAGGACATTCGCTCCATTTAACATCATTTTTGAAAGCATACAACGAACCTTTTCTCCCCCGGAAAGGACACTTGCCTTTTTTAGAACTTCTTCACCAGAGAAAAGCATTCTTCCTAAAAAGCCTCGTAAAAAGCTTTCACTATCATCTTTAGGAGAGAACTGACGAAGCCAGTCGACAAGGTTTAAGTCACTGTTCTCAAAATACTCGGAGTTATCCTTAGGGAAATAAGCTTGAGAAGTAGTAATACCCCATTTATAGGTGCCACTATCTGCTTCCATTTCACCCATTAGGATCTTGAAAAGTGTCGTTTTGGCAATTTCATTTGTTCCGACAAGAGCAATTTTATCACCCTTATTGACAATAAAGCTGATGTTATCGAGGACTTTCACACCATCAAGCGTTTTTGTTAATCCTTCGACACGTAACAAATCATTCCCTATTTCACGGTCTGGGGTAAACCCGACAAATGGATAACGTCTTGATGAAGGGCGAATGTCATCCAGTGTAATTTTATCAAGTAACTTCTTCCGAGAAGTAGCTTGTTTTGATTTTGAGGCATTGGCACTAAACCGTGCAATAAAGGCTTGTAATTCCTTGATTTTTTCTTCCTTCTTTTTGTTAGCGTCTGAAGTTAATCTAGTAGCTAATTGGCTTGATTCATACCAAAAGTCATAGTTTCCAACATAGACTTGGATTTTTCCAAAATCTAAATCGGCAATATGTGTACAAACTTTATTGAGGAAGTGACGGTCATGGGATACAACAATAACGGTATTTTCAAAGTTAATTAAGAAATCCTCAAGCCATTGAATCGCTTTGATATCCAAGTGGTTTGTAGGCTCATCAAGAAGTAAGACGTCAGGTTTGCCAAACAATGCTTGTGCGAGAAGCACTTTTACTTTTTCTGAACCGGTGATTTCGGCCATCTTCTTATCATGAAGCTCTTCGCCGATCCCAAGTCCTTTGAGAAGAATAGCAGCTTCAGGTTCTGCTTCCCAACCATTTAATTCCGCAAATTCACCCTCAAGTTCAGCAGCTTTCATACCGTCTTCATCTGTGAAGTTTTCCTTCATATAGATTGCGTCTTTTTCTTGCATTACCTGATAAAGTCTCGTATGCCCCATAATAACAGTCTTTAATACTTCAAATTCTTCATATTCAAAGTGGTTTTGTTTTAACACAGCCATCCGTTCATTTGGCCCAAGCTGGACTGTTCCCGACTGTGCTTCAATTTCACCAGATAGAATTTTTAAAAAGGTTGATTTTCCGGCCCCATTTGCACCGATTAACCCGTAGCAGTTTCCAGGGTTAAATTTAATGTTTACATCTTCGAATAACTTCCGGTCTCCATACCTTAAACCTACGTTACTTACAGTAATCATATTCAAAACATCCTCCAAGAACAAAATATCTACTGATTATACCATTAAAATAGAAGAAGAGCGAATTCTTTAAGTTAGAGTTCATTTTTAAAGAAAAATTTTCTAAAAAAATTTCTCGGATTTCACACTTTATTCATATTTTTGTTGTAGAATTGGGGTATATAGCAAGTAAAAGAAGGTGTGAGAAAGATGACAAAAAATCAACTGACTGAACTCGTAAACAAGTTAAAAAAGGCCGGTATAAAAGCGAGTTTAACCAAACCGAAGTCTAATTACCTTATTTCTTTACAGCAATTAAAAAAATACCCTTCATCTGTTAATTAAATAGGAAGCAAAATTAGTAAAAAGCGATTAATCCCAAGTGGGCTAATCGCTTTTTTTTATTCAATCTTATCCATGACCTTGTTGTAAACTTCTTTTTTATCAAAGCCTTTTCCCATCGGAAATTTGGCAATAAATTTATTATTCTCATCAACCAAAAAAGTAAAGGTTGAATGGACGAATTGACCATTACCTGGGTCTTTAAATTGAAATTGCATTGCATCCGTCACTTTTTTTAGTTGTTGTCTATCCCTTTTAATGTTTGCCTTTTCTCCTGTTAAAAACAACCATTGTTTGTTGTTATCTATCTCAAACCCCTTCATATAATCAGTTAAGACCTCGGGTGTGTCTCGATAAGGATCGATGGTAATTGTTAAAAATTCAATCTCCTTACCAAAAACACCGACCTTTTCAAAGTCACTTTTCAAGTCAATCATTTTTTGTGTAGTGGTTGGACATATATCAGGGCAATGTGTGTAGATGAATTCAACTAGTTTTAATTTAGTCCGGTCCTTACCAAAATTATATGAATCACCATTTTGGTCTATCAAGGTAACTTCTGCAGGTATTTTCGCATTTGCATCGCGAACGAGAAAGAAAGAAATTCCTGCTGCAATCCCGATTAGTACTGTAAGACTGCATATTAAATAGATCTTCTTCATATGTATCCCTCCTACCTTTAAGATAAAGAAGTTAATAGAAAAAAGATATGGATATTTTGTGAACAAAAGTTAGTGCAAAGTATAAGTGATTCCTATATACTGTATTATTATTGAATTAACTTTTAAAATATTCTGAATACTATATGCAGGATCTGGTAAACCAGGGAATAGGAGGGGCATTGTGTGAAAAAAATACTGATATTTCTTAGTCAACTATTGATATTAATTGTGATTTATCAGATTGGAACTCAAATCGGACGAATTCTTCATTTGAAAATCCCAGGAAATGTAATCGGTATTTTACTCCTATTATTTTTACTCTGGACACGTGTAATAAAAGTGGAACAAATAGATGTTGCAGCCACATGGTTATTAAAACATTTAAGCTTTTTTTTCATTCCAATAGCAGTAGGATTAATGACATTAGGGCCAATCTTCCTTCATAAGGGAATGATTATCCTCTTTGTATTAGTAACAAGTGCATTTATTGGATTGTTATCAGCTGGAAAAGCTACGCAATCTGTTATTTTGAAAAAAGAAAAAGTAAATGTAAATTCCCATGATCACAGCTTATAGTATTTTGTTAACGACTATCGTTTATAAATTATCGCGGAGGCTTGGTCAAAGATATTCCTCTCCATTAACTAGTCCAGTGTTTTTAAGTACAGCAATCGTTATTTTCCTGTTACTTGTATCACATATTAATTATCAGGAATATATCCCTGCAAAAAAAATCATGACTTATCTGCTAGGACCAGCAACCGTAGCATTAGCAGTGCCAATCTATAAGAATCGGGAGTTGATTTCGAAGTACCTGATTGCTGCTTGTGTAGGGCTTTTAATTGGAACATTTACAACGATTACCTCTGCCATTGTTATTGCGAAGTGTTTTTATTTCTCTAAAATGTTCCTTCTTTCATTAACGATTAAGTCTGTTACTGTTCCAGTTGCAACAGAAATTGGCAAAATAATAAAGGCAAACGTATCACTCATTGCCGCTTTTGTTATTATTACAGGAATGATTGGAGCCATGTTTGGGCCTAAGCTGTTGAGTATGTTTAAAATCCATCATCCCTTTGCGCGTGGTTTGTCAATTGGGACAATCGCTCATGGAATAGGGACAGCAGAAGCCGTCAAGGAGGGCGACATCCAGGGAGCCGTTGCAGGTGCAGCTATGGGAATTGCTGCGTTATTAGTATCGTTAATATTACCCTTTTTACTTCCGTATTTCATCTAGAAGGAAAGCCTTCCTATTAAGGAAGGCTTAAAATTTTTAGTCTTTCTTTTTATTATCAAAATACCTTTGCGCCAGTAAATTCTTGACTTCATTGTAACTCAAGCCGGATTGGCTGTTTAACTTTTTCACTTCTTCGATATCCGTTCCCACATTCGTATATCTTTTTTGATTCATCATTCTTTTTATCACTCCTAAGGTTTCTGGAAATGAAAAGTCACTTTTTTGTACATACTAATAAAAAAGGAGGCGGTTCCCATTTTTTATGGTAAAAGAGCGAAAGAAGAAGAAATTGAAACAATCTTGGTTGATACTGAAATTTATTCATGTATTGATGAAGCATGTATAGGTTGGATGAGGAAGGATTTTGTTGCAGATGACTTACTCTGCCCAATGTGTGGCAATGAAATGCTACAGGAAATGAGAGAGCTTCCACAAATTTAATAAATTAAATATTTATAAAGACTGTCATTAAGAATTGACAGTCTTTTCTTATTCACAAAATCGAAAAAATGTGCATCATATTTCAATCATTCCCATGTGGTTTAAGCGCCTCTCTATAAATTTTCATTTTGTTGTTGAATTTCATCCCCACTAATCAAGGTATTAGCTTCTTCAAGATTTCTAAGCTCATCTACAGAATCCCCGGAAACCGTTTTGGTATTATCGGCAAACGTTTCTTTTAAAGATTCTCTAGATCGGTCCTTACGAAAATTAAACATTCATTTCAACTCCTTATCTTAAGGTTTCGCTTCGCAGATAGGGTTTATGCTTGGCTAATTCTCTCCAAAACGGAAATAAATTGAATATATACCATCATCTTCGCATGACAACAAAAAACTCTCCAAAAAGGAGAGCTTTGAAGTTCTATTCTTCTTTTTTTGCTAAGCAGCGGTCACATTCCATAAAGTAACTTTCTGCTTGTTCCTCCATATGCTGACCACATTCACAACATTCCTTTTTTTGCAAAGTACGGAAAAACTCAACTGGATTCATTAACATAATAAAACTCCTCCTTTATTAATACAGTTTATTTATGACGTTCTTGTTATAGTACAGTATAGCTGAAATAAATAAAAATGTGTAGGCTTTTTTTTAAAAAAATTGCCCCATTTTAATAAATAAGGCTTTTATCACAAATTCGAATTTATTCCATTTTTAAAAGGTTTAATGGAAAAAATAATTTATCGGTTAAAATATAAGGAAAATGACAATCTTCGATATTTAATGCTTCCATAACATTGCGATTTCCATTACAATCATAGTAGAAAAGCAATGTGGAAATAGGGGGAGGCTGGTAAATGAATGCAATGATTGGGACTTTTCAGCCTTATTTCATTATAATTGCCATTGGTTTAACCATCATGGCAGCTTATACTGCATTAGATATGTTTACTTTAATAAAGTCATCTGAACAGAATAAAAATAAGAGACTTCTCTTTTTATGCGGAACGCTATCTATGGGAGTCGGGATATGGATTATGAACTTTATTGGTCTCATTTCCGCAGATACCAATCGGTTTGCGAGCTATCATATTCCACTAACATTACTTTCAATGGTCATAGGAATTGCCTTTACAGGAATGGCTTTCCTCTCATTTTATGGAAAACAAATTAAATTTAACCATTTAATCCTCGGGAGTGTATTCCTAACCTTTGCAGTAATTTCCATACATGTCATCGGTTTATATGCTATGAATGGAAATATTAAATATAATTTCTTATTGCTTCTGATTTCAGGACTCTTAATCTTTGGTTCCTTTTTATTTTCTCTCTGGATACTTTTTTCATCAAAAAGCTTTACCAATAGCAATCAGGTTTGGTTAAAACCTATAAGTGCGATAATTATGTCATTAGCAATTATCGAAGGACATTTTCTGTTAACAAGAGCCACGATTACGACAACGACTCTAGATAGTTCAAGTGTGGATAGTCCGCTTTTCTTATACTTGGTACTGTTCGTATCTATTTTAATAATCGGTGGATTAATCTTATCGAGTACATTAATTAGTAAACAATTAGTGACATCAGATACTAACTTAAAGGACATCAAAGCTGCTTTAGATGCTTCAACCATTGTTGCCATTACGGACCCTGTTGGAAATATTATCTATGTAAATGATAAATTCGAAGAAATTTCCAAGTATAATCAGGAAGAGATTATCGGAAAGAACCATAGAATTTTAAATTCGGGCTTCCATTCCAGAGAGTTTTTCAAAGACTTATGGAGTACGATTCGATCGGGGAAAATCTGGCGTGGGGAAATCCGAAATAAAGCAAAGGATGGCACGTTTTATTGGGTCGATACCACCATTGTTCCTTTTTTGAATAATAAAGGTAAACCTGTTCAATATATTGCAATACGGTCAGATATTTCTGATCGAAAACTGGCAGAAGAGCATCTTAAAGAAACAATCAAAGAGAATATTGATATAAAATTTGCTCTTGACCAATCCTCGATTGTTGCATTTACTGATGCAAGAGGAATGATCACCAGTGTTAACGACAAATTCTGTGAGATATCTAAATACAGTCGAGAAGAGATACTCGGTAAGGACCACAATATTCTAAATTCCGGTTACCACTCAAAGGACTTTTTCAAAAATCTTTGGAAAACGATTGGGTCAGGAAATGTCTGGAAAGGCGAAATCCGAAATAAAGCTAAGGATGGTAATTATTATTGGGTGGATACAACGATTGTTCCATTTATTAATGGTCAAGGAAATCCCTACCAATACCTTGCTATTCGAAATGATATTACTGAACGGAAGAGAACAGAAGAGGTAATCAACCGACAGGATAAACTAGCAGCGGTTGGTCAATTAGCTGCGGGTGTTGCCCATGAAATTCGCAATCCACTTACTTCAATGAAAGGCTACGCGGAATTCTTACAATTAGATGAAAAAGATCCGGAGCGAATGGAGTTTTTAAATATTATTCTCGATGAAATTGATCGGGTTAATACCATTGTAGAAGACTTTATGGTATTAGCGAAACCAAAGGCTGTTGAATTAGAAGAAAAGAATGTTGTGCCTGTTATTCAGAATGTAGTCTCGTTGCTAGAATTTGATGCAAGGAAGAAAAATGTTCGTTTGACTTTTGATTGTAATCAGGAAATTATTCAGATTGAATGTGATGAAAATCGTTTAAAGCAGGTATTGTTAAACTTCATCAAAAATGGTATTGAAGCTATGCCAAATGGTGGCGAACTTCATGTGAAAACAATGATCCAAGATAACAATGTTCAAATATCCATTCAAGACACCGGTGTCGGAATTTCCAAAGAAAAATTAAAGAAACTTGGAGAACCCTTTTACACAACGAAGAAAAATGGTAATGGCTTAGGCTTAATGGTTAGCTTTAAGATTATTGAAAGCCATAACGGTAAGGTCTTTGTTGAAAGTGAACCAAATAAAGGAACAACCTTTAATATCCTATTACCAGCAAAAACAGCCTAAAGCGGGGGAGCAAATCTCTCGTTTTTTTTATTTCCAAATTTTTCATTCAAGAAATAGACAAATAATTCTTCGAAAAGGAATCAATAATCTTCATAAATAGATTAATATGTTTATATAGGTAATTATGTTTTTAAGGGGAGTGAAAATGGTGGGAGAAGCAAATTTTGTTAAAACAATCTGCGGATACTGTGGTACTGGTTGTGGCTTAGTCCTTGAGGTCAAAGACAACCGAATTATGAAAATCCGTGGCGACAAGGAAGCACCAGTAAACAAGGGGCAAACATGTGTAAAAGGTGCATTTGCCTATGAATACGTACATGCGAAAAATAGATTAACGTCTCCACTCATCCGAAAAGCAGGTAGGCTAGTCGAAACGACTTGGGATGAAGCTTATCAATTCATTGCCAGTCAATTATCCAATATAAAAACTGCTTGGGGTCCAGACTCGATTTCCATGTTCGCTTGCGCAAGAAATACAAACGAATCCAATTTTGTTACCCAAAAATTTATGAGGGCGGTTATTAATAGTAACAATATTGATGGCTGTAACCGTACTTGACACGCTTCTAGCGTTGCCGGTCTGGCAACTGTTTTTGGAAGCGGTTCACCAACTAATACATTAGATGATATTGATCGAGCAGAAGTGCTACTTTTGATGGGATCAAATACAACCGAAGCACATCCTATCATTGCAAATCGGATGAAAAAAGCTGCAAAAGCAGGCTTGAAAATAATTGTGGTAGACCCAAGGAAAATTGATATGGTAAAATCCTCACATCGTCATTTGCAATTAAATGTGGGCTCAGATATTGCTCTTATCAATGCCATTATTCGAGTGATCCTAAAAGAAGGTTTATACAATCCAGAGTTTATCCAACAAGTTACGATTGATTTCGAAAAGTTAGAAAAACAAGTTGAGCCTTTTACTTTAGAATACGCTGCATCAATTACCGGTTTAAGTGAGGAAGATATTGCTGCAACGGCAAGAGAGTATGCTGCTTCAAACGGTTCCATGATTGCATATACGCTCGGGATTACAGAGCATCACTGTGGTGTTAATAATGTATTAGATATTGCAAATCTTGCTTTATTAACTGGAAATATTGGGAAACCAGGCGCTGGTGTCATGCCGCTTAGAGGTCAGAATAATGTTCAGGGTGCAGGAGATATGGGATGTTTGCCAAACCAACTAACAGGTGGAATGAGCATAGCAAATAATGATTCCCGGGCCAGGTTTGAAAGGGAATGGAATGTTGAACTAAACCCTAGAGTTGGTGACACACAAACAAGAACTTTTGATCGAATTGAGACGGGTGAATTAAAGGCGCTTTATGTGATTGGTGAAAACCCGCTCCTTGCCGATGTTCACATGAATCATACACAAGCATTGTTTGAAAAGCTTGACCTATTAATTGTTCAAGATATTTTCCTAACGGAAACAGCAAAAATGGCTGATGTTGTATTGCCAGCACGTTCATGGGGGGAAGTGGATGGAACATATACCAACACCGACCGTAGAGTTCAACGGGTTCGTAAAGCAGTAGAGCCACACCCTAATGTGAAAGAAGACTGGAAAATCCTTTGTGAATTATCAACGTTAATGGGTTATCCAATGCACTACAATAACAGCGAAGAAATCTGGGATGAGGTCAGAAAACTAGCTGCCGAGATGTACGGTGGCATAACTTATGAAAGACTTGATAAAGAATATGGAATTCATTATCCTTGCCCTGATGAAAACCACCCAGGAACACTTATCTTGCATGAGAGGTTCCACCAACCAGAGTCGGTAGCAACAAAATCAGCATTTGTACCAGTTGATTATACGGCACCATTAGAACTACCTGATGCTGATTATCCGTTTGTTCTAACAACTGGAAGGCGTTATGAATCTTACAATACTCATTCTCAGACACGCCATTATGCTGCTGGAGTTAAATTAAAACAAACGGAAGAAACTGTGGATATCCATCCCAATGATGCAACAGCTTTAGGGATAACAGATGGTGAAGTGGTTCAGGTTCGCTCAAGAAGAGGAGAACTGCAGGTAAAGGCTAAGATAACAGAACAAGTAGTCCCAGGGCTCGTTTTTATGAGCTTCCATTGGAGTGAGACACCGACCAATGTCTTAACCCTAAATGAGTTTGATCCTATCTCAGGAACTGCCGAATTTAAGGCATGTGCGGTTGCGATATCGAGGATATAAAGAATTTTTTAAACAACGCAGCTTAATCACTGCGTTGTTTTTTTGGTGACACAATTTTAATTGGAGCGGAGACCTAGGAACAAAAAGTTGCAGACAATATTAGCTGCCTATAAAAAAACAAGCCGGATTTATCCGGCATGCTGTGTAAGTGATTTTGATGCAGTGGCTTTTCTTTGATAGAAATACCAGTTGAGCCCAAATGCAACTACATAAAAACCGATAAAGAAATAAAAGGCAGTAACTGGAGTACCTGTTGCTTTAACAGACCATCCGAAAAGCTTTGGAATAAAGAATGAACCGTAAGCTGCAAATGCAGCTGAAAATCCAATAACGGGTGCTGCTTCTTTTGGAATAAAAAGGTTCGGGATCATTTGGAATGTCGAGCCAGATCCAATACCAGATGCAATAAATAGGATTAAGAAGGATAATAAGAATCCAGCAAATTGTTTTCCATCTAGGAAGAAAATAACTCCTGATGCCCCAATTCCCATAATGACTAAGACATATGCAGTAACCTTTGCACCACCCAGTTTGTCTGCCATCCAACCGCCAACAGGTCTAGCTGCTGCAGCTACTAATGCACCAAGGAAGGCAAGTGAAATATATTCAGGAAATTGCGATCTTAATAAAAGTGGAAATGCCGCAGAATAACCGATGAATGAACCAAAAGTTGCGACATAAAGGGCTGTCATAATCCATGTGTGCTTTCGTTTTACAATCACAAACTGTTCCGCAACGGATTGCTTTGCCCCTGGTACACTATCCATTTTGAACATGGCTAGAACCGTTAAGATGACTATTGGAATGACCCAAATAAATGCTGCGTTCTGTAACCAAACTTCTTGACCATTTGCTAAAACTTGCTTATCACCAACTAGTGCAAAAGTTCCTGAAGTAACAATTAATGGTGTAACGAATTGCACCACAGATACTCCCATGTTTCCTAAACCGCCATTAATACCTAGTGCTGTTCCTTTTTCCTTTTTTGGAAAGAAGAAGCTAATATTTGCTGAAGAGGATGAGAAATTACCGCCGCCAAGACCACAAAGGGCCGCAAGCAATAACATAATTGAAAATGGTGTTTCCGGGTTTTGGACCGCAAATCCAATCCCAATCGCTGGGATCGCCAAGACTGCTGTTGAAATAACTGTCCAGTTTTTTCCTCCAATCGAGCCGACTGCGAATGTATAAACAAAGCGAAGAGTTGCACCAACAAGACCTGGAATAGCGGCAAGTGTAAAGAGCTGTTCTTCAGTAAAATGGAAGCCGATGTCGTTAAGTCTAACAGCTACGACTGACCAAATCTGCCAAACGATAAATGCCATCATTAAAGAAGGGACAGATATCCATAGATTTCGTCGAGCATGCTTTTTTCCTTCTGCGTTCCAGAATTTTTCGTCTTCTGGATTCCAATAATTAATTCGCGCCATTTTGTATTCCCCCTAAATTGTTCTCCAAATTTATTTTAATAAAGTTAGTGTTCTTGTTTGTGTTTTTACTATAAACCAAAGGAGAACATGAATTTTGTGACGTACGTCACAAAAATAGTGAACGAACTGTGAACACATAAAAGCCGACAAAAAGTTGTAATAATTTGATCAACTTTATGAAAAAAAAAGGAGAACTTCCACGGGGAAGGTCTCCTTTGGTTCTGCCTTTTTCTAGGATTTTTTGTTATCTTCATAAAACATCCCAACAAAGTTTTTTATTTCACCTGCATCGTCTTTAATAGCTGTGATGGTTAGCCATTCTCTATATATATCATTGTTTTTCCGCTTATTCCAAATATACCCTTCCCAAACTCCGCTTGACTTTAAACTATCCCACATTTTGTTGTAAAATTCATTGTCATGTTCACCGGATTGAAGAACACTTGGGGTTTTACCGATTACCTCAGTTTGACTATAGCCAGTAATTTTTGTGAAAGCGGGATTGACGCTTTGAATTATACCGTGAACATCTGTTACACAAATGCCATCTAACGCATGGTTAACAATCTTTGCTGAAATATCCAGCTTATCTTGATAATATAACCATACGACAATAACCAGACTTGCTAAGGAAAATTCAGATAAGGACATAAACCCGATTGCATAATGACCGGTCCAATTAAAGAGAATGGTGAGAATGATTGGCGGAAAAAAACCACCAAGCCCACCCATAGCTGAAACAATTCCATTCACAATACCCGCTTGCTTAGAAAAATATAAGGGAACAAGCTTAAAGATTGCCCCATTTCCTAATCCCGCGAAGAACGCAACTAATAAGCAGCCAAAGGAATAAATCGGCAAAGAAGGAGTAAATGATAAAAGAAATCCTGCAAAAGTAAGGCTAAAGAAGACTGCCATTAAAATAAGGAAAGGATTAATTTTATCGCCTAACCATCCTCCTATCGGTCGAAAAAAGGTTGCCAAAGCTATAAAACCGGCAGTCCTAAGTCCTGCATCCACTTTGTCTAATTCAAAGTGATTAACTAAAAATGAAGGTAAATAAATAGTGAAGGCGACAAAGGAACCGAAAGTGATAAAATAAAATAAACTTAGAAACCATAGTTTTGGATTTTTATATACCTCTTTGATTTGGTCTGTTAAGGAAATGTTAACTTTTCGTTCTTTTCTGTCACCAAAAATAAAGTTTAAAAGTGCAAAGATTAATACAACGATTAGGAATATTTTAATCGTGGTTCTCCATCCGTACGCATTAGCAAGTACTGGTGCGGAAAAGGATGTTATCGCTGTTCCGATATTACCGGCACCGTAAATTCCGTTAATAAAGCCATGCTTTGTTTTTTCATAATATTTGGGTAGTGAAGTAACACCGACGGAAAAAACAGCGCCGCCAATCCCAAGTAAAAATCCACCCAAAATTAATGTTAGCAGTGAATTGGCATAGCTTAACAAGGCAATTGGAATAATCAGTACAATAAAGCTGATGGTAAATAATGTTCGAGCACCATAGCGATTGGTCCAGTAACCTATTGGAACACGGAGCAGGGATCCGAGGATTACCGGGACGGCCGTTGCCCAGGCAATTTGAGTAGAAGTAAGATTTATATCTGCTTTAATAAAAGGCATAAGTGATGATATTAGTACCCAAACCATAAAACCTGCTACAAGGCTTCCAGTTTGTACAATTAGTTGTTTAGTTCCTTGCTTCATAAAAATCCCCCTTTAATTCCCATATTCTTGTATTATTCCTCAAACTGCTACTTTATATCTTAAGAAAGTTTGTTCGAAAACATGGAAAAATTTACTTCTTGTATTATAGAACAATATGTGAGCGTTGAACAGTGAGTTATGACACACATTTGACACACTTTAATAATAAATTTTGTAAGGGGTTTATTATTCGAAATTGTATAGTTTTCCTGTATTATTGATTTACGATTATTTAAAATAGTGAAACTAGGAATAAAATAATAAAATCAGAGGTTCACATGATTATTAATTGCTTTCTATAACCATATTTTGAAAAGGGAGAAAATTATGCTGCGTAAAAAGGTATATCTTGATCCGCCGAAGATTCTAGTTCTGGGTTTTGGTTTAATTATTGTCATAGGGGCTTTTTTACTAACCTTGCCGGCTTCGACTGCAAATGGGCAGGGTTTGCCATTTTTAAATGCCCTGTTTACTGCCACCTCAGCAACATGCGTAACCGGTTTGGTTGTCGTCGATACTGGCACCACTTTTACGATGTTCGGGCAAATAACGATATTATGCATGATTCAAGTCGGTGGCCTTGGATTTATGACGTTTGCTACGTTCTTTGCCTTCTTAGTTGGGAAAAGAATTTCTTTAAAAGAAAGGATTTTACTTCAAGAATCACTAAATAATCTATCAATGGAGGGGATTGTTCGCTTAACAAGACGAATTTTGATTTTTACGGCCGTAATTGAGTTAGTCGGTGCCATGCTTTTATCTATTCGTTTCTCATTTGATATGCCAATCGGGAAGGCAATTTATTATGGAATATTTCATTCGATTTCCAATTTTAACAATGCCGGGTTTGACTTAATGGGTGAGTTTCATAGTTTAACAAGTTATGTTGACGATCCAACTGTTACTCTAACGGTAAGTGCATTAATTATATTAGGTGGGATTGGCTTTATCGTTATGAATGAACTATTTGAATATCGTGTTTCAAAACGGTTATCACTACATACAAAGATTGTCTTAATGACAAGCACTGTATTAGTTGTAGTTGGGACTGCAGGTGTTTTTCTGCAAGAATATTCCAACAGTTTAACGTTAAAACCCTTATCGTTTTTAGGTAAAATACTTGGGTCATTATTTCAATCTGTAACAGCTAGAACAGCAGGTGCTAATACGTTAAATATTGCCGATCTGACTCAATCATCTTTATTATTAATCGTCCTGCTAATGTTTGTTGGAGCATCTCCCGGATCGACGGGAGGCGGAATAAAAACAACTACATTTACAACGCTCATTGGTGCAGTTTGGTCGCAAATTCGCGGGAAAGAAGATGTGATATTTTATCGTCAGAGAATTGAATATGAAACCATTTATAAAGCGTTAACGGTTACATTTAGTGGATTATTTTTAGTTATGCTGATGACACTAATTTTAACTATTTCTGAACATGGGCAAGATTTTTTAACAATCGTATTTGAAGTAACTTCTGCCTTTGCTACAGTGGGGCTCTCGATGGGATTGACACCGGAATTATCACCTGTAGGCAAGGCATTAATTATTTTTACCATGTTTGTTGGCAGGGTAGGACCATTAACGATTGCTTATGCAGTGACTATACGCAGAAAGCCTGATGCATTCCGATATCCTAAGGGTAAAATCACAATTGGGTAGTATACACACCAGTAATGAGATTGGAGAGATGAAAATGAACTTTCAAGAACTAGATACATTGGATGAACGATTAGATCTTATGAGAAAGCTTGCAAAAGATTTCCTCGTACGAGCACATCAGGTTGACATAGAAGGCAGTTTTCCGTTTGCAAATATCCAGGACCTAAAAAATACAGGATACACGACTTTAACTGTTCCATCTATGTATGGGGGGAAGGAGATCTCACTCTATGAGTTAATTCGACTTCAAGAAACGATGGCGGAAGGTGACGGAGCAACCGCTCTTTCCGTTGGCTGGCATATGGGGATAATCATGAATTTACATGAAAAAAACTCATGGAAGGAGTCAATCTTTAGATATCTTTGTGAACAAGTGAAAAATGGTGCACTAATCAATAGTGCTCAAAGTGAACCAAAGACAGGTAGTCCAACGCGAGGCGGCAGACCAGAAACAACGGCTGAAAAAGTAAAGAATGGCTGGGTTATTAATGGAAGGAAAACATTTACGACAATGTCCCCCGTCCTAGATTTCTTTATTGTTAGTGCAACAATCAAAGAGACAAATGATGTCGCCAATTTTCTTATTCCACGATCAACAAATGGATTGAATATTGAGGAAACCTGGGATAGTATCGCATTAAAAGGAACAGGGAGTCATGACTTAATTTTGGATAATTGTTTAGTAGAAAGTGAATATCTAGTCGAGGAGTTTAGTTCCAACGCAAAAAGGGCAAATGGCTGGCTCCTCCATATACCAGCATGTTATCTTGGTATAGCAAAAGCAGCGCAAAGATATGCGATTCAATTCGCTAAGGACTATTCACCGAATAGTATTGTCGGACCAATCATCGATTTACCAAATGTTCAGCAAAAACTTGGTGAAGTTGAGTTAAAATTAATGCAGTCCGAATACATCTTATATGGAGTTGCAAGACAATGGGACCTTACAAACGATGATGGTCGGGAAAAGATGGGAGCAGCTTTAGGAGCTGCCAAATTATCTGTTACGAATATGGCAATCGAGGTTGTTGATTTGGCAATGAGAATTGTGGGTGCAAAAAGTCTTTCTATGAAAAATCCGTTACAACGATATTATCGAGATGTAAGAGCTGGCCTGCATAATCCACCAATGGATGATATGACGATCCAATTATTAGCTAAGAATAGTATTTTAAACCATTAATATAATAGACCATCTTTTCTTTGAAAAGATGGTCTGAATAAATTAGTCTTCGATAAGTTCTCCAATATCTACTACGGAGCGTTCTTCCAAAGGGCCGCGTAAATGTACTGTTGCTGTATGTCCCTCTTCATTTAATTGATCAATCCATACAGATGCACCATTATATTTGACTTCAATATCTGCAGATGATGATAGAATTTGTTTTACTCGGTTAATATTCATTACATTCACTCCTATAGAAATAGTCATTTATTTAACATCATTTCATTCCATTCAAATCCAATCGCAATCGCTTTCTTCTATTATATAGCAGGCTTTATACTTTAATAGGGATAGTCGATATGTATACCATTGATAGTTCCTGGCTCGTCAATATCTCCTAAGCTATTCAGATAATTATCTAGCTCAACCTGGAGATCGTTCGGAGCACCAGGCTTTAAGTGCCAATTTCCCGGTTCATCAACAAAATACGGACTTTTTGTGAATTCAGGCCTAATTCTGGGCATAATGTTCTCCTTTTTAAATTTTTCTGCTTTCCTTTTGTTTATGCTAACCAATGTTAGATGAGTTCATTCACGAAAATCGTTCAGCTTATAGCTGCTAAAGATAAGTCTATATTCATATTGCTCCCTAAACCATTCAGGTTTATGATAGGTTGAAATGAAGTCTTATGAAAAAAATGAAACTAAATATCATTTATTTCGTCTTACATTATGGAAGATTGAAATCAGTCATGTCCAACTGATAACTGACATAAAAATAAAATATGATAAATATGAAATGACCAATCAATTTACAGTGATGAATGTGTTTGTCGAAAAAGATAATCCGTGTAGATTTTTGTTGGAAAGAGGAGATAAAAACAGCATGATATATGTTTTTATTTTTATTAGAAATGTGGTATAGTAATTGAGGTTCGTTTACCGAAGCTTAATTGGTAAGTGAGGGGAGAATTTTTTAAAATGAATAAAATTAGACTACCTAAAATATTAAAAAATAGTCATATTACATTCTTTGCAGCGGCTGTATTTTTATTTTGGATCAAGACCTATGCTGCATATCAAATTGAATTTAACTTAGGTATTGAAAATAACCTGCAAAAGTTTTTGCTTTTGATTAATCCATTAAGTTCAGCGCTCTTCTTCTTTGGTCTAGCACTGCTTTTTAAGAAACGCTCGAAGATGATCATGATTTTTATTAATTTCTTGTTATCATTCTTATTGTACGCGAATATTGCCTATTATCGTTTCTTTAATGATTTCATTACAGTGCCAGTGTTAATGCAAACCAAAACGAATGCCGGACAGCTAGGGGACAGTGCACTGTCATTAATGTCACCATTTGATATTTTTTATTTTACCGATATGTTCATCTTGATTGCATTAGCACTAACAGTTTTCAAGAAAGTTACGGTAACGAGCAGAAAAACCTATAAAATCGTCCTATTATTTTCAATCACTACTTTTCTATTTAATTTAGGTTTAGCTGAGAAAGATCGTCCACAGTTGCTGTCACGTTCTTTTGACCGAAATTATTTAGTAAAGTACCTTGGTGCATACAACTTTACCATTTATGATGTTATCCAAAATATTAAATCATCAAGTCAGCGTGCGTTGGCTGATAGCAGCGATATTACAGATGTTGAAAACTACCGAAAAGCAAACTATGCCGCACCTAATCCGAAGTATTTCGGGAAAGCTAAGGGTATGAATGTCGTCTATATTTCAATGGAATCTTTTCAAAGCTTTATGATTGATTATAAAATGCCTAACGGACAAGAAGTCACGCCATTTTTGAATTCTCTGGCACATGATAAAAATACCTTCTATTTTGATAATTTCTATCATCAAACAGGTCAAGGGAAAACATCGGATGCCGAATTCCTGATGGAAAATTCATTATATCCTATGGCACAAGGTGCTGTATTTGTTAACAAAGCCCAGAACACCTATCAAGCTATGCCTTCTATTCTAAAAGGCCAGGGATATAGTTCGGCAGTGTTACACGGAAACTATAAAACCTTCTGGAACCGAAACGTAATTTATAAAGCATTTGGATACGATCAATTCTTTGATGCTGAGTACTACAGCATGTCTGATGAAAATACAAAAAACTATGGAATGAAAGATAAACCTTTCTTTAAAGAATCTATACCACTGCTTGAAAGCTTAAAGCAGCCGTTCTATACAAAGTTCATTTCATTATCTAATCATTTCCCATTTGAAATGGATCCGGAAGATACCAATTTCCCTGCTGGGGATTATGGGGATACCGTTGTAAACCAATATTTCCAATCCTCAAACTATATGGATCAGGCATTTGAGCAATTCTTTAATGACTTAAAAGCAAACGGTATGTATGATAATACAATCATTGTTATGTATGGTGACCATTACGGTATTTCTGAAAACCATAATGATGCAATGGCAAAGGTTTTGGGTGTCGATGAAATTACTCCTGCAATCAATGCTAAATTACAACGTGTACCATTATTTATTCACGTCCCTGGTGTAAAGGGTGGAGTTCACCACCAAGTTGGCGGGGAAGTAGATGTCCGTCCAACCATTCTTCATTTATTGGGTATTGATACGAAGGATTATATGGAATTTGGTTCTGATTTACTTTCAAAACAACACCGTAATTGGGCATTATTCAGAAACGGTGACTTTGTAACCTCAGATGTTATCCAGATTAATGAAAAATGTTATGCATCTGAAACTGGACTATTATTAGAAGACAGTACTGCATGTAAAGATGTTGATACCAAGGTTAATACTGAATTAAACATGTCTGATGAAATTGTTTACAAAGACCTGCTGCGGTTTTATAAGCCAGAAGGATATACACCAATTAATCCAAATGATTATGAGTATTTGGGGCCTAAAGGTGATAAAGTGATAGAAAAAAAGTAACATTATCAAAGAGAGAGGAGAATCGCTAACTTCTCTCTTTTTATTTTTGATTTTTAATAAAATAGATGGAATAAATCATTCTAAGGGGTACTAGTTATGAACAAAGGATTTCTCCAATTAATATTTTCTCTAATTGTAATGATCCCTATTCTACTCGGAGGTTGCTCTGGAACTGAACCAACTAAAGTAAAAAGTGAAGATAAAACTTCCTCCGTTGTAAAAAACAATGAAGATCACACAAATGAAACGAACGAACCAAAGGCTCAATCACAATCTCAAACAGAAGTACCTGCTAAATCGAAAATCACTAATAAAAAATTACTCCCTGCAACCATCGTTAAGAATGTCGATGGAGATACCATTAATATTAGCCTTAATGGAAAAATTGAAAAGGTAAGAATGCTTTGTGTTGATACTCCTGAAACACATCACCCTCGGTTAGGGGTTCAGCCATTTGGACCGGAAGCATCCGCGTATACCCAAAAAATTCTCCCCGTTGGGACCAAAGTTGAAATTGAACCTGGTATAGGGGATGGCCGAGATAAATATGGGCGCTTACTTGCCTATATTTATGTCAATGGAAAAATGTTTAATGAAATGCTGCTTGAACAAGGACTAGCTCGTGTGGCTTACATTTATGCGCCAAATACCCAATATGTAGATGAATTTTATGCAATCCAAAAGAAAGCACAAAAAAAAGGTGTGGGAATCTGGTCGATTGAAAATTATGCTCAAGAGAATGGGTATAATACAGATGCTGTTGACAAACCGAAAGATACAAGTACAAATTCAAAAGCTCCTTCAGAGAACAACTATCAAAATAACCCAAGTGATGATCAAGAAACAAACTTAGATTGTAAAAGCAAGATTAAAGGGAACGCGAATTCCCATATCTACCATGTACCGGGTGGGAGTTTTTATGACTCTACCACCGACAATATCGTCTGGTTTTGTTCAGAAAAAGAAGCACAGGATAAGGGATACAGAAAGTCTAAGAGATGAGATATTTTCTTCAATTGAACAGAGGGCATTTAGATGCCTTCTGCTTTTTTTTTATAAAAAATAGCCATGTACCAATTGTTATCATATAATAGATAAAATAATTATTTTGAAAAAGTTAGGAGAGATCGCATGAGAGACGTTACCCTATTAAATATATTTGAACATCATATTGCCCAAAAATATTTGAACCGCTCAGGTCTTGCCCATGCGATTGCTGTCGCTTATCACGCCTTCCAGTTAGGAAAAGAGCATAATTTAGATGTGGATATTGCCGCAAAAGCAGGCCTGCTCCATGATATGGGCCATTATACATGGTATAAAAATGGTAAATGGGATTATGACCTATACAAACAAAACGATATTCATCCAATAAAAGGGGCAGAGCGGGCACATAAGCTCCTAATTCGACTCGGTGAAAACCCAATCAAAGCAAAAACAATTGCCCTCGCTATTTTATTTCATACTGACTCTTTTCTCCCATCAAACGATATCGTTCGAACCCCGTTACAACAAATTGTTAAATGGGCAGATGAAAAAGATGAAGAAGAAGGCGGCATGCACCATTACCGAACCATTGAATATGAACGTGCAAAACAAAGCATTATCCGTTTAGACGAATGGATTGACAATGAAATAATATAGACTAAAGAAAAGGCGGTGCATTAGATGCATCGCCTTTGTTTATAGATTTAGATTTACTTTCTAGTAAATCCTTCTTCCTGAAGAAACGTCTCTGCTTCCTCATAGGTATCAAAACTTGCATCAAGGTTCAGGCCAAAATATATATTCCAAGAATCATTTTCATTAATTAAAACGAGGAGATTTTTCTCACTATCGACCCAGCGTTCCTCCTTTGAATCACCGATAATTGCTTCTTCCGTCGTTGTTTTCTCGACTGGAGATAGGGCTTGAATCGATTGTTTTAGCACTTTACGGAGCTGTTCATCGGAGAAATCACGAATATTGACCATCCCCTTTTCATCCGTATCATAATTTTCCAACATTCCTGCATAAACAAATCCATTCCCATTTGGGTGTAAATGATAAACAATGTTTTTCTTATCTGAGATACTGCCTTCGAATTGAAAATTGATGCGTCCAAGAGACACATTTTTGCGCTCCAATTCTGGAAATGATTCGATTATAGCTAATTTTTCATTAAATGTAAGCATAGTTTCCTCCATTATTTAAGTCAATCTTATTCATCATACAGATATTTTACCCAAACGTAAAACCTTTAAAAAAAAAGAGTCGCTGCGGAGATGATTTTTAGAGAATATATTGAAAATATTTATAGATAGTGTAAAATTACACTATAGAGGAAAAATAAGGATACTGATTTTTAAGGAATCCATTATGAAGGTGGGGAGTTTTTTATGGATCCGAATCAAAGCGAAGAGCGGAGAAAAAATTTTAGAAAAGAGTTATTTTTATTACGAGAGGAGGGCTATCTTTCAGAGGCAATTGTCGATACGGTGGCAAGAGCACATCATCAGTATCATTTGGATTTGTTAGAAATGGAGTTAGAACCTCCATCCACTGAAATAAATGTGGCTAGTAAGGTGGCTGCTCCAGAGAAACCGCAAAAAGTGAAAAAAAAGTTAACCCCGGAAGAAATTCGTGAGCGGAATATTACTTGGTTATTAAATATCGGTGTAATTTTCTTATTAATCGGTGGTTTATTTGTTGCCACAAGTAATTGGGAATCGATGACCAGTTTTATGAAAAGTGGATCTATTGCAGTCGTTGCCTTATTATTTTACGGTACTGCTTTTTTAACCAGGAAAGTATTGAAAATTGAAAAGACTGCCTTTGCCTTTAGTGTCCTTGGAAGTTTGTTTTTGCCCATTTTTATTCTATCACTCGGATGGTTTGGTCTTTTGGGTACATATTTATCAATAGATGGGGAGGGGCGGTATCTTCTCGGAATGCTGGGGAGTTTGCTGCCGATCATTGTTTACTATTTATTTGCAAAAAACTTAGGTTCCAGATTATTTGTTTGGTTTACTTATGTCTCGATATCACTAGGAACCGCCTTTCTGTTAGCGAACTTCCATCTGAAGATTGATCTCTTTTACCTGGGAATGATGGTTTTTAATGCGATTTTTATTATTGTATATCATCAGTTTAAACATAAGGAATCGTTTAAATTATTTACGATTGAATTTATTCCGTACGTCCAAGTTAATCTTGTTCTTTGTACACTTATGATGCTTTTTTTATATGATAACCAGGTCTTATATAGTTTCAACCTGCTGTTAACAGCGATTATTTATTTATCGATGATGTATGTGAGCGGGCGAAAAGAATACCATTTCATTTTTAGTATCATGATTGTGTATGGAGCCTATCAATTGATTGAACATAGCTTCCTTGATAATTTTGGAGCGATTGTTTATGCTTTAATCGGATTTGGGATGGTCTTCGTTCCAAAGGCTTTGAATGATCAGTTTACATTAAATAAGGCCTTCCAATATACAAGTGCTGTAATTTCCGGTTTGGCATTTATTTATATTAGTCTTGAAGGAATTCTCCTGCGTGCAGGTAATCAATCGATTGTGCTCATGGTTGCCTATTTTATCATTGCAGGTAACTTTATTTATTTGTCCCATAACGCTTCAAGAAAGTTATTTCCTTATTTAAGCGCGTTTTTTGCAGCGGCTGGAATTTATGAAACGGTTGCCTTATTGAGTCAGCCATTCGATAAAATCAATTTTTCTCTTCAGTTGTCAATCACAGGTTTTATCCTATTTAGTGTGTTAGGCATCTTACGCCTTTCAACGTATGTAAGGATTCTTCAGATTCCTTCTAGAGACGTGGGCATATCCATTATAGTGCTCGCGATGGTGACTGCCTTGCCGTTGCTGTTATGGTGGGAACTAGGAGTCATGTTATTCCTTTTTGTAGTTGCTGCCTTTCTGCTGTATAAGAATGAAACAAGGATGATCTTAAAGGAAGCGGCTTTATGGGTAATTCCTAGTTTTCTTGGTTTTTCTTTCGTAGCTTTTGGAGAAGAAATTAATACTAATTTCCCCGCGTACCTTAATTTATATGGTTATGCTATTAATTTTGCTATTGCTGCAATCTTGGTCTTATTATCAAGTTTTGTTTGGAAAAAAGCTGGGGAAAAGGAATTGGATAAGAATTCTTTATATACCTCACAGGCTCTTTATTCATTTGCCATTTTCTATGCATTGTTAAGTCCGATTAATGCATTATGGGTTCAGCCGCTTGTTTTGATCGTTGGAATCTGCATGTATTATTACTTGTATAAAAAAATTGGTACGATGTGGGTCCCATTTTTAGTAAGTATTGCAGCATTGCTTTCGTATTTTTCTATTATTCAAGCGGTTATGATGAAAATTACTTTTGATCAAACAACTCATTCATTTATCGCTTCTACGAGTGCAGTCATAATGCTAATAATCGCATTCCTTATTAGGAAAAATGACTTGAGTTTGTCACATGCGTTTGGATGGGTAGGACACTGCATTTATCCATTAGCACTCATGTATACATGGTTTGCATTTCAGTCAGACTCAGGTTATAGCTTTATCATAGCAATGTTTGTTTATGCTTTTAGCACAAAGTTGACTATACTAGAATGGAAAATAAAAGTTTTCCTTTATGGCAGTTTTACTTCCATATTCTTTATTGTTTCTACTGGATTAGAACAGTTACTTAATCAATATTTTGGAAATTATGAGTTTCCAATCACAAGTGGTTTTATTCTTCTATTTGCACTAATCGCAAAGGATGAATTTAAGAAACGGACAGCATATTATTTAGTCCCATTTTCAATGATCGGCATTTTGTTTACTGCTATGACCTATCCATTTGATTTGCTGCCTTATCTGGTAACACTTGCCTATATTCTGGGTTCAATGATTTATTTGCATAAGATTAAATGGGATTTTCTGGGGGTCGTTCCCTTATTCTTAGCATTTATCGCAACGGTTGAATACACATATTTTAGTGAATTAAATGAACTTGATAAAATGCTCTTGTCTGGAGGATTAGGAGTAGTTCTAGCAATGATTGGCCCATTCATTTACAAAAAGCTCGTTATATATGGACCGAAAATTCACCTGTCAAAAATAGACGGCTATACGTTTGTTTCATTCTTATTTTTCATCCTTATGTACAGTTTCGAGATTCAATCCATCTGGAATCAAGCACTGCCAGGCGTTCTGATTGCCGTTTTACTTTTGAGGCAAAGAAATAGAGTACCTGCAAGGTTCTCTGTCTTTATGACAATACTTGGCGGAGCCTATATATTACAACCATACTATTCAATAATAGCAAACCTTCATATTCCGTCTCTTTGGGAGCGGGAAGTGTTTGTTCTTCCATTTATTATTCTAATCATTTTCATCCGACGTTGTTTAAAGGGGCAATATTCGGATATCACGAAAGCTGTTCAATGGGGAGTCCTAATCATTGTATCGCTATTATTAATCCAGGATGGTTTAGCGAGCAACACAATTTATGATGCGCTTATTTTAGGAACACTCTCCTTGTTGTCGCTGCTTTCAGGCATGTTCCTGCAAATAAAGTCCTACTTCTTTGTTGGAGCAGGGGTATTATTATTAAATGTATTCCTGCAAACTAGACCCTACTGGGGGAATATGCCGTGGTGGTTCTATTTATTAATTGCAGGTATTATCTTGATAACAGTGGCAAGCTTTAATGAATGGAATAAGCAAAAAATGAATAAAGGTGAATCGACATTTATTACCCGTTTGAAGGAAAAGGTAATAGATAAGATAAAAAAGTGGGACTAATAGGTTAACTGCGGGTCAATTTTTATTGAATATTAACATAAAGTTTGTTATAATAGGAGTAATTAAATAATCAACTTACTATAATTGGAGGAGCCTGTCACCAAGGGATATTTATGTCCCTTGGTTGACAGGCTTTTTTTGTTTTCTCTCAAAAAGGGTCTGTTTATAAAATAGCAGACCCCTTTAATTTTTGACTAAGGAAAGGTGATTGGATGGAATTAATTTTTGAATTAGCCATTATTTTATTTGCCTCAAAGATGGCTGGGGATCTTTGTGTTAAGTTGGGTCAGCCCTCGGTTCTAGGGAAGTTGTTAATAGGGGTTATTTTAGGACCTGCTGTGTTAGGGCTCGTATCAGATACGAAGACCTTAGCTGATTTAAGCCAAATTGGCGTCATCTTGTTGATGTTTATTGCCGGTATGGAAACTGATTTGAATGAATTTAGACGGACCTGGAAAGCGTCAACCTTTGTCGGTATCAGCGGAATCATTGTACCTTTAGGGTTGGGTTACGTAGCTGGAATTTTGATAAATATGACAACTATCCAAGCATTATTTTTAGGGTTATTACTTTCTGCAACAAGTGTTAGTATTTCCGTTCAAGCACTTAAAGAGTTAGATAAGCTGCAATCGAAAGAAGGGACCACGATTTTAGGTGCAGCGGTTATTGATGATGTCCTTGTCATCGTCGCATTGGCCTTTTTAATGAGTATGGCCGGCGGAGAAGTAAATTTAAGCATGATGATTATGAAAAAGGTACTCTTTTTCATGGGTGCTATTTTAGTAGCTTGGAAGGTAGTTCCATGGGTACTAAAGAAATTTGCACCATTAAAAGTCACTGAGTCACTTGTTTCGGGTGCATTAATCATTTGCTTCCTGTTTGCCTATGTTGCTGAAATAACGGGTGTAGCGGCTATTATTGGGGCGTACATTGCCGGGGTAGCTATTAATCAAACAAATTATAAGAAAAAAATATTTGCGAAAGTGGAAACGATCAGCTATTCCATTTTTGTACCCGTATTTTTCACCTCGATAGGGGTAGCAGTAAGCTTTGACGGTATCTCAAAAAATTTCGGGCTAATTATTGGTTTTAGTATATTAGCCATATTAACAAAGTTAATCGGTGCAGCACTAGGTGCAAAACTTGCTCACTTTTCATGGAAGAATGCACTTGGAATTGGTGCGGCTATGGTCTCGCGCGGCGAGGTTGCCTTAATTATTGCGACGATTGGTTTGGAGACAAACTTAATCAGTCAGGAATTATTTGCTGTTTTAGTAGTGGTAGTCCTAATTACTACTATCGTTACACCGCCAATGATGAAGTTTTTTTTCAACGAAGGCGGTAAACGAACAGAAATGAAAAACACTGAATTAAGTAAAATTGGAATTTAGGTAAATAAAAATCCAGCCAAACCCTTGGCTTGATTTTTTAAGAAACCGATTGGAAGGGATTAGATTCATTTTTCTTCCCAGCATTTTTCAAATTTTTTTATCAAGTTTGTGTTAATCGAAAAAGTACCCCCATTAATAGGATGGATTAGTCGAATAATCTTTCAAAGCAATAAAATGACTAAATTCAGGAGGTTAGAAATGGGAACTATGATCATTGATATCGACAAATTACTGGAAGCAACGTCAAATCTAACATCTGAGAAAAACAACAATAAAGTGAAAAAAGTTGAAATAGATCTCTTACTTGAAAATACCCGTGATTGGTAAAAATAATATTGAACTAATAGTTTCTTAAAATGCCTTCTATATTAAAAGAAGGCATTTTTTGTTGTTTTTAGAAGAATAAATAGTAAGTGAACAATTTAAAGAAAGCCGATAGGATTATGCCGCTTTAAAGCAAAAAAATATTTTCAGCAAATCTATTGCTTTTCCTACGAAAAAATACTAGAATAATTTCTAATATATTAAATTTTTAGAAAATTGGTATTTTGATATTTAAGGGGGATTAAGCAAGATGAAGAACAAAGGTAAAGTTTTGTCAGTTGCCTTGGCAGGAATGATGCTGCTTGCAGGCTGCGGAAGTAAAGAAAAAGCAGGGGGTTCTGAAAAAGCAGGAGCAGATAAGGAGTTTAAAGTTGGAATTACTCAATTTGCACCACATCCATCTCTAGATGCTGCAACTGAGGGCTTTAAAAAAGCCTTAAAGGATAAAGGAATTAAGGTCAGCTACGATGAACAGAATGCACAGGCAGATATGAACAATACACAAACCATTGCCAAAAATTTTGTCGGCGACAAAGTCGATCTAATTTTTGCTAATGCTACTCCAAGTGCAACTGCTGCATTGAATGCAACCAAGGAAATTCCGATTATCTTCACATCGGTAACAGACCCAGTGGGAGCTGGATTGGTTGAATCCTTTGATAAACCGGGTAAAAACATTACCGGTACAACCGACAACCATCCAGAGGCAACGAAAAAAACGATTAGCTTTATTACAGACGAAGTGAAAGCGAAAAATATTGGAGTCATCTATAACTCCGGTGAACAAAATTCTGTTGTACAGGTAAAAGAAGTGAAGAAAATAGCAGAAGAGAAGGGTGCTAAGCTTGTAGAAGTATCTGTTTCAACTACAGCAGAAGTAAAGCAAGCAGCAGAATCATTAGTTGGACGAGTTGATGCCATTTATGTTCCAACTGATAATACAGTTGTTACAGCTCTAGATTCAGTAATTGCTGTTGCCAACAGCAAGAAGATTCCACTTTTCGTTGGTGAACTTGATTCCATGAAAAAAGGTGCAGTTGCAGCCAGCGGATTTAGCTATTTCGATCTTGGCTATCAATCCGGAGTAATGGCGGCTGACATTTTAAGCGGGAAGAAGAAGGCTTCTGAAATCCCGGTAGAGCTTCCTAACAGCCTCAAACTTGTGATTAATAAAAAGGCCGCTGAAGCTCAAGGCTTAACAGTTAATGATGCTTGGAAAAGCTTAGGTGAATTTTTCGAAGAATAACATAATATTATTCATAGAGTGAGCCTTCAAATGAGGGCTCACTCTATGAACCCTACATAAGCTTGATATAGGTTTTTGCATCTTAGACGCAGGCTTAATGATTTAAAGAAAGGATGATCTCAATGTTTACAGCTATATTTGGATCATTTGAAGCAGGTATTATCTATGCGATTATGGCTCTGGGCGTCTATCTTTCCTTCCGTATTCTGGATTTTCCAGATTTAACGGTGGATGGGAGTTTTGTCACGGGAGCAGCGATATCAGCAATGTTGATAGCTGGAGGAACGAATCCATTTTTAGCAACAATTATTGCATTATTCGCTGGTTTTGCTGCAGGATGTATGACAGGGCTTCTTCACACCTTTGGAAAGATTAATAACCTGCTTTCAGGTATTTTAATGATGATTGCATTATATTCAATCAATCTTCGTATCATGGGGCGCTCTAATATCCCCTTATTGAATACAGATACAGCTTTTACAAAAATCAGTGGTTTTTTTGAAAAAACAGGGATTGATTCATTTTTCAATAATATTCTCACCAAGGTCGGTCTCGGCGACAGCCTGCCGGAAACATGGGGAATTCTTATTTTTATGATTGTGGTAACTTTCGTCATTAAGTTCCTTACCGATTTGTTTTTAAAGACCGAAATTGGCCTTGCTGTCAGGGCTACGGGAGATAATAAACGGATGATCCGCAGCCTCTCTGCTAATACCAACCTTCTGGTTGTGCTTGGCTTAGGTCTTTCAAATGCGCTGGTAGCTTTCTCTGGTGCCCTAATTGCCCAACAAGGTGGATTTGCAGATGTGGGTATGGGGATTGGAATGATTGTGATTGGTCTAGCCTCTGTTATTATCGGTGAAGCCTTATTTGGTACAAAAACAATTGCCAGAACCACGTTTGCGGTAATTGGAGGTTCGATAATTTATCGAATTGTTGTTACGTTAGCTTTACGTGTTGATTTCTTGGACCCAGGTGATATGAAGCTGATTACTGCTCTCATTGTTATTCTTGCTCTTACGACGCCAAAAATCATTGAAGGTTCCAAAGAGAGAAAGCGGAAAGCCCGCAGAAGAATAGAAAAAACAAACATCATGCAGACATCTGGTCAAGGGAAGGGGGACCATCATGTTACAATTAAATCAAATTCATAAGATTTTTAATGAAGGGACACCTGATGAAAAAATTGCGATTGACCATGTGAACCTAACCCTTCAGCCAGGGGATTTTGTGACAGTTATCGGCAGTAATGGAGCAGGGAAATCGACATTGATGAATATCATATCGGGTGTTCTGATCCCTGATGTAGGGGAAGTATTAATTGGTGGAAAAAATGTCACCAATAGGTCAGAGTTTAGCCGCTCAAAAATGATTGGACGTGTATTTCAGGATCCAATGGCAGGTACGGCACCAAGTATGACGATTGAAGAAAATCTTGCGATGGCCTATTCACGGAACAAAATGAGAACGCTTCGGCAAGGAGTAACAAAAAAGCGACGTGATTATTTTCGTGAGGTTTTAGAATCGCTGCACCTTGGCCTCGAAAACCGCCTAAGTGCAAAGGTAGGTTTGTTATCTGGCGGAGAACGTCAAGCGTTATCACTGCTAATGGCTACCTTTACAGAGCCTTCCATCCTCCTCCTTGATGAACATACAGCAGCGCTTGATCCATCAAGAGCGGAATTAATAACGAACTTAACGAGAGAAATTGTCGACAAATACAAACTAACTACCTTAATGGTTACACATAACATGCAGCAAGCAATTGATTTAGGTAACCGATTAATCATGATGGATAAGGGTCAAATTATATTAGAAGTCAATGAAGAAAATAAGAAGCACCTAACCATTGAAGGGCTATTAATGGAGTTTAAAAGGATTCGTGGTGTCCAAATGGCAAGTGATCGTGCCATTCTTTCATAATAAAAAATATTTTTTTTAATCAGTCTTTTTTAGAATTGCAATAATAAAAAGTATTTCCAGTATTAATACAGTAGAAACTTCCTGCTATGGGTAAGTTTCTTTTTGTTTTTCAGGGAAATATTTCACATGTTTAGAAAATTCCTTTAGTACAAAAATGCGTTATTGCTTTACAACCCATCCTTGAAAGGACAAGATTCATTCATTTAGAATTAATTCAGAATATTATTTTTTAAACAATGGGGGGGTTCTAGATGAAAGAAAATAGAGTAAGGAAAGAACAATTAGCTGATGATTTTTTTCCGGTCCGAGATGTGGATTATATTGAGATTTATACAGGAAATGCCAAGCAGGCCAGTCACTTTTTTTGTACTGCTTTTGGATTTCAGCCAGTCGCCTATTCAGGTCTAGAAACTGGTAATCGTGAAACCGCTTCCTATTGTTTGAAGCAACGGAATATTCGTCTCGTCCTTACAGGTCCTTATAGTGAAGAAAGTGCTGTAGCCCAATTTGTAAAGAAACACGGCGACGGGGTGAAGGACGTAGCCCTGGTAGTCGATGATGTCGAGAAAGCGTTTGAAGAGGCAGTGAAAAGAGGGGCTATTGCCATTGATGCCCCGTTTGAAATGAAGGACGAAACAGGTGTGGTTAAAAAAGCCGTTCTTGGTACATATGGTGACACCATCCATACGTTAATAGAACGGAAAAATTATAATGGTACATTTTTGCCAGGGTTTATTGCATACTCCGCGTCACTACCTGTTAAAGATGCCGGTTTAATTGGGATAGACCATGTGGTTGGTAACGTGGAGAGGATGGAGGAGTGGGTCGAATATTACGCTAAGGTAATGGGCTTTAAAGAAATGAAACATTTCTCTGACAAGGACATCACGACGGAATATTCAGCCCTTATGTCAAAGGTTATGCACAATGGAGGACGGATTAAATTTCCGATTAATGAACCAGCAGTGGGGAAACGAAAATCACAAATTCAGGAATATCTAGAATTCTATAATGGTCCTGGTGTCCAGCATCTGGCGATATTAACGGAAGATATTGTAGCTACTGTCGCCATCTTAAAACAAAATGGGGTAGAATTCCTGAATACTCCAGCAGCATATTATGAGTCCTTAGGAGAACGCATCGGCAAAATTGATGAAGAAATAGAAAAGCTTCGCGAACTTAATATTTTAGTAGACCGCGATGATGAAGGCTATTTACTGCAAATTTTCACCAAACCTATTGTAGACCGACCAACATTATTTGTTGAAATTATTCAACGAAAAGGGGCACGTGGTTTTGGTGAAGGAAACTTTAAGGCTTTATTTGAGTCAATAGAACGGGAACAGGAGAGACGTGGGAATCTATAAATATAGAAAGATTTAAAAGAGGGAAAGTATTGAGCGGTTTCGGAAAAGGGAGAGATATATTTCTCCCTTTTTTAAAAATTTAATGTAACGGAGGTGAAATGGTTATGGAAATCTCACCGGAAACATTGGAATGGAGAGAGGCCTATAAATTATTAGTCGGTTCCATCCTTCCCCGTCCCATTGCCTTTGTTTCAAGCATCGACGCAAATGGGATTGCGAATGCAGCACCGTTTAGTTTTTTTACGGCAATTTGTGCAGACCCGATGCTGATCTGTTTTTCACCGATGAGAAGAGGAACAGATGGAGCTAAAAAAGATACACTTGTAAATATTGAAAGCACAGGTCAATTTGTCATAAATATTGTAAGTAACAGCATGGCCGAGCCAATGAATGACTGTGCGATTGAATTCAGTGCGGATGTTGATGAAATAGCAGAAGTGGGTTTAACGAAAGAACCAAGTATAAAGGTGAATGTGCCGCGTATCAAGGAGTCGCTCGTCCATTTAGAATGTGTACAGGAGCAAGTATTACATTTTGGTGATACCCCTGGTGCCGGGAGCCTGGTAATCGGAAGAGTAGTACATGTCCATGTGAATGATGAACTTTTTGATAAAGGACGAATCGATTCGGCCAAGCTTAACCCTATCGGTAGAATGGCAGGTAATATCTTTACGGACCCTTTAGCAAAAATGTTTGAAATGAATCGTAAAACGAAGAAAGAGTGAATGCCGTGAAATTTGTAACGTTTGAAAAAAGGGATGGGACAATCAGAGCAGGTTGGTTACTTGACCAACACCATGCCGTAGATATGTATGAAGCATCTGGTGGGATGCTGCCAAGTAATCTATTAGCTTTTTTAGAAAATAGTGACGCCTTTTTAAAAAGGATAGCTAGTTTATCCCCATACACAAAGGAACATAAAGGGGTTTACCCATTGAATGAACTCCGATTGCTGGCACCACTCCCTATCCCCAAGAGTTTTCGTGATTTTTATGCATTTGAGCAGCATGTGAAAACCGCAAGGGAAAATAGGGGTCTTGAAATGATACCTGAATGGTACGAAATCCCAGTCTTTTATTTTTCCAATCATCTTGCCATTAAGGGACCAGGAGAGGAAATTATCAAGCCTGCAATATGTGATTGGCTTGATTATGAACTGGAGATTGCCTGCATTATTGGAAAAGAAGGTAAAAATATCTCTGCGGATGGGGCAGAGGAATATATCTTTGGCTATTGTATTTTAAATGATTGGAGCGCACGCGATCTGCAAAGGAAGGAAATGAAGGTTGGACTGGGACCCGCTAAGGGGAAGGATTTCTCGACATCCATCGGACCGTGGATTGTTACAAAAGATGAGTTAGAACCTTTTAAATTGGGGAAGGGCTATGATCTTTCGATGAAAGCTCGCGTCAATGGGGTTCTTCTTTCTGAGGGGAATATGAAAGATCTCTATTATTCTTTTGCTGAGATGATTGAGAGGGCGTCAGAGGGAGTTACTTTGTATCCGGGAGAGATGATCGGTTCCGGTACAGTTGGAACAGGATGTATCCTTGAACTGGGGGAAAAGGTACACCGCTGGCTCACCCCTGGTGATCAAATAGAATTAGAGATTGATCAGCTTGGTGTATTACAGAATGAGATAATCGTAGAAGAGAGGTGAAATGATGTTCTACCGTCAAATGGGGAAGATACCACATAAACGGCATACAATGTTCAAAAAGGCTGACGGGAGTCTTTACAGAGAGCAGGTGATGGGCACACGTGGATTTTCGGGAACCCAATCGATCTTATATCACCAATTTATGCCGACAGAAGTCGTGAAGACAGAAATAGTGGGCAATTATATGCCTGAATATGAAGACCAGCAGCCGCTTAAGCACCGTCATTTTTTTACAAGTAATGTGTCCGCTAAAGGAGATGCCCTAGAGGCTAGGGAGTATATATTGGGGAATCAGGATTTATTAATCGGAACAGCCACTGTAACGATACCGATGAATAGCTTTTATCGGAATGGTGACGGCGATGAAATGCTCTTTATCCACTACGGCTCCGGAAAATTAGAAACAATGTTCGGGACACTTTCCTACAGGCCCGGTGATTACCTGAACATTCCGATAGGAACCATTTATCGGCTAATTCCAAACGAAAATGAAGAGACGAAAATGCTGTTTGTTGAATCGTTCAGCCAAATTACGACACCGAGGCGGTACCGCAATGATTATGGTCAGCTTTTGGAGTATAGTCCGTTTTGTGAAAGAGACCTTCGCGGGCCTGAAGCTTTGGTGACGTTTGATGTAAAAGGTGAATTTGAGGTGTTAACCAAATCACGAGGAATGATTACCTCGCATATTTTGGGGCATCATCCATTAGATGTCGTTGGCTGGGATGGGTATTTATATCCTTGGGCCTTTAACATAGAGGATTTCGAACCAATCACAGGAAGAGTTCACCAGCCGCCACCGGTTCATCAAACCTTTGAGGGGAATAATTTTGTCGTATGTTCATTTGTCCCAAGGCTGTATGACTATCATCCCGAATCGATTCCTGCGCCATATTATCATAGTAACGTGAACAGTGACGAGCTCCTCTATTATGTGGAAGGCAATTTCATGAGTCGGAAAGGGGTACAGGAGGGTTCTATTACGCTTCATCCAAGCGGAATTCCGCATGGCCCGCATCCAGGTAGAACGGAAGCAAGTATTGGAAAAAAGGAAACGCTTGAACTGGCCGTTATGATTGACACCTTTCATCCTCTAAAAATTGTCAAATCTGCACAAGCTATAGAAGATGTTAACTACATGTATTCTTGGTATGAAAAAAAGGAATAATGATTTTTGGAACAATCCAACAGATAAATTGTTGGATTGTTTTTTCAATCAAAAGTAAAAAGTGGTATGGTAGTAATAAGGAAAATTTGTAAATGAATAGAGGTGAAATCATGGAGTTGGAATCGATAGTAAGTATTTTACAAACTCATACTCCTAAGATTCTTGGAAGTGAGAAATTTTCAAAATACGCTGTGATGGTGCCACTCATTAAAAAAGAGGATGGAATCCATGTCTTGTTAGAGGTTCGTTCGCTTGAATTAAGGAGGCAGCCTGGCGAAATTTGTTTTCCAGGAGGAAGGATTGACGCACAAGATATCGATGAAAAAAATGCAGCTATCCGAGAAACGGTTGAGGAATTGGGTATTAATAAAGAGCAGATTTTAAACATACACCCACTAGATTATATGATTTCACCTTTTGGAATGATCATCTATCCTTTTGTGGGCCATATTATTAATCCAAAAAGGATTGTTCCAAATCCATCTGAAGTCGGGGAGATATTTACTGTACCTTTATCCTTTTTTATTCATAATGAACCAGAGATTTATAACATTGAATTTAGGGCAGAACCGGAAGTGAATTTTCCCTTTGACCTAATTGTCGGCGGAGAAAATTATAACTGGAGGACACGTGGGATTGAAGAATATTTCTACCGCTATCAGGGAAAAGTGATTTGGGGATTAACCGCTAAGATACTTTCCCATTTTATTGAAGTGATTCGTTAGTGTTAATCAGCGACAATAGAAAACGACCTCTAAAACAGTGGATTTCTAAAATGAACTCCACTGTTTTTGTAGGTATGTCCTCGTACGGCACACAAATGTGTTTTCGGAAGAGAAAAAACTTGATTATTTTCTGAATACAGTTAAAATTAAAATTATATTTTTAGATATTAGGGAGATGTAGGGATGAAGGTCGTAAAGTTTGGCGGGTCCTCGTTAGCATCCGGAAAACAACTGGAGAAAGTATTTAAGATTGTTGTCTCAGATTCTGAGCGAAAGGTAGTTGTGGTTTCTGCTCCCGGAAAAAGGTTTGCTGATGATAACAAAGTAACAGATTTATTAATTGAATGTGGAGAGCTCTGCTTGCAAAGCAAAGATCCAAAAGAAAAATTTGAGGCGGTCATCGAAAGATATTCCTATATAGCAGAAGAACTTGCATTACCTCGAGATATTATAAACGAAATTCATGATGATTTAACAAAGAGATTGAGCAGTGATAAAACAGAGCCTGAACGCTTTCTTGATTTGTTAAAAGCAAGTGGAGAGGACAATAATGCCAAATTAGTAGCGGCCTATTTTCAGGCGCAGGGTGTTGAAGCTTATTATGTGGATCCAAAAGAAGCGGGTCTTCTTGTCAGTGATGAGCCTGGAAATGCCCAGGTTTTACCAGAGGCGTATGATCAGTTATACTCGCTCCACGAGCGATCCGGGATTTTAATTTTTCCGGGATTTTTCGGCTATAGTAAACAAGGAGAGGTATTCACTTTTTCGCGGAGCGGGTCCGATATTACAGGTTCAATCCTTGCTAATGCCTTAAAAGCAGACCTTTATGAAAACTTTACCGATGTAGATGCTGTTTATTCTGTGAACCCTTCGATCGTAAAGAAGCCTAAGGAAATAAAGGAACTGACTTACAGGGAAATGCGCGAGCTTTCCTATGCTGGATTTACTGTGTTGCATGACGAAGCACTCGTTCCGGCATTTAGAGCAGGAATACCTGTTCACATTAAAAATACAAACAATCCAACTGCACCGGGCACGAGGATTGTTTATGAGCGGGATAATACGAATGGTCCAGTGATTGGTATTGCCAGTGATCAAGGTTTTTGCAGTATCTATGTAAGCAAATACTTAATGAATAGAGAGATAGGTTTTGGACGAAAGCTTTTAAGTATCTTAGAAGACATCGGGCTATCCTATGAACATACACCTTCCGGAATTGATGATGTTTCTGTGATCCTCCGTGAAAATCAAATGAGTGCTGAAACGGAGAAGGCAATAAAAGAACGAATTGAATCTGAATTACATGCGGATCTAGTGAAATTTGAACATAGTCTAGCGCTCATCATGGTTGTAGGCGAGGGTATGCGTCATAATGTGGGCACAATGGCAAAAGCCTCCAAAGCCTTGGCACAAGCTCGTATTAATATTGAGATGATAAACCAAGGTTCGTCGGAAGTAAGCATGATGTTTGGGGTTAAAGAAGTGGATGAAAAAAGAGCGGTTCAAGCTCTTTATGAGGAATTTTTTGTGGCTGTAACAGTTTAAGCTGGATATTAGATTATTGAGAAATAACTCACTCTCTTTTAGTTAAGATGCTTTATCCTTAATTGAGTAATCAGCAAAAGTAAAATAAGCGGAGATTTTCCGCTTAGATGCAGAATAGAGCTCGTTTCGGGGTAAATAAGGGGAGGTTTTCCGCCTAATC